>JAEYEN010000105.1 GCA_023403375.1 Bacillota bacterium
GGCGTTTGCGCACGCTTTCGAACAACTGAACTTTTCTATTCAATCGATAACGAAAGATATTAAAACCGTGGGTAAAAACCCCGATGATATATGGAATATAGTCGCGTGGAACTTAAACGGCAAAAATTATAACGGCTATATGGAAGCGGAAGTACAGTGGGCGCACGAATTCCCATGGTACGATAAATCTATCAGTCTTGCCGACGAGAACGGCAACGTTTTTCCCGCGCAGATAATTGCGGAAAAATCGGTTATTCCCGCATTTCGGTCGAGATTTATTTTTAAGGCGGAAATCCCGTCCATGGGCTATAAAACTTTTAAGGTAGTTAAAACCGAAAAAGAAGTTAAAAAAGATTTGCGTACTTTTAACTCCGTTAAAATAAAGGATTATACGGTTCTGTTCGGAAACGACGGGCTGATTGAAAAAATTCTCCTTGGCGATAAAGACGTAAAGTGCGGTAAACTTCTTCATCCTAAAATATTAAACGACGACGGCGATACGTGGTGCTTTAACGTTAAAGGGTTTGGCGCGGAAAAGGATAAATTTACGCTCGTTTCCGAAAAAACGACGGAAAACGGAGAACTGATTTTAAGAACGGTTAAAGTTTATAAAGCCGCCGATATAAAACTAACGCTTGAATTTACCTTTTATAAGCAGGAAAATTATTTCGACTTAAAATATACCGTAAATAACGAAAGCACTCATTCGGTTATAAAACTCGTTTCCGAAGTAAAGACGGAAAAAACAAAAGCGGTAACGCCCTTTTATTCGGCAGAACGCGGGGGTAACGCTATGGATATGCCTGTCGGAGAGTGGCTTACGGCAGACGGAATAACGTATATATCAGACGGCGTTCCGTCCTATAATGCGGCGGAAAACAAACTCGGGCTGAGCCTTTTGAGAAGCCCGATATACGGCGATTTGAGAATAAGCGAACTCGATACCGATAAAAATTACGATTATATTTCTACGGGGATAACGGAAGGCAAAATCAGAGTGGACCTTTCCGCAGGAGAATGGGGCGCGGCGGACGAATTCCTTAACGCGCCCGTTATAATCGCGGAAAGCAATCACGACGGGCGGCTTGCGCCTTGCGACAGTTATCTTAAAATAGACGGAAAGGTTACGCTTTCGGCATTTAAGCCCTGTGAAAATGGAAAGGGCGTTGCGGTAAGGCTTTTTGAAACCGACGGATTAAGCAAAAACGTTACGATAAGTTACTCCGGCAAGAAGTTTAACGTTTGCTTTAAGCCGTACGAAATTAAAACGTTAAAGATTTGTAAAAACAAAATTACCGAAACGGATTTTCTGGAAGAAAGGGTAAAAGACAAGTAAAAACCTGAAATTTCGGCTTTAAATACAAAAAACGGCAACCACAACGCATAGTGTGTAGTAGCGACGAATATACTACCATATATAATGTTTGGGCAAAAAATTTTAAAAAAATATAGCCTAAAACAGTTGCAAAATTCGGACAGGGTATGATATACTGCAAAAGATAAAATTAAGGAGCGCGGATAAATGGCGGTTTTTTTGTCGGGTACCAATTCAATGACAAAACAAAAATATCCGTGTTTCATTTTTTCTTTATCGGATTATTTATTTAAAAACGATTTAAAAAGAGGTTTCCTTTTTTAAGGGACCTCTTTTTTTATAAAATTTTCTCGGAGGGTTCACTAATGAACAAAAACGGTATTATTTACGACGTAAACCAAAGACCGCCTTTCGGCAAAAACTTATTGTTTGCCGTTCAGCAGTTTTTGGCAATCATCGCGGCGACCATTCTGGTTCCTATCCTTGCAGACGGAACGGGCGTTTATTTAAGCCAGTCCGCGGCGCTTATGGGCGCAGGGGTAGGTACCATTGTGTACTTGCTTTTCACTAAATTCAAAAGCCCTGTCTTTTTAGGCTCGTCTTTTGCGTTTATCTCACCGCTTGCCACCGCGGTCGCTTACGGATATTTCGGAATATTCCTTGGCTCCGTCTTTGCGGGACTTGTATACGTCATTATCGCGCTTTTGGTTAAACTCGTCGGTTCTGAATGGCTTAATAAACTTATGCCGCCCGTCATTATCGGACCCACCGTCGCTTTAATCGGTTTAAGTCTTTCCGGCTCCGCAATGAACAACTTAATGAACATTGCCGGCGGCGCTGCTAACTACAACCTTATCGCAATTGCAGTAGGTATAGCAACGTTCCTTATAACCGTAGTTGCTTCGGTTAAAGGTAATAAAACCCTTAAAATGTTCCCGTTCATCATCGGCGTTTTAGGCGGATATGCGCTTGCGGCGATTATCACTCTTATAGGTTATCACGCTTGCGGCAGCGAATACTGCAAACTTATAAACTTCTCTATATTTGAAAACGTAGCGCATTTCGACCAGTGGATTCCCAACTTAACCTTTATAGGAATGTTCAAGGAAGGCACTGCTAAGATAAACGGCTTTGCAGACGTTCTTTCCATATTCGTAGCGTTCGCTCCCGTAGCGTTCGTAGTTTTCGCGGAACACGTTGCAGACCACAAAAACATCTCTTCCATCATCGGTAAAGACTTGCTTAAAGACCCCGGTCTTCACAGAACGCTTTTGGGCGACGGCGTAGGTTCTATCGCAGGCGCGTTCTTCGGCGGCTGCCCCAACACTACATACGGCGAATCCATCGGCTGCGTCGCTATTACGGGTAACGCTTCCGTATCCACGATATTTTTAACCGCAATAATCTGCATAGTAGTTTCCTTCTTCTATCCGCTTGTAGTATTCGTAGAAACCATTCCTACCTGTATAGTCGGCGGTATCTGTATCGCACTCTACGGCTTCATTGCGGTATCCGGCTTACGTATGTTCAAAAACGTTGACTTGGACAACAGTAAAAACCTGTTCATCGTAGCGGCGATTTTAGTAACCGGTCTTGGCGGATTATACTTACAAATCGATAAAGTTAAGATTTCCAACATTGCTTGCGCGCTTATTCTCGGTATAGTTGTAAACCTTATCTTAAAACCCGGCAAAGCAAAAGTTGTTAAAGAAGTCGAATACGAACGTCCCACCGAAGAAAATATGTTCGGATATACTCAGGTAGACGAAAAAGAGGCTAAAAAAGAAGAAACTTCCCAGGACTGCGCGGCTTGCACCGTAGAAAAAACGGAAGAAAACTGCGCTCAGTGCAAAGAAGAGAAGAAAGCGCAACAGGAAGAATGCGCGGCTTGCACCGTAGAAAAAACGGAAGAAAATTGCGCTCAGTGTAAAGAAGAAAAGAAAGCGAACAAATAAATTCCGAAAATTCGGAAAAATAAACGACAACAACCTTTTAAGAGCGAAAAGCAATTCGCTCTTAAAAGCGTTTTAAGAACTAACAAGGAGATATTATGAAAGAGTATAAAAACGTACACATTTTAGACCATCCGCTTATCAGACATAAAGCTGTC
>JAEYEN010000050.1 GCA_023403375.1 Bacillota bacterium
CCGCGCTTTCGCTTTATAAAGCGCTGTCTAATTATCTCGGCGTAACACTTCCTTGGGGCGCGCTGACAGGGGTAAGACCCACAAAACTTGCTTACGACAGTATAGAAAAAACGGGCGAGTTTTACGACTTTTTCGTTTCCGATATGAAGGTGAGCGAAGAAAAAGCAACGCTTACGAAAGAAGTTTTAGAGAGACAGAAAGGTATTTATTCAAAAGACGAAAACAATACCGACCTGTTTGTTTTTATTCCGTTTTGTCCCACAAGATGTAAATATTGCTCTTTTATAAGTCAGGACTTAAAGAGCGCGAGAAAACTTGTAGATAAATATATAGACGTTCTCTGTGAAGAAATAGAACAAAGCAGGAAGTTCATAAAAAATCTGAGAAGCGTTTACGTCGGCGGCGGAACGCCCGTATCTCTTTCGGACGAACAATTAGAACGTGTGCTTTCCGCACTGTCGTTCGTAAAAAAAGGCACGGAATTCACGGTAGAAGCGGGGCGCCCCGATTGTATTACGGAGAGTAATCTTAAACTGCTTTCAGACTACGGCGTTACGAGAATCTGTATCAATCCGCAGACTTTTAACGATAAAACGCTTGAACTGATAGGAAGAAAACACACCGCCGCACAGACGATTGAAAAATATAATCTCGCAAAAGACCTCTTTTCAGTAAATATGGATTTGATAGCGGGGTTGGAAGGCGAAACGGCAAACGACTTTAAGTACAGTATAGATAAGGCGATATCGCTTTCGCCCGACGATATAACGGTGCATACGTTGTGCGTTAAAAAGGGTTCTTACATTGCGGAAGAAGGGTGTTCGGCAGACGATAAAGAAGTAGAAAAAATGATAGCCTACTCCCATGAAGCGCTGCATAAAGCAGGGTATAAGCCTTACTATCTGTACAGACAGAAATATATGGCGGGCTGTCTGGAAAACACGGGATACGCAAAAGAAGGAAAGGCTTGCGTATATAACGTAGACGTTATGGAAGAAACGACAAGGATTGTGGCGTGCGGCGCCAATGCCATAAGTAAAGAAGTTAAAGCGGGCGGAAAAATAATTCTCCGCGCGGGCGCACCCAAAGACGTGGCGACCTATATAGAAAAGGCGGCGGAAATAATAAAAGAAAAAGAAAAGATATTCGGTTAGCGGTTTTTTTGGGGTTGTTTGACTTTTTTTAGTTGAAAAACAGTTTACAATTTAATTTTTATTTGTTATACTTATAAGGCTTGATACTCCGACAAGGTTTTGCGGCTCTCCACCCATTGCTTTGCCGAGAGCGAACTAATCCATAAATAACAGGAGGTAAAAGAATATGGAAAAAGAAAAGAAAAGCGAAATCATCGCGAAATTCGGTCATCACGAAGGAGATACGGGTTCGGCAGAAGTGCAGATTGCTCTTTTAACCGAAAGAATCAATCATCTTAACGAACACTTATCCAAAAACAAAAACGACAACCATTCGAGAAGAGGTCTTATGAAAATGGTTGGCGAGCGTCGCGGACTTTTGAAGTATCTTATGGAAGTTGACATCGAAAGATACAGAAAGATTATCGCTGACCTTGATTTGAGAAAGTAATTAAAAAAGGCGACAGTTTTTGTCGCTTTTTTTCTGTTTGATTTTAAGTAAATTTGCGTTTTTTCGGGTGAAAAAACGTTCCAAATAAATCAGAGTTGAGTAAAAAAGGAGAAACAATGACAAACAATTACAGAGAATTCAAAACCACCGTAGGCGGCAGAGAAGTAACGGTCGAAACGGGTAAATACGCAGAGCAGGCAAACGGCGCGTGCGTTATCCGTTGCGGCGAAACCGCGGTACTCGTTACCGTATGTATGTCCGCCGCTCCCAGAGACGGTATGGACTTTTTCCCGTTGCAGGTAGACTACGACGAGAAAATGTATTCCATAGGTAAAATCCCCGGCGGATTTAAAAAGAGAGAGGGCAGAGCGTCCGACAAGGCTATTTTAACCAGCCGTCTTATTGACAGACCGCTTCGTCCGCTTTTTCCCAAAGGACTTTTTAACGACGTTGTAGTTATCGCGCAGGCGCTTTCCGTAGAACCCGACGTTCAACCCGAACCCCTTGCTATGATAGGTTCTTCCGTTGCGCTCGCTATCTCGGATATTCCGTGGGCAGGTCCTACCGGTTCGGTAGTAGTAGGTATGGTAGACGGAAAATACGTTATCAACCCCGATGCGAAACAGAGAGAAAAATCCGACATTCATCTTAACCTTGCAGGCACCAAAGACGCGATTTTGATGATAGAAGCAGGCGCGAACGAAGTTACTAACGACAAAATGATAGACGCTATCATGTTCGGCCACGAAGAAATCAAAAAGATTTGCAGATTCATCGAAGAAGAAATCGTTCCCGCAGTCGGCAAACCCAAAAAGGAAATCGAACTTTATCACGTTCCCGAAGAACTCGATAAAGAAGTACGCGCTTATGCGTCCGAAAAAATCGATTGGGCTATCGACACGTTTGACCGTAACGAAAGACAGAATCGTCAGGACGCGGCGGAAGCGGAAATCATCGAACACTTCAAAGATATTTATCCCGACAATATAAGAGAAATAAAGGACAGCCTTTATTATCTCACCAAAGAAAAAGTACGCGCTAAAATTTTCGATAAAGGAATCCGTCCCGACGGCAGAAGCCTTACGGAAGTTCGCCCCATCTGGTGCGAAAGACACATTCTTCCGAGAGTTCACGGCTCCGCAGTGTTCACCAGAGGACAGACGCAGACTTTAACCACCTGTACTTTGGCAATGCTTTCCGAAGCGCAGAAATTAGAAGGTTTAGACGAAGAAACCGAAAAGCGTTATATGCACCAGTACAACTTCCCCGGATACAGCACGGGCGAAGCGAAAGCGATTAAATCTCCCGGCAGACGTGAAATCGGCCACGGCGCTCTTGCGGAACGCGCGCTCGTTCCCGTAATTCCGTCCGAAACCGAATTCCCTTATGCGATAAGAGTAGTAAACGATATTATGTCGTCTAACGGTTCGTCTTCTATGGCTTCCGTTTGCGGCTCCACTATGGCGCTTATGGACGCTGGCGTTCCGATTAAAGCACCTGTCGCAGGCGTTGCTATGGGCTTGATTAAAAATCAGGAAACGGGCGAATTCAGAGTTATGACCGATATTCAGGGATTGGAAGACTTCCTTGGCGATATGGACTTTAA
>JAEYEN010000114.1 GCA_023403375.1 Bacillota bacterium
AAAACTTCCGCGAACTCATCGGCGAAATAGCAATGCTTATGGCGTACGAAAGTTTCAAAGACGTTCCCACCCACGAAATAGAAGTAGAAACCCCGTTAGAAAGGGTAAAGCAAACGGTTGTTAAAGAAAATTCTATCGCAATCGTTCCCATTCTCCGCGCAGGGCTCGGTATGGTAGACGGCGTTTTGTCGCTCTTCCCCGCGGCAAAAATCGGACATATCGGTTTATACCGTAACGAAGAAACCTTGGAACCGCAGGAATATTATTGTAAACTCCCCACCGGTATAGATGAAAAGGTGGTTATGGTTGTAGACCCCATGCTCGCAACGGGCGGCAGTGCGTGCGACGCTATAAAAATGCTTAAAAAACGCGGTTGCAAAAAAATTAAACTTATGTCTATAATAGCGGCACCCGCAGGCGTGGAAAAAGTTGCGGAAGAGCACCCCGACGTGGAAATTTACGTTTCCACTCTGGACAGATGCTTAAACGAAAACGGATATATTCTCCCCGGACTTGGCGACGCGGGCGACAGAATTTTCGGAACCAAATAATTTTCGTAAATAATTTTCGTAATGAAAGCGAAATGTAAACAAAATAAAAAACAAAAATAATATCGGTTAAAAACGGCGGATTTAAAACCCGCCGTTTTATTTTTTTACAAGGCGTATAGACTTGCGGAATTTTAACGGCGAAATTAAAAAATTCCCCCTTGACGAAAAGGGTTTTTGGTTATATAATTTAAATCGATATAGATAATAGATATATGATTATCAGGGGAAAATATATGGACGAATTATCGGGGCTTAACGCGCCCACCGCCGAAGAGCGGCTTTTTGCATTAGAAAAAATTTTAGTAAACGAGAAACGCGCCGAAAGACCTACGCCGAGAGATAACGACGCAAACAATCACATTCACACGGTTTATTCCTTTTCGCCGTACTCGCCTACAAAAGCGGCGTACATGGCGTATAAGGCGGGACTTACGAGCGCAGGCATTATGGACCACGACACTCTGGCAGGCGCAAAGGAATTCAGAAAAGCGTGCAAGATGTTGGGGCTTGGCGTTACCTGCGGTGTAGAAGTCCGCGCCAAGTTCGACAGGGGATTCGGCAAAATAAACCACCCCGACCAGGAAGATTGCATTTATATGGCGGCGCACGGAATTCCCGCGCAGAATATAGACAAATTCAACGAGTATTTGTCTTCTTTCCGCGCCAAAAGAAATTTGCGCAATCAGAGAATGTGTAAATTCATTACCGATAAATTTTCCGAATACGGAATAGAACTCGACTTCAAACGCGACGTTGTTCCGCTTTCCGAAACGGTCTTCGGCGGAAGCGTTACCGAACGGCACCTGTTATATGCGCTTGCGGTAAAACTTGCCGAAAAATTCGGCAGGACGGATAACCTGATAAACTTTTTGGAAAAGGAACTGAAACTCAAAGTTTCCGATAAGATAAAAGGCTATCTGAAAGACGAAAATAACGAGCATTTTTTATACGACTTGCTTGGAGTTCTTAAAGCGGACACCGAATTCTTTTATATAGACGCGGACGACGAACTTCCCGTGGCGGAAGAATTTATAGAAAAAGCCAAAGAGTTCGGCGCGATACCGGCATACGCTTATCTTGGCGACGTCGGGGATTCCGTAACGGGCGATAAAAAACCGCAAAAGTTCGAGGACGACTTTTTGCCCGAACTGATGAGCGAGATAAAAGACGCAGGCTTTCTTGCGGTAGCGTATATGCCCACCAGAAACACGCCCGAACAGTTAGAACGGGTTATGAAATTCTGCGAACAGTACGGACTGTTTCAGATTAGCGGCGAAGACATCAATTCTCCGCGCCAGCAGTTCGAGTGCAAGGCTTTGGCGGATAAAAGATACGCGCACCTTATAGACTCCACGTGGGCGCTTATAGGGCACGAATACATCTCGTCTGTCGACGGGGTGGACGCAGGTATGTTCTCCGCTAAAACGATAGACAGAATGCCGGACTTAGACGAGCGAATCTCTCACTTTGCCGAAATAGGAAAACGCTCGGTTACAAGGTCGAGATAGAGTGCGGAAAAACTTGCATAACGACGGCTGAACGTTTGTTAAAAGACGGCTGAATTTTCGTAAACGACAGTAAAGCGTCATAAAAAACAACATAAAAACGACGGCAAAGCGGCAGAGAAAACTACATAGAAGCGACATAGAAGCGGTAGAGAACCGTCAGAAAAAAACGACAAAAATATAAAACTTAAATAATAATTTTAATAATAATTAAAGGGGAAAACTGAAAATGGGAATGATTGATTTAAGCGGCAAAGTAGCCGTTGTAACGGGCGCAAGCCAAGGCTTGGGAGAAGCGCTTGCTTTAAGGCTTGACAAAGAAGGCTGCAAAGTTGCCGTATGCGATATAAACATAGACGGCGCAAACGCGGTCGCGGCAAAACTTAAAGACGGTATGGCGATAGCGGTAGACGTAACAAAGTTCGACCAGTGCGAAGCCGCCGCAAGGACGGTTATAGAAAAATGGGGCAAAGTGGATATTTTGGTTTCTAACGCCGCGATAGTTAAAAGCGGAGATATATATTCGCTCACTCCCGAAATGTTCAAACTTGTAACGGATATAAATCTTAACGGATACTTTAACGTAGTCAAAGCGTTCGCGCCATATATGTTGGAGAGAAAGAGCGGAAGCATTATACAGATAAATTCCAAGTCGGGCAGAAAAGGAAGTTACAAAAACGGCGCGTATGCGTCAAGTAAATTCGGCGGCGTGGGACTTACGCAAAGTCTGGCGCTCGAATTTGCCGAACAGGGCGTAAGGGTTAACTGTATCTGCCCCGGCAACCTGCTCAATTCTCCGCTTTGGGTAAACAGTCTTTTCAAACAGTACGCAAAAAATCAGGGCATAACCGAAGAGCAGGTAAGAGAAAAATATATCAATCAGGTTCCGATGAAACGCTCCACCGAATATTTGGATATAGAAAACGTGCTTGTTTTCCTTGCTTCCGACTATTCTTCTTATATGACGGGGCAAGCAATAAACGTAACAGGCGGTCAGCAGATGTAATTTTGTCTGCCCGCAAAGAGAAATGGCACAAAAAAGCGGAAGTCGGGCGGATAAATATAATTATTTCAAGCAGCCGTTAAATAGTCCGTAACGGAAATACACGGTAAATAATTTGTTATTAAACGTAAAAAAAGCGTTTTACGTTTGACTATATAAATTAAAAGAAGTATAATAAATCCGATTGGAAAATATTAAGGAGTATAAGAGTATGAATTTCAACTTAATGCACCCTGCCGAGCAAATCGTTTTGCTTATAAACAGAGTCTATCAGAAAGGTCTTACCACCACTTCGGGCGGCAACCTTTCCATCAAGGATAGCGAAGGCAACAACTGGATAACCCCCACGTGTATAGACAAAGGTTCGCTTACGCCTTCCGATATATGTAAGGTTTTACCCGACGGAACGGTTATCGGCAAATATAAACCTTCCGTTGAATTGCCTTTCCACAGGTCGGTTTACGAGATTCGTCCCGACGTAAGCGCGGTTCTTCACGCACACCCGCCGGCACTCGTAAGTTACAGCCTTATCCGTCAGGTCCCCAACACTAATATTATTCCTACTCCGCATTATGTTTGCGGCCCCGTAGGTATCGCTAAATACGAAGTTCCCGGTTCTGACGCTCTGGCTAAAAGAATAGTTGCCGAAATCAAAAAAGGCTTGAACGTTGTCGTTATGGAAAACCACGGCGTTATCGCTTGTGCGGACAACTTGTTTGAAGCGTTCAAACGTTTCGAAACGTTAAACTTTGCGGCTTCTATCGGTATCACCGCGGCTATGCTCGGCAAAGCGGAACCCTTAACTCAGGAACAGATAGAATTAAGCGGCAGAAAAGGTCAGTATTCTCTCGGCGAATTCATTCCCGAATCTTATTCTTCCGACGAAAGAAAATTAAGAAAAGAAATGTGCGCGCTTATCCACAGAGCGTATGACCAGGGCTTGTTTACCAGCACGCAGGGTACTTTCTCCGTAAGACTTAATAAAGACAGTTTCCTTGTTACGCCTTACAACGTAGACAGAAAGTATATCGAACCCGAAGATATCGTAAGAATAGATTACAACTGGCGTGAAGCGGGCAAAACGCCCAGCCGTTCGGTAAATATGTTAAAACTTATTTACGACGAACATCCCGAAATCAACGCTATAACCGTTGCGCACCCGCATCACCTTATGGCGTTCGGCGTAACGCGTACTCCTATCGACAGTCTGACCATTCCCGAATCTTATATCGCAATGAGAGATATCGGCAGAGTGCCTTTCGGAACGAACATTTTACACCCCGAACAAATCTCCGCTATGATATGCGAACATTCGCCCGTCGTAATGGTTGAAAACGATTGCGTTATCAGTACCGGTAACACTCTTATCAACGCGTTCGACCGTCTGGAAGTTGCGGAATTCACCGCCAACACCATTATCCACGCAAGAATGATAGGCGAAATCGTTAAGATAAGCGAAAAAGAAGTGGAAGACATCAATAAGGCTTTCCATCTTAAATAATTTTCGGGTGAACCCATTGTTAATTTAAGGGTGGACCTATAAAAAAGAAAAGTCTTTACCGCGATTTACCGCGGCAAAGCGACAATTGAATAATAAAGTTTTTTAATATTTTGCTTGCGTCGACTTTTTGCCGACGCAAGTTTGTTAAAGGGGAAAATATGAAAGAAAGTATCAGAGAACTTATCGACATTTCCGCTTATGCGGGCGGCAGGGCGGACTATACTCAGGGCGGCGGCGGAAACACGTCCGTTAAAAACGAGCATAACGGTATTATGCTTATAAAAGCGTCAGGGTACAGGCTTAAAGATATTACAGAGAACACGGCGTTCGTCGCGGTGGACCAGAAAAAAATCAAAGATTATTATAACTCGGTCGATTTATCGATAAAAAAGGATTACGAAAAAGAGAGTGCGGAACTATCCAAAAATTCCGTTATTTCTATGGAAGGCATAGCCACGCTGAGACCGAGCGTGGAAGTAGGTTTCCACGCAATACTTAAAAAATACGTTATCCATACCCATTCGGTTTACGCCAACGTTTTAACCTGCGCAAAGGAAGGCGAAGCGCTTGCCGAAAAACTGTTTAAGGATAAAGATTTCGGCTTTGTTTTCCTGCCTTATATCAACCCCGGTTTCGAACTTACGCTTGCAATGAAAAAAG
>JAEYEN010000111.1 GCA_023403375.1 Bacillota bacterium
CACTACAAGCAAGCCGTAATTACTGAACTCTCTCACTCCGTTATCGCCCACGGGAACTATAAAGTTGATAACGCCCATAACTTCTATAACCGCTATCAGAACGGGGGTTATATATTTAACCATAACGGCGAATACCTTTCCGAACCAGCCGAGACGTAACCCGTCTTCACACAATCCCCTGTACAAATGCATGGGGTTAAAATGGTCTTTGGGTTTATTTGCCTTTACTACGAACCAGCCTATTGCTATGCAGGAGCCGAGTGCGCAAACAGGCATAAGTACCGCGTTAGTTATATCGTCTACAAAAGTCAACAGGTCGTTGCCGAGTATCTGTATAACGCTGCTTCCGTTAAGCGCATACCCTAACGATATGCTTATCGGTATAGATAAAGCGAAACAGATAAGCGAGACAACCATAATCGCTTTCTTTCTATGTAATTTAAATTTCTGTATTACGAACTGGGTTACGACTTCCAAAAGAGAAATAACCGAAGTAAGCGCGGCGATAACAACCATACCGAAGAACAGGAAGGAAACTATCTGACCGAACCAGCCAAGTGTTTCAAAAATTATAGGCATAGACGAGAACAATAAAATTATTCCGTTTGTTTTAAGGTCAATACCCGTAGTCGCTTTATAATGATAAATCGCGGGGAAAATCGCAAGACCCGCAAGTAAGGCAACCAAAGTGTCAAATACGCAAATCATTATGACCGACTGCCCTACTTTAACGTTTGTGCCTGCATAAGAGCCGTAAGCAACCATAATGCCCATCCCGAGCGAGAGCGAGAAGAACGCCTGCCCCATAGCCGCCAGAATTCCGTCGAAACCTAATGCGCCGAAGTCGGGGTTAAGGTAATAAGAAAGACCTTCCGCAACGCCGTTGCCCAAGCATAAGCAATAAATAACTATAAACACAAGGATAAGGAAAAGCGCAGGCATTAAAACTTTGCTTGCTTTTTCTATACCGCCTTTTACGCCCGCCATAACGACTACGAGCGCAAGTATCATAAATATTGCGGTATACATTATAACTTCGCCGATATTACCGGTAAAAGAAGCCAGAATTTCAGAATTCTTTTCAAAAGAATTCATCGTGTATTTAACGGTATATCCGCCTAAAATCGAATAATAACAAATTATCAGAAGCGGAATGATTATCGAAAACAAACCTATCCAGCCGAGATGATTATTCGCTTTTTTCATTGCGGTAACGGGGTTTGCCTGTGCGCGTTTGCCGAGATATATTTCCGCAATCATAACGATAGAGCCTATTATTATAACGCTTAAAATATAAACGAAAACGAACGCCGCGCCGCCGTTAGCGCTTGTTTTGTACGGGAAACTCCATAAATTCCCCAAGCCTACTGCCGAACCCGCCGCCGCAAGAATAAAACCTATGCCGCTGGCGAACCCGTTTCTCTTTTTCCTTTCTGTCATAAAGTCCACCTTTATTAAAAAACAATGTGTTTATTTTACTCTTAAAAAAGAATTTTGTCAATAAATAGCAAAAAAAATGTGCGAAACACAGTTGTTTTTTCGCACATTTCAATGATTTTTGGCTTTTTTAAAAGTTTTAATGTTATATCATCGCCGAAATTATATTATAATCGGTATTTTTCCATACCCGATTAAGCGGGCGTCCACCCCATTTTCTGACCGGACAAAATGTGAATATGCAGGTGGAATACGGTCTGCCCCGCGTCGTCCCCCTGATTGATGACCAAACGGTATCCGTTTTCTAAACCTAATTCTTTTTCAAGCGTAGGAATTTTGATGAAGCAACGGCGCAATATTTCGCTTTGCTTTTCCGTCATATCTTTAAGTAATTTAAAGTGAGTTTTGGGAATACAAAGAAAATGATTTTTTGCCTTAGGTTCGATGTCTTTAATGATAATCATATCTTCGTCTTCGTACATTTTTACGACGGGTATTTCGCCTGCGATTATTTTACAAAACAAACAATTATCCATTTTTATTCTCCTTGTTCTGATTTTTATTTTTTGATATTTTTACGTTCTCGGATTATTCAAAAAACCGAACTTAAATCCGAACGCTTGAACACGACGCCATTTTTGGTTGCCGTTCGGCAAAGACGTTTGTTGCAAAACAGATTTTGGAATTATCGATTGCCGCCCCTTTTAATCTACGGGGGCTGCTTCCGCGCCTTCTTTAAAAGCCTTTATAACTTTCACTTTAACAGGGCGGGCGCAATCTTTAAGCCCTTTGACGTAAAGCCGCAGATAGTTTCCCGAGTATCCTTCTCCGTAACCGTCTACGCTCTCTTCAAACACGAACGAAAGCGTTTTACCCGTCATTTCTCTGACAAAAGCCGACTTCATTTCTTCCTTTTTAAGAAGAAGTCTGTTCAACCTTTCTTTTTTTACTTCCGGGGGCAATTCTTTAAGTTTAGCCGCCGCCGTGCCGCTTCTCATACTGTAACAAAAAGCGTGTATATCCGAAAAACGCACTTTATCTATGAGTTTAAGCGTATCCGAAAAATCTTCTTCGGTTTCGGTGGAAAAGCCCGCGATAACGTCTGTCGTTATCCCTGCAAGCGGAAAATATTTTCTTATAAGTTCCGCCTTTTCTATAAATTCTTCTGCCGTATAGTGGCGGTTCATTCTTTTAAGCACCGAATTACTGCCGGACTGCAACGAAAGATGAAAATGCGGCGCAAAGTTTTTCATTTCTTTTGCGGCGGACAAAAACTCGTCCGTTATAACGTTTACTTCCAACGAGCCGAGCCTTATACGGCAATCTTCGTTTTTAAGGACTTTCAAAAGTCCCGTCAAATCGGTTCCGTTATAATTATAAGCGGAAAGATTTATGCCGCCGAGAACCGCTTCCTGCGGGGAAACGGCGCGGATTTCGTTAAGCACGTTTTCGGGATTACGGCTTCTGCTTCTTCCCCTTAAATAGGGAATAATGCAATAACTGCAAAAGTTGTCGCACCCGTCCTGAACTTTGATAAACGTTCTGGTTTTAAGCGACTTTACGGGCAGAAGTTCTTCAAACTCTTTGTCTTCCCCCGCGATGTAAACACCCCTTTTATCAAGCATTTCGAGTATCTTATTCTTGGAAAAGGTGCCTGTAATAAGTCTTGCGTTCTTCTTTGCGGAAAAGTTTTCGTAACTTTTCTGCGCGGCGCAACCCGTAAAGATAATCTCCGCTTTCGGGTTTAATTTCTCTATTCTGCTTGCCGTCTGGCGGGACTTTTTTTCCGCTTCGGCGGTAACCGCACAGGTGTTAACTATGTAAAGGTCGGCATATTCTAATTTATCGGACACTTCGTAACCGCGGTTTATCAGACCCGTTATCAGAGAATCGCTTTCGCACTCGTTGACTTTGCAACCGAGCGTAAACACAACCGCTTTCATTGAACGCCCCTTTTCATAACGAGCGCCGACCATTCGCCTTTCGTTTTATGCTCTACGTAATCGAAGCCGTTTTTAACGTAGGCTTCTTTAACCCTTTCAAGTCTGTCGTTTAAAATTCCGCTAAGTATGATAATGCCCTTTCCTTTTAAGTTTTTACCTATGTTTTCCGAAAAGGTGATAAGCACTTCCGCCATAATGTTGCACACTAAAACGTCGCCTTTAAGCGTTGTGTCGTCAAGCAGGTTTTTTAGCAGAACTTCCGCGTTTTTCACGCCGTTTAACTCCACGTTTTCACAAGACGCGGTTATCGCGCATTCGTCTATATCCGTCATAAGCACTTGCTTTGCGCCGAGTTTGCTTGCGGTTATGCCGAGAATTCCGCTGCCGCAACCCACGTCTATCACCGTGTCGTTTTCGGTAACGTATTTTTGTAAAAATTCCACGCACATAGAAGTCGTTTCGTGCTCGCCCGTGCCGAACGCCATATTAGAACCGATTTTAACAACCTTTTCGTTTTCTTGCGGCGTATATTTTATCCAATCCGGAACGATAACGACGCCGTTTATGGGAATAGGCTTAAAATGCTCTTTCCACTGTTCGCGCCAAAGGTCGCCGTCCACGTCTTTTTTACGCGTTTCAAGCGTGCCGAGATTAAGCGGACTTTTGCTTTTAAGCGATAACAGTTCTTTTTCTATTTCGCCTATTTTTTCCGCCGCCTGCTCTTTTTTTATATATGCTTTTATAACGACGGTTTTATCCGCTTTGAAAATATCGTCGTCGGCATAATCCCAACTTTTTCCTTCCTTTTGGAGTGCGATAACGTCTTCTATATCGCTGACGGATAAGCCCTCCGTCGTGTAATTCCACAAAAGGTCGGATATAAGTTCGCTGCCTTCGTGCGTTGTGTTTATTGTTAATTCCGTATACTCGTTCATATCGATTATTTTATCACAGCCGAAAGCAAATTACAAGTAAACTAATAAACAAAAGCGACAAATGAAATCAATAATGAAAAATATGAAAGCGTTACGCCGATTAAAAACAAAAACGCTCTCCCGCGATAAGGAAAGCGTTTTTAATTTTTTAAGTTTTAAGCGTTATTTATCATACGGGTTTTTGCCGTACATAATTTCAACGTTGTCTTTATACTGTTTCATTTGCGGGCATTGTTTAAGGTCCGTACAATCGTCAAACTCGCTTATCGCCGCTTTCTGTTTAAGCGACGGTTTCTGGGGTATTTCTACGTTTACTATAATGTATAAGTCCCCCGTTCCGCGCGATGATTTGATACCTTTGCCCCTTACGAAGAATATCTTGCCGCTCTGCGTACCTTCGGGGATAGAATAATCTATCGTGTCGTCGATAAGCGGAACTTTTACCTTGCCGCCCATAATTGCGGTTTTTAAACTTACGGGCACTTCAACGTAAAGGTCGAAGTTTTTACGCTTGAAAATTTTGCTCGGTTCCACTTTGATAACGACTATAAGGTCGCCTGCGGGGCCGCCGTTTGCGCTCGCTTCTCCGAACCCGACTTTTCTTATGTAACTGCCCGTATCTGCGCCTGCGGGGATATCGAGAGTAAGTTTAGTGGTTGTTTTTATAAAGCCTTTACCCTTACATTTATCGCAGGGTTCTATTATCTTTTTGCCCGTGCCCTTACATTCGTCGCAAGGTTTTACGGAAACCGAACGGAAAAACCCGTTGCTCTGCGTATATTGAACCTGACCCGTTCCGCCGCATTTTTCGCACGTTTTATAGGCGGTGCCGTTTTTCGCGCCCGTGCCTTTACAGTCCGAACAAGGTTCGTTACGGGTAAAGGCTATATCTCTTCTGCAACCCTTGGCTGCGTCCAAAAAGGAAAGGGATAATTCTAATTGAATGTCTTCGCCTTTAACTTTTGTTTGCGTTCTCGCTCTCGAAGACCCGCCGAAACCGCCGAAAATATCTCCGAAGATATCTTCAAACCCGCCGAAACCGCCGGTGCCGCCAAAGCCGCTGAATCCGCCCGCGCCTGCGCCGCCGAAACCTGCGCCGTCCGCAGAACCGAAAGTATCGTAATTCTTTCTCTTCTTTTCGTCGGATAAAACTTCGTTGGCTTCGTTTATTTCCTTAAACTTTTCAGCCGCTTCTTTATCTCCGGGATGAAGGTCGGGGTGATATTTTTTAACAAGCGTTCTGTACGCTTTTTTTATGTCGTCGGCAGAAGCGTCTTTCGGAACGCCTAAAATCTTGTAATAATCTTTTGCCATAAAATTCCTTTTTAGCATAAACTGAAAGGCAGATTTTTCCGCCTTTCAGTACGCTTGTTTTACGTTTTCAAAGTAAACTTTCTTTACTTTTTATTATTGTTCGCCGCCCTGATGGAATTCGGTGTCGCCCGAGTTGTTTGCCGCGCCGTCAGCCGCGCCTTGTTGCTGCGCCGCCTGATATACTTTGGCAAATATGCCCTGCGAAGCGTTGGAAAGGTTTTCAAACGCCTTTTCCATTCTGTCTTTATCGTTGCTCTCTAATTCCGTTTTAGCGGTTTTGATTTCTTCTTCTAATTTCGCTTTGTCTTCCGCGGTGAGTTTATCGCCCAAATCTTTGATAGATTTTTCTACGGTGAAAATCATACCGTCGAGTTTGTTGTGCGAATCAACCGTTTCTTTACGTTTTTTGTCTTCTTCTTCGTACTGTTTCGCTTCTTTAACCGCTTTATCGATATCTGCGTCGGAAAGGTTTGTGGAAGAAGTTATCGTGATGTTCTGCGATTTGCCCGTTCCCAAATCCTTAGCCGAAACGTTTACTAAACCGTTTGCGTCTATATCGAAAGTAACTTCTATCTGCGGAACGCCTCTGGGTGCGGGAGCAATGCCTACGAGTTCGAATCTGCCGAGAGTTTTATTGTCTTTCGCAAATTCTCTTTCGCCCTGTAAAATATGAATGTCAACCTGCGTCTGATTGTCTGCCGCCGTGGAGAATACCTGAGATTTCTTTACGGGGATAGTGGTGTTTCTTTCAATAAGTTTGGTGCATACGCCGCCCAAGGTTTCGATACCCAAAGAAAGCGGGGTTACGTCTAACAGTAACACGTCTTTAACTTCGCCCGATAAAACGCCGCCCTGAATTGCCGCGCCTATCGCAACGCATTCGTCGGGGTTGATACCCTTGAAAGGTTCTTTGCCCGTGATTTTTCTGACTTCGTCTACAACCGCGGGGATTCTGGTAGAACCGCCGACCAGAATAACTTTATCTATGTCGGCATAGGTAAGTTTAGCGTCTGCCATAGCCTTTTTCATCGGTTCGACCGTCGCTTCGACAAGGTCTTTGGTAAGCGCGTCGAATTTCTGTTTGGTAAGGTCTACTTCCAAGTGTTTGGGGCCGGTTGCATCCGCCGTGATGAAGGGCAGGTTGATGTTGGTGCTGCTCATACCGGAAAGTTCGATTTTCGCTTTTTCGGCTGCGTCTTTAAGTCTTTGCATAGCAAGTTTGTCGCCGGATAAGTCTATACCTTCTTTCGCTTTGAATTCGGATACGAGATATTCCACTATTCTGTTATCGAAGTCGTCGCCGCCGAGTTTGCAGTTACCGTTGGTTGCGAGAACCTCGAAAACGCCGTCGCCGATTTCCATTATGCTTACGTCGAACGTGCCGCCGCCAAGGTCGTAAATAATAACTTTCTGAGTTTTGCCTTCTTTATCGAGCCCGTAAGAAAGAGCAGCCGCCGTAGGTTCGTTAATGATACGCAAAACGTTGAGTCCTGCGATTTTGCCCGCGTCTTTGGTTGCCTGACGCTGACTGTCCGTAAAGTAAGCGGGGCAAGTGATAACCGCATCGGTTACCGTGCCGCCAAGATAACTTTCCGCGTCTTTTTTAAGTTTGGAAAGAATCATAGCGGAGATTTCCTGCGGGGTGTAATCTTTGCCGTCTATCGTTACTTTATAATTTTCGCCCATATGTCTTTTAATAGAAGCGATGGTTCTGTCCGCGTTGGATACCGCCTGACGTTTTGCCACCTGTCCTACTAATCTCGAACCGTCTTTCTGGAAAGCCACAACCGACGGGGTTGTTCTCGAACCTTCCGCATTTGCTATAACTACGGGTTCGCCGTTTTCCATAACGGCTACGCACGAATTTGTCGTTCCTAAATCGATACCAATTGTTTTCATAATAATTTATCTCCTTATAATTATATTTTATTTAATAACGCTGCATTTAGCGTATCTTATAATCTTGTCTTGCATTTTATAGCCTTTCTCGAACACCTGTTTAACGGTGTCGCTTTCTTCACCTTCTTCTTTTTCTACCTGCATAATGGCTTCGGCGATGTTCGGGTCGAAGGGCTGCCCCTCAGGATTAACTTCTTCAACGCCCATACTCTTTAAGACGTCCAGAAACTTCTTCTTTATAAGCCTTATTCCTTCGGCGGTTTTTTCGTCTAAATTAAGATTTAACGCAATGTCTAAATTATCCCCTACGGGAAGAATTTTTACTATCACGTCCGCCTTTCCTTCGTTAAAAGCGTCCTGCCAGAGTTTTGCGTTCCGCTTTTTATAATTATCGAACTCCGCAACGTTACGCATCCACTTATCTTTATATTCGTCTTTCTCTTTTTCCGCTTTAATAAGTTCCGCTTTCAGGTTTTCGATTTCTTTCGATAAGCCCTGCTTTTCGCCTGAACGTTTCTCTTCACAACGCTTTTCGTCTTTATTAACTTGTTTTTCGGTTGCCTTATTATCCTTATCGTTCGCTTTCATATCCTGCGCTTGTTCGGATAAATTGGTTTTTTCTTTATTTTCCATTTCGTCTACCTGTTATTTTTTAATATATCTTCTAATATCTTCCCAACGCCCTCTAAAACGGAAACCACTTTCTGGTAATCCATTCTCAGCGGGCCTATAACTCCGTAAGTGCCAAGGTTTACCCCGCTCGACGAATACGAAGCGGTAACCAGCGAATAATCTTCGGGCAAATCGCCGTCTTCTCCGCCGACCTTTATGTTAATCTCTATATCGTCGCCGTCGCAGGTAAGCAGGTCCGCAAGTTTTTCCTTACTCGTTACCACCGACAAAAAGTTTTTAACCTTTTCCGCGTCGTTGTATTCGGGATGATTCAATATTTTATCTTCGCCTTCCAACACAACGTCGGTACTTTTATTTTTAATGTAATCTTCTATTGCGTACATAACGCCGTCGAAAATATCTCTGTAACTGTCAAACTCTTTGGCAATCGCGTCGCCAAGCCCCACAATCTCTCCGAACGTTTTACCGACGAACAGTCTGGAAATCATCTCCGCCGCTTCCGCCACCTGACCGTCGCTCATTTCGGGCGGTATGCTTATAAATTTATCTTTTATAAGCGTGTTCTCGGTAACTATTAAAAGAAGCGCCTGATTTTTCTTGTGTCTGAAAATATCTATTTTTACGATAACGTCTTTGTCGCTGTGCGCCGAATACGCCACCGAAGTATAGTCCGTAAGTTCGCTTATAACCTTAACGGTATTAAGCGCAACTTCTTCCAAATTGTCCGAATGGTTCTTGAACGCGCTTTTTATGGTGCCGAGTTCCTTTGACGACAATTTGCTTTTATCCATAAGTTCTGTTACGTAAAGTTTATACGCTTCTACCGACGGAACTCTGCCGCTTGAAGTGTGCGGCTGCGACAAATACCCCATCTCTTCAAGCCCCGCAAGTTCGCTT
>JAEYEN010000126.1 GCA_023403375.1 Bacillota bacterium
GTGCCGACGGGGAAAGTCAGCAATGAAAAAGTTGAATTTTGAACTTGTGCCGGACGGTTGTTGGTATTCTAATTTAAGAACCGTTTTGCCTGCGAAATTGTGGAATTACGTTCGGAAGGACGCTATAAAAAGGTCGGGCGGAAAGTGTGCGATTTGCGGAAGAGAAACGGATAAATTAGAAGCGCACGAAAGGTGGAGTTACGATACGAAAAAGGGCGTTCAGAAACTTGAAGACGTTGTTGCGGTGTGCCACGATTGTCACGCCGCAATTCATATAGAACGCACCGAATTAAAGGGCAATCCCGAAAAAGCGGAAGACCATTATATGAAAGTGAACGGCTGTTCGTATGTGGAGATGAAAAGAGACAGAAGCGACGCTAATCGGTTGCAAAGAGAGAGAAATCAGGTGCCCGAATGGAAACTCGATATTTCCTGGCTTAAAAACTTGCAATAATATAAATTTGCCGTAGAGTGATTTTTGCGATAACGTAAATATCGTTATATTTCTGACCAAATTTTTGCGTGCGGGGATGGCGAATGGAGATTTTGTTATATTTTTAGTATATAAAATTATATTTTAAATTTATAATCGATATTGACAGACCGTCTGTGCGGTGGTAAAATTATTTAAGTCAACTACTTAAAATTTATAAAGGTGAGAAGTATGGAAAACTCGGTAGGAAAATATCAATACGTAAAAGACTTTGAAAAATTAGGTTTCGGAATGTTCGTTCATTTCGGACTTTACAGCGGCTATGAAAAGGGCGAATGGTATTATTATCTTAACCCTAAGGCCGAAAAAGAAAAATATTTCGATTCTTACAAAAAATTTAAGGTAAGTAAAAACTGGGCTAAAAACCTTGTCAAAACCGCAAAGGCCGCAGGCTGCAAATATATCACTATAACCACAAAACATCACGAAGGTTTTGCGCTTTACGACGCAAGCGGGCTTAACGAATACGATTCTTTACATTCGCCTTGCAAAAGAGATTTGCTTAAAGAATTCGTTGACGAATGTAACAAACAGGGGATAATGCCTTTTTTCTATCACGCGCTTTTGGATTGGCACCACCCCGATTATTATTCGAATTTCCCGTCCTACATAGATTATCTCGTTAAAAGCGTAGAAATTCTTTGTACTAAATACGGTAAAATCGGCGGTCTGTGGTTCGACGGAATCTGGGACGCTTGCCATATAAACGACGACTGGCAGGAAGACAGACTTTATGCTACTATAAGAAAATATCAGCCGCACGCTATCATAATGAACAATACGGGGCTTCAACGCCTTGGCGAGATAGGACACCCCGAAATAGACAGCGTTACGTTCGAGCGCGGGCAAACCCGCCCGACCGATATTTCCGACCGTTACAGAACGGGCGAAATGGCTCAGGTTCTTAACGACCACTGGGGCTATGCGAAATCGGATATAAACTATAAATCCGTCGGTTATCTTATTGAAAATCTGTACGAATGCAGAATGAATAAATGTAACTTTAACCTTAACGTCGGGCCTATGGGTAACGGCGAACTTAGAAATATCGATAAAGGATATATGGAATGTATCGGTATTTTCAATAAGGCTAACAAGAACATTCTCTACGATATAATCTGCGGAAGAAAGATAAACGACGAAGTTAACCTTTTGGAAACGGCAGACGCCAAATATCTGTTTATCAAAAACGTTGAAATGAGTTCCGATACGAACGTTGCTTACGGCGCGGCAAACAGATGGATAGAACTTCCCGATGACTTTAAGGTCAAAAGCGCTAAATGGCTGGACGATAATTCCAAAGTCGAAATAGAGAAGAATAAAATCAAAGTTAAACCTTTCTCTTACGGTTATAGCCTTACCGCCAGAATTTTGAAAATTAAAAAATAAAGCGGCAAAAAATAAAACAGAAAAGTAGTAAAACGATAAAAAAGCGGTAAAAATCGACGACCACGAGCAAAAAGGTCATAGGCAAAAAAGTAAGTCATAATAAAATATAAGTCAAAATAAAATTCAGAATGGGGGCGCGGAAAAATGAATAGCGGTAAAACAAAACTGTTTGCATTCATTGTTGCGGTCGTGGTTTTTGCGACGGCGCGTATTTTCGCGCTGTGCCCGAACGGTCGCCGCCCGATTGATACGACAAGCGCAAGCAGCGACGCGATTACGGTCGAAGACGTGGGCGTGTTCGATATAAAAGATGATTTCAGATTTAACGGCGAGCAGGGCGGATTAAACAAAAGTTATTATCTTTTGAAAGATAATATGTCAACTGCGCCGTTTGGCGATTACGGTTACGGATTGGTGCCCGCTTCATCTTTCGGAGAAACTTGCGGGAACGTTGGCAACGGCTTTATCGAATACAAATTATTCTTGGACCCCAACGGCGAATTTCCCAAATTCCGCAATATGAATCTTGACCTTGAATATTACGTCAAGAATTTGACTTATAACCCGTCTTTTGAGATTTATTATTCTTATAACGGAAGCGATTTTACAAAACATTCCGATTTTTCGCCCGAAGTTGTCGGCGAGATTTTGACCGAAAAAATAAATCTTAACGACTTGGTTTGCGGCGAGCGGTGGTCTGCGGCAAAAAATTCAGAATACTTGTACGTAAAAATAGAAGTGCTGCACGACGCAGTTTTATCTCTTTCAAAAAACGACGTTTCCGTACGCGTGATGAGCGTTGGTTTTGACGGTATGGAAAACTTCGGCATGAACGAAGGAAACGCCGCGCGGCTTTCCGCAAAAGAAAGCACCGATTTGTTCTTTAAAACCTATTTTGCACGCGACGTGTTCGACGCGTTGAGAGTAAAATATAACGAAAACTTTTTTGAGATATATTTCGGAACGATTGTAGAGCCTTACGATTACATTACTTCTTATGGCGATATAAATGCAGATAATATCGCGTTCGACGGCGTTAAGGCATATTATAAGGCTATGGGACAAATCGAAGGCGAACTTGTTAATAATAAAACCCGCTCTTTCGTTACGAATAAAGACGGAAAATATAAAATCGTAAAGAATAATAACGTAGAATATTATTATTTCTACGGCGGCGTTGCGTCGATTAAAGATAAAAATCTCGAAAGAGATTATACGGCGAGAAGTTATATAGCAATATACGATATCATAGAAGAAAAAACGCAAAGAATTTATTCGTCCTATAAAAACGACGATTCGCTTAATCACTCCCGTTCGATTGCGCTGACCGCCCAAAGAACAGCGATGAATAATCCCGAGTATGCCGGCAGAATGAACGATTATTTCCTTGGCAGAATTACGGATAAAAATAAAGGCTACACTGTTACGAAAGTTTATATTGACGGGCTTTCTGTAAAAGATATAACTAAAACCGAGTATTCTGCGGGCGGAGAATATTCCGCAGACTTGGGAACGTATTATTCGCTTAAAGACGAACAGAAAACAAGCGGACATACAGACTATACGTTGCTTTCTGACGATAACGTTGTGACCGACAGCACAAAGGTCGTTTATAAATCTAATTCCACTGCCGTTGTTCTGGTGGGGGATAAGACCGAATTCGTGTTGATTTATAGAAAGGTCTGACCCTTTGATTTTTCTGTTTTATCCGCGCGGAACCGCGCGCGGGAACCAATATTTTTTAATAAAATGCACTCTTTTCGGAGAGTGCTTTTTTGTTTGACTTTTTGAAACATTTATTATATAATGTGAAACAATTATACATTCTTTGTTTATTATATATATGGTATAATAACAATGTATGATAGGATAAAAATAGTATTATTCTGTCCATTTACAAAAACGTGTCTTAATATCGTGGGTTTTGCGATGGTTCGACTTGTGGTTTTTATAAAGAAAACCAAAGGGGAAATAAGGAAAGGAAAGCGGAAGTCGCGCACGCGCGCGGGCGACCTGTAAAGTAAAACACGATTGATAGAAACTTTTGTATTGTAAATAATATATTTAAGGAGAATGAAATGAGGAAAACCAAAGGCAAAATAATTCCCTTATGTTTCATTTTGTTTTTGCTTGTATTTTCTTTCGCGTTCACGGGCGTTGTAAAGAACAATTCGGGCAATGCGTTTGCTGCCGGAAATAAGGTGTATGAAGGTTCGGCCACCATTGATTATTCCGACAACACAAACAGTGATTTTGCGGACAAGGCGTACAGACAGTCTAACGTACAAGTAGTGGAAATGGCGACATATTCTTCCGGTGTGTACAATAACAACAAAAACGCTTTGGCTGTTGCCGGAACAAATGCCGAAGGATTTGTTGTTTATTCTTTTAAGGCGCCCGATTCCGCGCGTTTTTATTCGCTTAACGTTTCGCTTTATGCAAGACTTTGCGACTTTGCGGGGGATGTAACTTCTTATATCGACATAGCCTTTTCTACCGACGACGAAAATTATATTTCGGCAAAGAGTTTTGATGCGGACGATAACGTTCAGTTGGGATATATGAAGGCGAGAAGAATAGATAAATATAAATTTTCGGACTATGTATACGGCGCGAGTGAGATTTATGTAAAAATTACTGTTAAATCATCTAACGACGTTACGTGGTGTAACTTCCAGAGCGTGGATTTTGAATTCGGTTATGCGGAAGGGCACGACACTCTGTCGATTGATTACAGATATCAGTCCGACGCAACTTATGAAAGTTTGGCGTATCAATCTTTCAATACAAGGCTTGTAGAGTTGCCGTCCGTTCTCGAATATCCCGGAAAGGCTCTTGCGCCTGTTTCAAGTTCCGCTCCCGCTACGGCTGTTTATAAAATATCGGCAGGGGAAGGCAAAATGTTTTCTTCGCTCAAAATGGGATATATTTGCAGACCGTTTGACCTTTATGCTTCTCCCGACGCGAGAATTGAATTTTACGTCGGCGCGACTAACGAAGACAGCGCGTACTCTCTTGTTAAAAAAGAAGCGGCTGTCAGCGGCGCAGGCGCACAGAAAAAAGTTACCGACATTGAACTAAGCAGCCACGTTTACGGGCTTAACGAAATCTACGTTAAGGTTATGATTTATATTTCAACCACCGACGGAACGTGGACGAATCTCAGTACTTTAACTTTTGATATGGAATATGCAACGGTTAAAGTAACTTATCACTATAACGACGTATACGGCGACGAATATTCCGAAACGCTTAACGTTATCTCCGGTTTGCCCGTAGGCACGGTTAAAAACGCTCCCGAGAATTTCCGCGTAGACGACGAGTTTTATTACAGTGATAAAAACTTTACCACGAAAGTTGAACCGACAGACGTTATAGACGGCAACAGTGAGTTTTACGTTAAGGGCGTCTGGCACGTTTATGGAATATCGTACGAACTTAACGGCGGCGAGAATAACCCCTTGAACCAAACGGAATACATATCCGCGAAAGGGTGTGAATTTAGGGCTCCGACAAAAGAAGGTTTCCTGTTTAGCGGATGGTATTCAGACAGTGAATTTACAAAACCGACGACCGGTGTTGAGATAGGTCATAAGGGCGAAGTCAAGGCCTATGCCAAATGGGTGGCAGACACTTCTATCGGTATTACGGTAGACCCGATTGACGGCGGCAAAGGTTGTAGTGGAAATCTGACGAATGATATGATGATTATATCTGCCATAATGGGCGGTGCGGCGTTGATTTTTATCGGCGTGAGAGTGTTAAAAAGGAAAGAAAAATAAGGAGGACGAAAAATGATGAAAACCAGAATTTCTAAAAGAAGATTGTTTGTAATTTTAGCGTTATTCGTAGTTCTCTCGCTTAGTATCGTGGGTGCGTTCTGCGGCTTTGCGGTAAACAACGTTTCAGCCGCATCCGTATATTCCACGTTCCCCGAAGTGCCAGATAATTATGGCACAAACGTGCTTCGCCCCGAGTTTAAGTCTTTCATACTTTCTAAGGGCGTGTATGACGAAGAAACTTTAACCGATGACATAATAGATAAAATCGGTAATAACGACCCCGAATTTTGCTATTATACCGACGGAAGCAACACCTATACTTACGTAAGAAGTTTTATACTTGCGCATATCGACCAACATTGGGAAAACGGGCAGATAGTTACCACCTATGTGGATGATTTATTCAAATATAAATTCCATGTTGAAGGCTTGGTGAACGCAGGTAAAAACGACGTTCTGACGGATAAAGGCGCAGAAGCGCTTAAACAATGTTTCGGCGTTGATAAAGACGTTTTACTTATGGAAGGAAGTTCTATAAGAAACGCAAACCAGGAAACCCACACTGCGAAATTTAAAGCATACGAGGAAGGGATGATAAAAGCGGGCGGAGAAAGCGTTAACGCTGCCGACGGCGATTTTTCTATAATTGTTATGGGCGACCAACAGACCGCCGTTGAATATCATAGTAAATATGTTTCTTCTGCTTATAACTGGATAAGGGACAATGCTGCGGCGATGAACCTTAAAGCATTCATAAGCGTTGGCGATATTGTAGATGACACTAACTTTATTAAAATGCGCGAATTGTTCGGTAACCCGTGGTTTTATGTAAACTATAACAGTGGCAGACTTGCAAACTATAAAGAACAGTTGCAGTTTGTGGCAAATCAGGCTGAAAAACTTTTAGGCAACGGCTATCCCGTAGTAATGACAATGGGTAACCACGACTATCAGGATATGGCTGACAGTTACAGAATTAAAGACGATTTCATTTCCGCATTCCCGATAGAAAAATACGGCACGGAAGCGAACGGATTCGTAAGCAACTATAAATACGAGGTTAAAGACGAAAGCGGCGCGACTATAAAATCTTCCAACGACATAGAAGCATCAGCATATCAGTTTGAAGCTAACGGTCAAAAATATCTTGTCGTAACGCTTGGTAACAATCCTACCGACGCTATGCTTGGCTGGGCAAACGAATTAGT
>JAEYEN010000130.1 GCA_023403375.1 Bacillota bacterium
CCATAGACAATAAGTACACGGCAAGGACAACGTAGTCTAACCACATAAACTTTCTCCTTAGAATCGAAGATATTAAAAACGCCGCCTTGACAGGGCGGCATTAACGTAAGTTACACTTGAATTTTAAGACGCAAAACCGCACATATTAAAACCGATATTTATCTTTTATAGTACACAAAATAATAATATCCGTAATAATATGCTTTGGTGTTGTTTATCATATAATTTTTCCTTAAATTTACGTAAATATTAAAGTAAAATAATCAAGTTTATTGTTTATATTATAACTTTTGGGAAGCAAATATTTTGCTAAACGCAAAATATTTAACCCTATCGGGTTTGCCGCAAAGTTACCACTTTGCGCTTCCAAGCCCCAATATTGCGAAATTATAAACCCTTGCAAGCAAGTTTATAATTTCTTATATTATAATACTAATATAATTATAAGTCAATCGTATCATAAGACGTATGGCGGGGTTTTTTTCTTTTTTATGCTTTTTTGTCAGCGTTTACGCGGTTTTCTATGCCTTTTTTTCGACACTTTCGTCTTTATGATATATTTTAAGGAAGATTATCTCCCCGATTATCATAACGGCGTACATCAGAACAAGATAATACGGGAAAAGTTTTATGGTTATTCCGCTTGCCAGAAATCCGAAAATGAGCGGCATTATTGTAACGCCCACGTAACAGGCGGTCATTTGCGTTCCCATAACCGCCTGCGATTTATCCGCGCCGAAGTGATAAGGAGTTAGATACGCAAGATTAGGAAATACGGGTCCGTTCCCTATCCCGATTATACAAATGCCGGCAACCGAACTCCATTCGCCAAGCGGCAACGCTATCAGAATAATTCCCAAAAGCGTTACTGCCTGCCCTGTTTTTATAATTCTCCACGGCTTAACCTTAAAAGACAAAATGCCTGATAAAAACCTTCCCAATGCTATTCCTCCGTAATAAAAGGTCATAACCATTGCGGCGGTATCGGTAGAAAGCCCTTCCGCTTCCACAAAAAACGTGCTGCCCCAATTGCCGCAGGTAAATTCCACCGCACAGGAACCAATAAACACCAGCCAGAGCGTTCTGACGGAAGGCATTTTTATTATTTCTTTTAAGGACGTCTGTGGCTTAACGGAATCTCCGTCCGTTTCGGTGTCGAAAAGTTTTTTTTGTTTACCTACTTTATTCCAAAGCGGCAAAGAAAGGAACATCAATGCGCTTATAGCGATTTGAACGTAAAAAACAAGTCTGTATCCGCCGCGCCAGCCGCCTGCGCCGCTTATCGCAAGCGACATTATAAACGGACTTGCCATAACGCCTATTCCGTAAAAGCAATGC
Source organism: Bacillota bacterium (assembly GCA_023403375.1). Classification (GTDB taxonomy): domain Bacteria; phylum Bacillota; class Clostridia; order Christensenellales; family Borkfalkiaceae; genus UBA1259. The sequence goes on from JAEYEN010000130.1 coordinate 1,339, forward strand.
AAAAAATTCATTGCGGTAGCCTTATAATGCAGTGCAACAAAGTTATTAAGCGCGGAATCTATCGCCCCCGCGCCAAGTCCCAAAGGAACGGCAAGAACTACCAAAAGCCAGAATCCGTTGGCAAACGAGAAACCTAAAAGCGCAATTGCCGTAAGCGTGGTGCTTAGTGCCGTGGTCAGTCCCGTTCCTAATTTGTTTATGATTTTAACGCTGAAAATACTTGATATTACCGTACCCACGGAAATAAGCGTGGTTATAAAACTTCCGTAAGAAAAATCAATCAAAAACTCTTTATAAATCTCGGGCCACACCGCGCCGAACGCCGAATCGGGAAGTCCTAAACCTATAAAGGCGGTAAAAATAAAAAACAATAATATCGTTGCCATAATTATTTATCTTAAAGTAACTCGTATCAAATAATCTTTTTGCGTTAAAATTTTTTCGTCCGTCTTTTTGAGATAACGAAATTTACACGGCACCCAAAAAGCCGTAGAACATAATCCCCAAAACCGCCGAAATACAAATTAAAATTATCGGCGAAACGTTTTTCTTTTTCCATATTTTGAACGCAACGTAAACTATGGCGTTCACAATAAAAATCACCAGCGCGCGCCAGTCTAAAACGGCTGTATCCGCAATCGTTTCGACGGAGATTACCACCGTTAAAAACATTGTAACGCCGATTCCGACGATAAGTCCGACAACCACGGGTCTGACACCGGACAGAAACGCCTGAACACCCGCAAATTTAAGTATTCCGCGGATAAGCGCCGCTATAAGCAAAATTATAACGAACGATGGAAGCACCACGCCGAGCGTTGCCATAAGCGCGCCCAGAAATCCGCCTTGCGAATATCCTATAAAGGTCGCCATATTTATCGCAATCGGACCGGGAGTACTTTCCGAAACGGCTATAAAATTCAAAAGCATATCTTCCGTAAGCCAGCCGTGAGAAAACACTTCTTCGGTTATAAGCGGAATCATTCCGTATCCGCCGCCCATAGAAAAGGCGCCTATTTTAAGAAAAGTCAAAAATAAATCGAGTATAATATTCATTATTTTTCACTCTCCTTTTCTTCGCTTTCTTCTCCCTTTTCGGTCTTTTCGCCGCCGTTAAGTTCGGTATTCGTTTCTTCTACGGGTTTGTTTTCTTCATCGGCCCCGTTCGTTTCGCCCGAATTATTTTCTGCGCCGAAAATGTTTGTTTCGTCCGACTTATTCTCTGCGCTTAACTTGTTTGTTTCGTCCGCCTTAATTTCCGCAACCGAACTTTTTTCTCCGTCCATATTATTCTCGGAAAGTTCTGCGGCATTAACGCCGTCTTTTTGCGGTTTTTGTTTAATCTTTTTTACGCACAGCGTTCCGCAATATACGCAAAGACCTATAAAGCCGCCTATTAAGATATAATAAATAGACGAAAAATCTATATTGAAAAGCGAAAAACAAATAATAAGCGTTACGGTGGCGATAAAAAGCACGGCGTTAAGCCACGTTTTTTTAAGCGAAAAAAGCATTTTAAGCCCCGCCGATATAATTAAAAAAGATACGCAAGCCTGAATTCCACGGAAAGCGTATTTTACGTATTCGAGTTTTAAGAACGCTTCAAAGAAAAGCGAGATAACCAGAATGACAATAAATGACGGAAGCACCACGCCGAGCGTACATAAAAGCGAGCCTAAAAATCCGCCCGTTTTATAGCCTATATAAGTTGCGGAATTTACCGCAATCGGACCGGGAGTACTTTCCGCTATGGCGATAAGGTCTAAAAATTCGTCTTTTAATATCCATTGCTTTTTCTCTACTATTTCCCTTTCCAGAACGGCAACCATAGCGTAGCCGCCGCCGAAAGTGAACAACCCGATTTTAAAAAACGTTAAAAACAATAAAAAATATTTTTTCATACAATTATTTTACCGTTAATTGGTCTGTTTTTTTCGATTATAAACTTAATTCTTTCCGTTTTTTGCGTTAACCCTGTCAAGAACGGTTTTATATCCGCCGTCGCCGTAGTTAAGGCACTTGCTAACCCTGCTTATCGT
>JAEYEN010000098.1 GCA_023403375.1 Bacillota bacterium
GCGTCTTAACCGCTTGACCATGAGGCCGCAAAACGATGTCGTTTAACAATTTGATATTTTAACACAAAAACATTCTTTTTGCAACAATTTAACGAACATAATTGCAATTTGAGGTTAAAATTAAAAAAAACCCGCTCGTGCCGACGAAAAAGAAAATAATAACCCGTTTTGTAAACAGGCGAATGTCTTGTCCGCACGTTTCTGCATCTCTTTATAAGAGTGTCGCGATAACGCCGACAAAGAGCACCGCTCTCCGTACGGAACGTAGACTTTCTTTATTATTATCTGTGGATTTTTTTTGCTTTTCCTATCGAACACAGCAGGTTAATTAAATATTAACACATTATCCGCAAAAAAATCAAATATATGATGTAAATTTGCCATTATGTTTGACATTTTTTGTCTGTTGACATAAAATATTGTGCGGAAAAGTTTTACTTATGAAAAAATTACTGAATTTCAGACCTGCACTCCTGATAGCAATAGGCGTGGGGATTTCCGTTTACTCCGCTTATCTTTTATTTACGGGCAAGGTTTTATCCTGCGTTCTGACTGCGGCATCTTACGTTGCCGTTATTATAATTTTTACCTTTTTTTATCGTAAAAACCATATTGCGGGAAATTTAATTTTTATCAGCGTTTTACTCGCGATAACTTCCGTTACTTTCGTCGGGTTTTATTTTAAGTGCGAAAAATTTTCCGCCGCCGACTTAAACGGCGTTTATTGCACCGTTCAAGGCAAAGTTACGAAAGTATCCGCCCTTGACGGAAACAGTTCTCGGCTAATCGTTTCGGAAGTAGAATTCAGCGGCGTTGCGGAGGGTAGAACAAATTACAAAATCAGCGTTTACGTTAAAGGCGATAATAAAGCCGACGTAGGCGACGTCGTTAAATTTACGACGCCTGTTTCGGACACCGCCGCGTTTTACGAAAACGGGTTCAGGGCAAACGCAGTGGACGACGGGATAAAGTATACTTGCAGCGTAAAATCGACGGATATAGAAATTATAAACAAAACGCCGTCGGTTTTTGAAGTAGTGAATATCGCAACAAGAAACGCATTGAGAAGCGGACTTGACGACAAAGAGTTTACTGTGGCATACGCGTTAATTTGCGGCAATTCAGATTATCTGGAAGACGACGTGCTTACCGCTTATCGATATGCCGGCGTTGCGCATATATTCGCTGTTTCGGGTATGCACGTTACTTTTCTTGCGACGATTATAAGTTTTGTTTTAAAGAAACTGAAAGTCAAAAATCTTATAAGCGTTTTAATTACAATCGCGCTATTGATATTTTATTCGGGTGTTTGCGGCTTTACTCCGTCGTCGCTGAGAGCGACCGTAATGTTTGCCGTATTATCCGCGGCATATCAAAGCGGCAAGCGGTACGACGCGCTGAGTTCTCTGTCGGTTGCATACATTCTGATAGCGCTTATATCTCCGACGCAGGTTGCGGAAGTGGGGTGTATACTGTCGTTTTCCGTCGTGCTGGGCATAGTTTTGTTGTCGGCGCCGATAGGTCGCCTTCTGAAATTCTTGCCGCATAAGTTGGCTTCGGCTCTCGGCGTAGTGCTTTCCGCACAGTTATTCGCCCTGCCCGTGAGTTTATATTACTTCGGCGAAATCTCGCTTATATCGGTACCCGTCAATCTTATTTTCGTTCCGATAGTCGGCATAATTTACATTCTGACTTTTTCTGCCGCAATTTTGACTATTATATTCGGTAACGCCGCAATAATAATGTTTTTGCCGCGTTACGTGCTTAAAGGCGTGAACTACGCTATCGGCTTTTTCGACTCCGAAAAATTTATGTGGGGCGGAGCGGCTGTCGGCGGGTTCGCGCTTTTCTATTATCTGGCGCTTATAGTTCCTTGCGGAATTATAAATTTAAGAAAAGCGTTAAAGATTTCTCTCGCCGTGTTGTTTGCGGCGGCTTTCGTCGCGGGAACGACGGTTTTAAATCTTCCGTATTACAAAGAAAACAACGTTTACGTTATAAGCAATAAAGACGTTTCTATGACGGTAATCGACGGCGACGAAGAAAACGTTGCGATAGTTTCCGTTTATAAATCGGCGTTTTCGGTTTATAAAATAAGCGCGTTGTCGGAACGAAAAAATATAAAAAAGATAGACGTGCTTGTTTTGCCGCTGAGTAGCGGGAACCTTGACGTTCAGTCGGTAATGAGCAGACTTATACAGGTGTTCGATATAAAAGAAGTGTATTACGTAAAGGAAAGCAAAGACGAAGAATACGCACTGCTTACTAAAACTTTTACGGACGTTGAATTTCATCCGAACGTAAACGTTACGGAATGCGAAGTGAAAGACGGAATCACGTTAAGAGAGCGCGGTTACGCCGTGGAAGCCGACGTAAGGGATAAGAAGATTTTAATATTCTCAAAATACGGTAACGAATATGTAAGACCGAATAAAGACGACGGTATTTACGACTACGTTATTCTTAACGATTACGCCGACAGAATTTGCAGGTTCTATACCGCCAGAAACTATATCTCTTACAGGAAAAACAAAAATTTCAGAAGCGCCGAAACAATGGGGACGATAACGATAGACATAACCTGAACTTTTATTATAAGCGTTTCCGATTATATTTGATTATAAGCGTTTTGGTTGTAGTTATTATAGATTTTTTAAACTACGATATAAAATGTACATTTAATTGTTGCCAAAAAAAACAAAAAATGATAAAATATAATATCGGAGAAGTAAAAATTGAAATTTACGGAGTTTAAAAACAGACTTTCGGACGGAGAAGAGCGTTCGATATATCTATTTGAAGGTGAAGACGCATATTTCGGCGCGCGCGGACTGACGCTTTTAAAAGAAAAATTCGTTACGGAACCGCAACTTAATTTCGCGTCGTTCGATAACGTTAAAGACGTTGAAGAACTTGCCGCTTCGCTTTTCGGACTTCCGTTTATGAGTAAAAAACGCCTGACCGCGGTAAGAGAGTTTTATCCCGATAAAAAGGATATTAAAGGAAAATTAAAAACCTATCTCGAAAATCCGCCGTCCGATAGTATTCTTGCGATTATAAATTCTTCTAACTGCGAGAACCTTAAAAAGTTCGACAGCGTAACCGTGGTTGACTGCGGAAAATCGGACGTGCAACTTCTGGTCAGATGGATAAAGGCGGAAGCGGCGAAAAGCAACGTTTCTATCGACGGAGAAAGCGCGAAACTTGTTGCAGAGTATTGCCTTTCCGATATGACGAGAATAGAAAACGAAACGCATAAACTAATAGACTATGCGGGGGAAGGCGGCGCCGTTTCGGCGGCAGACGTAAATAATCTCGTCGCAAAAGACGCAGAATATAAAATTTACGAGATGACCGACTATATAGCAAAGCGTAAAGCGGATAAGGCTTTAACCGTGCTTAAAGATATGCTCTATAAAGGCGAACCGCCGCAAAAACTGCTGGTATCGATATATAATTATTTCCGCAAACTGCTTATGGTAAGCATTTCGGATATGAGTAAAGAAGAACTGTGCAAAGCGCTTAATATGAAAGAATACGCTATGCAAAAGACGATGAGTCAGGCCGCGCAATTCAAACCGCGTTCGCTTAAAAACGCAGTGGATATGCTGTCGGACGCAGACTACGGAATAAAATCGGGCGTTTTATCCGCCGACGGAAAACTTTTCTCGGTCGTATTCAAGATTATGACCGAAGAATAAGGAAGGAGAACTATGAATATTATCGAAGCGATAAACAACCTGTTTAACAAACTAGCTAAGGAGCCCGCTTTTATGGTGGCTTTCACGGTTACCATAATAGCGTTTGTTATACTGTATTTTTTCATGTTCAGATTTTTGCTTAACAACAATTCCCGTCAACTTGTGGCGATTTTGTTTCTGGTTACGATAATATCGGGCGGGGTTCTTGTCTTTAACCCCGAAATAAGCAACGGCTTATTCCTGATTATACCGCTGCTTATAGTGGTAATAGTCGTAACGCTTTACTCGGTGGAAATAAAGCGTATGATTTGGACAAAACATAACCCCAAAAACAGCGACTTTAAAAGGGACGGCGGAGTTTACGACGAAGAAAAAATAAATAACTGCATATCCGAAATAATCAAAGCGTTTCAGGATATGTCCAAAAACGACGTGGGCGCGATTGTCGTTTTATCTAACGGCAACATTCCTTCGCAGATTCTGGACAGCGGCGTTAAAATAGACAGCGATATATCCAGCGAACTTATAGAAAGCATTTTCTTCCCCAAAACGCCTTTGCACGACGGCGCAATGATTATCGACGGAACGAAGATAGTTTCTGCGGGGTGCTTCCTTCCGCTTTCCCAGAAAGTGGACGGCATACCCAAAGACCTTGGAACAAGGCACAGGGCAGGGCTTGGCGTTACCGAGAATATAGACGTGGTGTCGCTTATCGCTTCCGAAGAAACGGGTATTATATCGATTGCCAAAGCAGGCAAGATAAAAAGATACGCCGATTCTCAGGCGTTAAAGAAAGTTCTTACCGAATATTACTGGGAAGAATTGTCGAGCATAAGGAGATAAATTATGGAAAATCGCAGATATAATATGAAACAGGAAAACGGCGGAAAGAAATTTAAGAAAGAAAAGTTTTTTGAAACCTTTTTATTGATTTTCGGCTCCGTCATTCTCGGCGTTTTTACGGCGATAGTTATTAACATATAAGGTAATCGGAACAGGCGTCGGAACAAACGTCTGTATAACCGTCCGATTAAACGTCTTAAACGTCGGCATAGG
>JAEYEN010000104.1 GCA_023403375.1 Bacillota bacterium
TGATATGGGTTTCATTAAAAGAGCCCGTAAACGGCGCATATTGTTTGAACGGTGAGATTTATTATAAGAATGAAAAAATAATGCCTGTGTCTGAACTGCCTACGGTCGGCGAACATAACGTGTATAACGCGCTTTTCGGCGTGGCGGTGGCAAAACTTATGTCGGTTAACACCGAATACATAAAAAACGGGCTTATATCTTTCAAAGGGGTTAAGCACAGAATAGAACTTGTGGGAGAAAAGAACGGGGTTAAATTTTACGACGATTCAAAGGCAACGAATACCGCTTCTACGATAACCGCGTTAAACAGCGTGAATTCGCCCGTGATTTTAATTCTCGGCGGAAGCGAAAAGGGTGAAAAATACGACCTATTATTTGAAGAAATAAAGAAAAAACATATAAAGCACGTGATAATCACAGGTGCTTCCAAACTTAATATGCTGTCTGCCGCAAATGAAGCGGGCGTGTCAGACGTAACGGTAACGCCCGATTTTTATAATGCGGTAAAAATATCTTATATGCTTGCGGAGTCGGGCGACAACGTGCTTTTAAGTCCTGCTTGCGCAAGTTTCGATTGTTTTAAGAATTATGAAGAACGCGGCGGCGCGTTTTGTAAAATCGTAGACGGTTTTATCTGAAAGGATTTTTTTGTGCGGTAAGTTCAAGACGGTGTTAAAAATGGTTTCTTCGGTTAAAAAAAGTAGAAATACCGCTTATGCGGACCTGATACATAAATCAAAAAACGGCGCTTTCGACAAGCCGCTTAAAAAATCGGGTAAAGGCGATTATTTTTTGCTGTTAGCGGTCGTTTTGCTTGCCGTGGTCGGGTGCGTGTTTATATATTCCGCCAGCAATTATTCGGCGCTTGTAACTTACGGCGACGCCTTTTACTTTGTAAAAAAACAGGCGATAGGTATTGCGCTCGGTATCGCGGCAATGCTCTTTTTTTCTTTCTATAATTATAATAAACTAAAAAAATTTACTATTCCCGTTTGCATTATCTCGGTAATTCTGCTAGTGCTGGTGTTCGTTCCGCACGTGGGCGTTGAAAATTACGGGGCGAAAAGGTGGATAGGCATCGGCGGAATTACTTTGCAACCGTCCGAAATAGCGAAATTCGCGCTTATTCTTTTTTCCGCCACATACGTTTCCGCTTTCCCCGATAAACCTAAAACCTTTGCGGGCATTCTGCCCATACTCTTATTCGGACTTTTACTTTGCGGCTTAATAATTTTAGAACCGAATATGTCTATCACGGTGTGTGTGGGACTTTTAATGATAACTATGCTTTTTGCCGCGGGAATGAGAGTGAAACATCTTTTTATTCTTGCCGTTCCCGCCGTGATTGTCGCCGTCGTTTTAATCCTTGCGGAACCTTACAGGCTGAAAAGGCTTGTGGCGTTTATAGACCCGTGGTCGAGCCCGAAGGGAGAGGGGTATCAACTTTTGCAGTCTCTTTATGCGCTTGGTTCCGGCGGCTGGTTCGGGGTCGGACTTTTTAACTCTCGGCAAAAATTCGCTTTCCTTCCTTTTGCGGAATCGGATTTTATTCTGTCCGTAATAGGCGAAGAAATAGGCTTTGTGGGACTTATAGCGTTCTTCGCGCTGCTTGGTTTTATTATTTATCGCGGAATAGTAGCGGCGTCGCGCGCGTCCAACGTTTTCGGGTTTATGCTTGCCGTGGGAATTACGATGATTTTCGGGCTGCAAGTAGTTATAAACGCACTTGTCGTTACGGGTAGTATTCCGCCCACGGGTCTGCCGCTTCCGCTTGTTTCCAGCGGCAATACTTCTATCATAATTTTTATGTCCGAAATGGGAGTGCTTTTCAACGTGTCAAGGAATTCGCAAAATTCTTTCTTTTAACCTTTCTCGGTATTATTCCATAAAATGATATTGCTATTAAGAATAGGGGTATTTTATGGCTAAATACATAATTAAGGGCGGAAATAAACTTTACGGAAAAATCAACGTCGAAAGCGCGAAAAACGCGGTGCTTCCCATAATGGCAGGCGCAATTTTAACCAACGACGACGTTATTATAGAAAATTGTCCCGTTATTTCTGACGTTCTGAGTATGATAAGCATATTAAACAGTCTTGGCGTCAGAACCGTTTTCGATAAGAATACGCTTATCGTCAACGCGTCTACGTTAAACGGTTACACGGTAGATTCCGTTCTTGCCGGCGAACTTCGTTCGTCGGTTTTTATGCTTGGCGCGCTTCTTTCCAGAACGGGTAAGGCGGTGGCTTATAGACCGGGCGGCTGCGCGATAGGAAAACGCCCGATAGACTTTCACATAAAAGGTTTTAACTGTATAGGCATAAATACGACTTTTTCCGATAATCAGATTTTTTGTACCGTAAACGAAAGGAAAGGCGGGTTCGTCGCGCTGGAATACGCTTCCGTCGGGGCGACGGAGAACCTTATACTCGCTTCCGTACTTGCCGACGGGATAACTATAATAAAAAACTGTGCGAAAGAGCCTGAAATTACCGACCTGGTGAATTTTTTAAATTCAATGGGGGCGAGAATTTACGGCGGCGGTACCGACGTTATTACCATATGCGGCGTTAAAAAACTGCACGGAACAAGGTATAAGCCTATAAGCGACAGGATAGAAACGGGCACTTTTTTGCTTGCGGCGGCAATGTGCGGGGGCGAATTGGAAATAAATGGCGCGAAAGCCGAAAATATTTCCGCGGTAATAAATAAAATTTCAAATAATACTTGTAAAATCAGCGCGATAAATGATATAATATACATAAATTCGGACGGTATGCCTAATTCGTTCGATTTTGAAACGGGACCGTATCCCGAATTTCCTACCGATATGCAGGCGCAGACAATGGCTCTGCTCTCCGTGGGTAAAGGTTTTTCGGTCGTTAAAGAACGCGTGTTTGAAAACCGTTTCAATCACGTTCCTGAACTTGTAAAAATGGGCGCCGATATTTCCGTTAAAGACAGAACGGCTTTTATAAAAGGCGTTAAAAATCTTCACGGTGCGGCTGTTCGGGCGAAAGATTTGCGCGGCGGCGCGGCGCTTGTTCTCGCAGGACTCAGGGCGGATGGAACTACCGCGGTGTCGGACGTTTATCATATAGAACGCGGTTACGGCGCGTTTTGTAAAAAACTTCGTTCCATAGGCGCCGATATAAAACGAAAAAAATAAAAGTAATTATCGAAACATAATTAAAATATCGAAATATAATTAAAACATTCGATTAAAATTTAAATTATAATACTCGGATAATAATTAAACCGTTCGGTTAAAACCGAATTGGAATACTTGGATAAAACTTAAAAAATTTGCAGAATTAGAACTTATGAAAAACAAAACGCTTTTAATTATCATTCTATCAATAGTTTTTGTTGTTATAGCGACGATTTCGCTTTTTTTGGCGTTTCCGTTAAATAATATAGAAACCGAATTTTCCGTTTACGAAAATTCCGAAGAAAAGGTAGAAGAAGTAAAAGAAAAGTTGAATAAATTTATCGGCAACAACCTTATTTTCTTAAACGAAAACGATATTAAAAAGGTTGTGGAAGAGAACCCTTATTTCGTGTGCGAAAGCGTGGAAAAAAAGTTCCCGTCGTCGGTAAAAATAACGGTGAAAGAGCGCAGGGGAGTTTACGTTTTGGCAAAAGACGATAATAACTATCTTGCCGACGAAAACGGACTTGTTCTGTCTTTGTACGACGGAAACGTTGAAGACAGAAAGTATATACAATTAAAATTTTCGGATATAGATTATAACGTAACCGTGGGCGAGATAATAAGTTTTGGCGATAACGCCGCTAACGAAAACGCATTTTCTGTTGCGCTAGACACGGCGAAAGAAGTTAACCTTACCGACTGTATTGCCGTTATGACGATAGAGAATAAAACGGTGCAGTATCATATCGTTTTCGATACTTACACAAAGGTTAAAATCCGTATAATGGACGCAGCCGTTTCGGGCGTTTTGAAAGGCGTGAAAGGTTTTGAGTGTTATACCGCCGAAACTAACGATAAACGTAAATCCGACAACGAAATTCAAGTTTATCTTGACAGCGAAGGCGTTATAAACGCCGTGTGGACAAGGCACTGACAGGGTAGCCGTAAAATTTGTATCGGCACGGAGATTATAACGGAGCTTGTATTTGTTTTCAGCGGCCGCGCCGATAACTTTTAATAAATTATTGTCATAAATTTATGCGTCAATAATAAGTTTATACGTCGATATATATAAAAATCGTTATATTTTATCTTAAAATCGTTACACATTATCGCAAAATTCTGGGGTTTGATATGCAAATGAATCAGGTTGCCGTAATAGACGTCGGCTCGTCGAAAATAACCGCTCTCGTGGGGGAACGGGGGATAAATAAGACCTTTATTATAAAAGGCAGATTCGATTACGAGTACGACGGATACGAATACGGCAAATTTTTTAACGAAAGCAAAACGGTAAAAGTTATATTGTCCGCCGTTGAAAGTTTGAAAAACATTATGCGCGACGGGCTTAAAACCATTTACGTGGGCGTTCCGTCCGACTTTACTTCGGTTACCGTAAAAGAAAGCCAGATTTCTTTCAGTAAAAAGAAGAAAATAAAAAGCGAAGACGTGGAAACGCTTTTCGACGCGGCTTTTGTGCTTAATTCAACAAACTCAGTAC
>JAEYEN010000004.1 GCA_023403375.1 Bacillota bacterium
GAAAAGACCTTGACTATCAAACGATGAAGGAATACGATCGCTTTGAAAAGGGCGCGGCGAACAGCAACGTTTCGACGGCGGTATTAAAACGGCAACTTGAAGACGATAAATCGAAGATTATCATCACAACGATACAAAAATTAAGTACGTTTGTTAAAAAGAATATCGGACATGCTGTGTTCGATAAGCAAATTGTTATTATTTTCGACGAGTGTCACCGTTCGCAATTTGGCGATATGCACAGTGCAATTACGAAATATTTCAAGAGATATTATCTTTTCGGGTTTACGGGTACGCCGATTTTTTCCGTAAATGCAGGGACTTCTAAAAATCCGAATTTAAGGACGACAGAGCAAGCGTTCGGCGATAAATTACATACTTATACAATCGTTGACGCTATCAACGATAAAAACGTTTTGCCGTTCCGTGTGGATTATATCAAAACGATGGACAAAGAGCCCGATATTGACGACAAGGACGTTTGGGATATCGACCGCGAAAAAGCGTATCTTGCGCCCGAAAGAATATCGAAAGTCGTTGCATATATTTTGGAACATTTCGCGCAGAAAACGAAGAGAGATAAAGGGTATCAATTCAGGCAACTTGTGAACGTTGAGGAGGTTGCAAAGTCGAAAAACGGACTCGATACGCAAGAAATTAAAAATAAAAAGTTTGTAAAGGGGTTTAACTCGATTTTAGCGGTTTCTTCCGTAGAGGCGGCAAGGCTTTACTATGCAGAACTTCGAAGACAGATGAAGGCCCATCCCGAACAAGCGATAAAAATCGCTACGATTTATTCTTTTGCGCCAAACGAAGAGGAAGACAATGGATTTTTAGGTGAAGAAAATTCAGACGACACGAGCGCGCTCGACGCGTCCTCGCGCGATTTTTTAGAGGGCGTCATTAAGGAATATAACGCGTATTTCGGAACAAATTACGATACTTCGGCGGATAAATTTCCGAATTATTATAAAGACGTATCTTTGCGAATGAAGAACAAGGATATCGACTTGCTTATCGTTGTGAATATGTTTTTAACCGGCTTTGACGCTACGACTTTGAATACGCTTTGGGTTGATAAAAACCTGAAAATGCACGGACTTATTCAGGCTTATTCAAGAACAAACAGAATTTTGAATTCGGTTAAAACTTTCGGCAATATTGTATGCTTCCGTAATCTGCAAAAGCGTACCGACGAGGCCATTTCGCTTTTTGGTGACAGAGAGGCGGGCGGTATCGTTTTAATGCGCGGGTTTAAAGATTATTACAATGGATACGTTGATGAGCGTGGTGATAAACACGACGGTTTTGTGGATATGATAGCCGAACTTACCGCCAAATTTCCGCTTGCTGATGAGCGAATAACAGGCGAAAAAGCGCAAAAAGAATTTATTGCGTTATTTGGCGCAGTGCTTAGAATGCGCAATCTTTTGGCCGCGTTTGACGATTTTGAGGGGAAAGAAATTCTTTCGGAAAGAGAGTTACAAGATTATTTAGGACGGTATCAGGACCTTCGCGACGAGTGGAAGAAAAAGCGAGAAAACGAAGAAAAGGAAGAGATTACCGACGACGTTGTATTTGAGCTTGAACTCGTAAAGCAGATTGAAATAAATATCGATTATATCTTAATACTCGTTACGAAATATCACGATTCGCATTGCAATGACAAAGAAACGCTGATTACGATAAAAAAATCTATTGATGCAAGCCCGGAATTACGCAGTAAAAAGGCTTTAATTGAATACTTTATTGATGGAATCAACGACGTTGACGACGTTATGGCGGAATGGCATTCCTATATAGCGGCGGAGAAAGAAAAACAGTTGAACAAAATTATTGTAGAAGAAAATTTGAAAGCAGGCGAAACGAAAAAGTTTGTAGATAACGCGATTGCTGACGGTGAGATGCGCACGACGGGAACGGATATTGATAAACTTATGCCGCCGATTTCAAGGTTCGGGAATACGAATCGTGAAAAGAAAAAGCAGACAATTATCGGGAAATTAAAATCTTTTTTCGAGCGTTTTTTCGGTGTGTGAGCAAGAAAAAAAGCACAAGATTGATAAGTTGTTCAAGCTAGCATCAAAATATATTAAGTTTAGAAAGAAGATAACTAAATAAATGAAGATAATTAAACAACAAGTTTGTAAATATATTGCTATATTGATGTTAAAATAAAAGATAATAACATGAATTCGATGTCTAATATTATCTAATTATTAAGAATTTTAAAAGGCAAAATGTGTTATAGATATTGGTTTAGAATTTAAATAGACAAATATAAAAATCTTTAAAGGAGAAAAAATGGGGCGTTGCTTATATGTCGAAAAGTTTACTAAGTTTTTAGATACAGCTGAACATTTAGTATTTGGTCAATTATGCGATAATTATCACGGCGAAGCGCTTACAACAACAAGAGATGCGTGGAAAACCGAAATTACAATTATGAAGGAAGTTTTATCTGGATTGCCTGATAAAAATGGAGATATTATATTTGAATATGATATTCCTCGCTTGGGTAAAAGGATAGATATAGTTTTATTGTATAAAGGTATTGTATTTTGTCTTGAATTTAAGGTTAACCAATCGAGTATTTTAGAATCGGACATTGACCAAGTTTTTGATTATGCTCTTGATTTGAAAAATTTTCATCTATTTAGTAAAGATAGAGTTATTGTTCCGATTTTAATTGCAACTAACTATAAAAATTGTTCTACAAACATTCAAATGTCGGTTTATGACGACAGGGTTGTAAATCCGCTTGTAGCTGGTGCTTTTGGCGTAGGAACTCTGATACAAAAAGCATTAACTAAGTTTCCGAGTGAGACTCCTGTGAATCCAAACTGGATAATTAGTCCGTATGCGCCTACACCAACGATTATCGAAGCGGCTAAATCTTTATATGAAAATCATTCTGTTGAAAGTATCACTCGCCATGAAGCGGACAAGGTTTCTACAGATAAAACAATTTCTTACATATTACAGGTAATAAAAAATAGTAAGTTGAATGGAAGAAAAAGTATATGTTTTGTAACCGGCGTTCCCGGCGCAGGCAAAACATTGGTGGGTTTGGACGTTGCAATAAAGCAAACCTATCAAGGGAGTGATACACCTGTAGAAGATGAAGGAGCCGTATATTTATCGGGAAATGGGCCTTTAGTTGCGGTATTAAATGAAGCTCTTGCGCAAGACAATTATAAAAAATGTAACATTAGGGGAGAAAAAAAGAAATTAACGGATTCACGTCGTGAGGTTAGCAAATCCATACAAATGATTCACCGATACCGTGATAATATGCTGGCAAAAATAAAGAATCCTGTTGAAGATGGAATTCTTGAAATTGATCCGGATAAAGCTGTTAAATTGAAAGAATCTGGGTTTGGCGAAGTTGAACATGTTGCTATATTTGACGAGGCGCAACGTGCCTGGACGCATAAGAGACTTGCTGAATATTTGAAGAGAGGAGGGACTTATGGCAATAAACTGAAAGTTCCTAACTTTCCTATGTCTGAAGCCGCTTTTTTAATCTGGTCATTAGATCAAAGAGAAGATTGGGCCACGATTGTTTGTCTTGTTGGCGGTGGACAGGAAATCAATACGGGAGAAGCTGGAATTACCGAATGGATAAAGGCACTGAATGAGAAATTTACAAATTGGGACGTATATATTTCGCCAAAATTGACGGCGGCAGAGTATGCTGAGGGTAGAGTTAACGAATTATTAAAAGGTAATAAAAGAGTTGTTTATTCCGATGATTTACATCTAAGTGTCTCACTTAGGTCGTTTAGAGCGGAAAAATTATCTGCATTTGTGCATGCACTTTTGTCATTTGACGAGAACGCTACTGAAATTTATGCGGAAATTAAAGATAAATATCCGATTGTGCTTACTCGTGATATGGAAAAAGCAAAAAGGTGGCTTCATGAAAAAGTTCGAGGCACAGAACGGACAGGCGTTTTAATCACAAAAGAGTCTGCGAGATATAAACCGTTGGGCATACATGTATTACCTTCTGGAGACGAAAATGCAGTACATTGGTTTTTGGCTGATAAAATTGATACAAGGTCGTCTAACTATCTTGAAGATGCCGCTACAGAAATACAGGTACAGGGATTAGAACTTGACTATACGTGTATCCTTTGGGATGCAGATATGCGATGTGATAATGGGCAGTGGCGTTTTTACAGATTTAATGGTCAGACAAAATGGGTGGAACAAATAGCAAATACCGAAAATAAACAAGATTTATTAAAATATATGTTAAATGCATATCGTGTACTTCTTACAAGAGCCAGAGTTGGAATGGTAATATGTGTTCCCGAAGGAAACGCACGCAAAAATCCGAGTGGGTTTTGGGAAGATAGTACGCGCTTACCCGAATACTATGATGGGACGTATCAGTATTTGAAAAGCCTGGGTATAGAGGAAATATAATTTAAGAAGCATTACTAATTATATGGTAGATGAGACTTTTTATTTATGGTGGGGTTTTGCCGCGTAAAAGGGGGATATGACGTGTAAAATCGGCTTCTCGACGTACCAAAAACAAGCGGGAACCGTATAAAAAAGCGCAAGCGTTTGACATTATTTAAAAGCGGTGGTAAAATTTTAACAAACAAAAAAGGAGAACGCGAAATGACCATAGAAGAATTCAAAAAAATAAAAATAGAAGCGATGAAAAATCACGACAAAGACGCAGTATCCGTTTTGAACGTGCTTATCAACAAACTTATGCTTGAAAGTATAGAGAAAAAAGCGCAAGGCGCGGAAATGACCGAAGCCGACGTTACGAGAATAATTCAAAAAACTATAAACGAGTTGAGAGAAGAGAGAGAAGGTTTTTTGCGCGCAGGGCGTAGTGAAACGGTGGAAAGTTTAACAAGACAGTTGGAAACTGCGGAGAAATTTTTACCGAAAATGCTTTCTCCGGAAGAAATCAAAGAAATCATTTTATCTCTTCCCGATAAAAGCGTGCCTTTCGTTATGAAACATTTTAAGGCGCAATATGCGGGAAAAGTCGATATGAAAACGGTTGGCGAAGTACTTAAAACTTTATAAACCTAAATAAATTTGAAATATCTTAAAACGACAATTTTTAGATGGCGGGCGGACATAAGATTCGTCCGCCTT
This sequence comes from Bacillota bacterium, assembly GCA_023403375.1. Taxonomy (GTDB): domain Bacteria; phylum Bacillota; class Clostridia; order Christensenellales; family Borkfalkiaceae; genus UBA1259. The sequence continues at coordinate 5,131 of JAEYEN010000004.1, forward strand.
TTTATTTTTCTTTTTACATTACTAAAAGCAAATATTTTAAGCCTTTCATTGACTTGACTATAAAAAAATGTTATACTACTTAAACAATAGAGTTATTATATTATTTAAATACGCATACGTGAACGCGCGCGTTTACGCGCGAGTAAAAGAAAATACAAAGAAATAAAAAAATAGCGCAAATAAGAATTTACGTTATAAGACTGACGCGCGGCAAAGTCGCTTTAAGGCTTTTTCGTGAAGAATTTTACAAATTTTTCCGCAAAATCGAAAGAAAAAAATCAGCGGAACAGAAAAGAGAAAATTATGCAAGAAATATTGAACGAAGAGAAAAAAGAAAATATAAACGAAGAAAAGCAAGAATTCGTGCCTAAAAAAGGTTTTAAGTTTAAGTGTTATCTGTTTTTTAAAAGAATTTTCGATATTTTTTCTTCGGGCATGGTGCTTCTTTTATTCAGTCCGCTTTATCTTTTAATAGCGCTTTCGGTAAAATGCGGCGACGGCGGAAAAGTTTTTTATAAGCACAAAAGAATGGGCAAAAACGGCAAGTATATTTATATTCCTAAGTTCAGAAGTATGAAAAAGAATGCGGACCGTCTGGAAGATATGTTGACGCCCGAACAACTTGCACAATATAAAAAAGAATACAAGATAGACAACGACCCGAGAATTACAAAAGTAGGCGGATTTTTAAGAAAAACTTCTTTGGACGAATTGCCTAATCTGTGGTCGGTTTTTAAGGGGGATATATCGGTTGTCGGTCCGAGACCGATAATGGAAGACGAAGTTAAAGAAAAATACGGCGACGACGCGAAAAAACTTTTGTCGGTAAAACCTGGACTTACAGGTTGGTGGGCGGCTAACGGCAGGAATAACAAAACTTACGATAGCGGCGAACGTCAGAAAATGGAACTTTACTACGTGGATAATTGTTCCGCAATGCTGGATTTAAAAATAATATTCAAAACGGTAGGCAGAGTATTTAAGCGCGACGGCGCAAAATAAAGAGAAAACAAATTATCGTCGGCAAAACATAACAGCGAAAGTTATTCCCGACGATGGAAGAAAAAACAAAGAAATTAAGAGATTGTTATATGAGAATTTTACATATTTGTTCATATTATTTTCCAAATATCGGCGGTATAGAGCAAGTCGCAAGGGATTGCGTAAACTCATTGAAAGAAAACAACGAGCAGAGAGTCCTTTGTTTTAATCATCAGAAAGGGACGGTTACGCAGGAAGTGGATGGCGTTCCCGTAACCAGAGTTAATTGTATTTTAAAAGTTTCTTCTCAATCGGTGTCGCTTTGCTATAAAAATACATTAAAGAAGATTTTTGAGGAATTTGACCCTTCCGTTGTGATTTTTCATTATCCCAATCCGTTTCTGGCGCATTATTTATTAAAAGAATTGAAGAAACATAAAGAATGTAAACTTTATGTATACTGGCATCTGGATATTATCAAACAGAAGTTTTTAAGGATATTTTTCCACGGACAGAATTTAAAAATAATTAAAAGGGCAACAAAACTTATAGCAACAAGTCCGAATTATATAGAAAAAAGTCAGTATCTCTCTTTGGCGAGAGAAAAATGCGTCGTTATACCAAACTGCGTTAACGAAGAGAGAATGCAACTCACTGCGGAAGACATTGATTTTGCTGATAAAATAAAAGAACAGGATAAAGGAAAATTTATATTGTTTGCCATAGGACGACACGTTCCTTATAAGGGAATGGAGTATCTGATTAGAGCGAGCAGGTTTTTGGACGAAAATTATAAAATCTATATAGGCGGTAAAGGTCCTCTTACCGAGAAGTTAAAGAAGATGGCGGATGGCGACGGCAAAATAACTTTTTTGGGAAGAATCACTGATAATGAACTTAAAAGTTATTGTTTGGCGTGCGACGTGTTTTGTTTTCCGTCCATTACAAAAAATGAAGCGTTCGGTATTGCTCTTGCAGAAGGGATGTATTATGGAAAGCCTGCGTTAACCTTTACTATTGAAGGTAGCGGAGTAAATTATGTAAACATCAATGGCGTAACCGGTTTGGAAGTTGAGAACAGAAACGTAGAACAGTATGCTGACGCAATTCAGAAATTGTGCGGGGACGAGCAATTGAGAACCGAATACGGCAATAATGCAAGACAGAGAGTGCTTGATAATTTTACGTATGCAAAGTTCAGCGAAAAAATAAAGCAGGAAATAAAACTTTAAGTTATGAAAACGGCAATTGACGCAAGAATGATAGAGTCTTCCGGTATTGGCTCTTATATAAAAACCGCAATAAAAAGCAGTATGTACTCTGTTGCGATAGGCGATGAGAAAATAATCAGAAAGTATCGTGCGGATATTGAAGTAATACCATTCAACGCAAAGATTTACGGATTAAAGGAACAGTTTTTTTATCCTTATAGAGCTTTAAAAAAAGCAGGGGTAAAGCGTTTGCACGTTCCACATTATAATGTACCGATTTTTTATCGCGGAGAACTTGTTGTAACTATTCACGATTTGACGCACCTTTATTTTCCGGAATACTTCTCTCCACTTGCAAGAATGTATGCCAAATTTATGCTTAAAAAAGCAGTAAAAAAGTCTGCAAAAATTTTAACCGTTTCTGATTTTGTAAAAGGTGAAATTGTCGAAAAACTCAAAGCAGATGAGGAAAAGGTTATAAGAATATATAACTGCGTTGACAAAGATTTTGTTGTTAAAGACAAAGTAAAGACGGAATATTTATATGAAAAATATTCTATTCCGTCGGACAGAAAGGTTGTTTTGTTTGTTGGGAATCTTAAACCTCATAAAAATTTATCTGCTCTTATCAAGGCGTATGCCGAGTCTGACTACAAAGAGCAAAGTTGTCTTGTTTTGGTCGGGAAATCTTTTGACGACGTATCTATTATTAAATCTCTTGAAAAAATTCCGCAAAACTGTATGGTAATTTCTACGGGGGCTGTAAATAAAGAAGAATTGGTTAATTTATACAATATTGCGTACATTTTTGCTTTTCCCTCTTTGTCGGAAGGGTTTGGTATTCCATTGTTAGAGGCAATGGCTTGCGGGACGCCGGTTGTCTGCTCAGACAAAACATCTGTGCCAGAAGTAGTAGGCGATTGCGCACTGACTTTTGACCCGCGAAACAGTGATGAAATTACTGCGGCTCTTAATAAGATTATGTCTGATAAGGTCTTGTATGCCGAGTTAAAAGAAAAGGGTCTTGAAAGAGTGAAAGAATTTTCGGAAGACAGGATGTTGAACGAATTGCAAGAGGCTTTGAGAAATAAATGATAGTAAAATCGAAATCTGAAACAGGCATCGACGTGTTAACGCATTTGTTTGCTTTTATCTCTATTCTTCTGATAGGTGCGGACAAATGGGGCGTTAACGTCGGCGTAAATTTGAGACTGGACCAGATTTTTTTAGTTATAGTTGCGATTCTGATTTTTATGAAAAGCGATTTTATCGTTTACAAAAATATTAGTCTAATAGGTTTTGTTTTTTTTACTCTGCTTTCGGTAGTGTTTGCATTTGACCCCATAAGGTCGATGCTTTATTATTTTTCAATAGTTTATAATGTTTTTTTTGTTTTTCTTACGTTTGCGAACTATGTAAAAATATATGGAATCGAACGGTTTATAAGCATTTTCAGAAAGACGTGTTATGTGCAGTTTTTTGTGCTTGCCATACAATTTTTGCTGAAAGTGTTTTTTGATTTTGAATTTTCTTTTCTGCCTGGATACGGACAGTATCTGGGAATTTACAGATTTAGTTTGTGGTTTTACGAACCGAGTTATCTTGCGACATATCTGGTATTCTGGTTAACGTTATCATTATCTATGAGTTTAATAGGCAAAGACCTGACTTATATAGCAGATATAATTTTGTGCCTTATTATGTTGGTTATATCTACTTCATCATCGGGTTTTTTGGGCATTTGTTTAAGTTTGTTTATCGTTTATCTTTTTTGGGTGTTTAGGGGAATAACTAAATGGAAACTGTTGTTTCTTCTTATACCGATAACATTATTTTTGGTGTTTAGATTCAGATTTCCGTCGATTTATAATACTTTTGTAAGTCGTATTTTCGCCGGCGACCTTAACGCTTCCAGCGGAGGAAGAGTGGAACAATGGACAGAGACATGGAATGTATTTAAGGATAATGCGTGTTTTGGCATAGGACCGGGGAATTACGGAGCATATCTTAATAAAGAAAACACATATGTTCCGTCTAACGTTACTTTAGAACTTCTTGCAACAACAGGCATATTTTCAACGATATGCTATGTGGCGTTAAATATTAGTTTAATCGTAAGACCTATAAAGGATTACTGTAAAAATCGGCACGACAAAAAGAAAATAATCACTATGTCGTTAGGTATTTCTTTGTTAGTTTTCGTTGTAATACTTCAAATAAATCAAGGGTATTTAAGGCTTTATCACTGGATGTTTATGGGTGTCATCTTTGGTTTGTTGAAAAGTTCACAGACTAATTTAGCGAAAAACAAAATAATGAAATAAATAATTATGAAGAACAGGATAGGTATTGTTTTAGTTAATTATAATGGAATAAAAGATACGAAAGATTGTATCGAGAGTATACGCAAGAGCACTTTTTTAAACTATGTCATATATGTTGTGGATAACGATTCTTCGGATAAGTTTGTTTTAAGAAAAGAATACGAAAACTGCTCGGATGTAGAGATATTGGTTTCCGATACAAATGCGGGTTTTGCCGGCGGATGTAATATTGCGATAAGGGAAATAATCGATAACGGAGAATTTGATTATATATTCCTACTTAACAATGACACAACTGTTTCGGAAAATTCGTTGGAAGTTTTGCTTTCGGTCGCGGAAAACAACAAAGATGCGGGGATTATAACCTGTAAAATAAATTACTATTTTAATAAGAATAAAGTCTGGTTTTCGGGGAGTAAATATTCCACCGTTTTGGGAAATGCAAAACATATTTTAAGCGACAAAAAAATCGGAATAAAGAAAATTCCTTTTGCAACGGGATGCGTTCAATTGATTCCCGTCAGTGTGATAAAAAAAGTCGGATTGATGGACGAAAAATATTTTTTATACAGCGAAGACTTGGATTATTGCAGAAAAATCATAAGGTACGGTTATAAAATTTATTATACGGATAATACGGTAATTTATCATAAAGTAAATGTTACTACCGGAAAAGACAGCCCCTTACAACAGTACTATTCTACGCGTTCGAGATTCTTGTTTATTAAGCAAAACGTTTGCCCCGTTTTTAAGCCTGTCGCTTATTTAAGACTGCATTGTTCAAACTTATATGCTTTAATAAGAAAAAGAAGGATAGGCTCAATTATGCGTCGGGCATATAGAGATTTTAAAGCGGGCAACTTTGGCAAGTCCGAAATGAAATTTTAATTTTTAATAATCAATCGGAGAAAAAATGATTTCGGTTATATGTGTTTATAATAATAAAGCGGTTCTGAAAGATATGCTTGATGCGTCTGTCGAAAAACAGTCGTTGAAAGATTTCGAGAAAGTTTTTATAGATAATACTAATAATCAATTTACAGGAGCCGCCGCGGCGTTAAACTTTGCGGCATCCGTTGCAAAAGGGGATATATTGGTTTTTGCGCATCAGGATGTGGAATTCTGCGATGATAATTCGTTTGAAAAAATTCAGAAATTTTGTAACGAATCGGATTTCGGCATAGTCGGTGTGGCGGGCGTGATTTTACACGATAAAAACGTTTATTCTTCCGTTGTGACAGATAAAGACAGGCAGAGGGTAGGCGTTTTGTCGGATACCGTAAAAAAAGTAGATTGTATTGACGAATGTCTGATGATAATAAAAAAACAAAACTTTGAAGGTTTTTCGGATTTTGGCAAAACCTGGCATTTTTATGCGGTGGAGTATAGTTTACGTATGGCGGAACAGGCAAAGGATATTTTATTGTTACCGATAGAGATATATCATTTATCGCCGGGATGGTCGCTGAATAAGACTTACTGGACAACTTTAAAGCAAGTGGCGAAAAGATTTAAATCTCATAAAATTATACCGACGACACTCGGGCAATATCACAATAATTGTTTATTGCCGATTGAGATTTTTCTAAGAAAAATTTTAAGAAAAATAAGAAATCAATGAAAACCTTAAACCGTTAGGTTTGAAGAGTTTTATTCTTCGGTTAAAATGATGAAAAAGTAATTGTGAAAAATAAGGAGCGCAGTATGAACGTTGCGGTTGTTATTGCAGGCGGCGTTGGCCGCAGAATGGGAGAAAATATTCCCAAACAATTTATCGAAATAGACGGAAAACCCGTTCTTATCTACACGTTGGAAGGGTTTGAAACTCATAAAGAAATAGACGCCGTTGAAGTCGTTTGCGTAGACGGCTGGCAAAACAAACTCAAAGAATATATCCGAAAATTCGGTATAAAAAAAGTGAAGTGGATTGTTACCGGCGGCGAAACGGGACAGGAATCCATAAGAAACGGAATTTATAATCTGGAAGACAAATTAAAAGCGGACGACAACGTTATAATCCACGACGGAATAAGACCGCTTATAGACGAAAGCGTGTTGTCGGACGTTATCGCAACGTGTAACAAATACGGCAACGGCGTTACTTCGCTTCCGTATAACGAACAGATTTTCGTCGTAGACGATGAGATTTCCACCGTAAAATATATACCGAGAGAAACGTTAAGAAGAGTGTCTACTCCGCAGGCGTATAAGTTTAAGTTGATAGACGACGCTTATCACCGCGCGTTTAAGGAGAAGATAGGAATTTACGGTTCGTCTTATGCAAACACCATGATGGTGGAACTAGGCGAAAGGTTGTACTTTGCGGCAGGTTCCGATAAGAACATAAAACTTACCACGAAAGACGACCTCGAACTTTTTAAGGCGTATAGGAGAAAGGATAAATAATGGCTTTAACTAAAAACGGCGTTTATGAATCTCAACTTTACATCGTCATAAAAGAACGCGAGCAGGACCTTAAAAAATTAGACGGAAAAGTTATATTCCTTTCCGGCGCAACGGGTTTGATAGGCAGCGCGTTTATAGACCTTGTGATGACTGCCGACGAAATTTTAGGTATCAACGTTTCCGTTGTGGCGCTAAGCAGAAGCAAAGACCGTGCGGAAAGCAGGTTCGGGCAATATTTTAACAATAAAAACTTTAAATACGTTTGCGGCGACGTTAAGGATAAAATAGATTACGACGGTAAAGTGGATTATGTTATACACGCCGCCAGCAACACGCACCCCGCGGCTTATGCCTTAGACCCCGTGG
>JAEYEN010000009.1 GCA_023403375.1 Bacillota bacterium
AATATCTATAAGCCTGTCCTTTCCCATTGCATTTGCCACAGAGAACATTTCTTTGGGAATAGCGGCGTATTCGTCGGTTAAATTGGCGTGGCTGCCGCCTGTGTTTACAAGAACAAGCGTGTATTCGCTGAGCACGTTATTTATTTTAGTTACGTCGATTTTATTTTTATCTTTGAAGTCCAAACGTTTAAGACCGCCGAAAGATATAGCCGTCTGGTCCAGAAGTCCGCAAGGCTTGCCGAAATATTCGGATTCGGAAAACTGTGCTATTTTTGCCTTGTCTTCCATAGAAATTTTTTCGTCGTTATACAAAAAGTTAAGTATTTCCGCGACAAGCACTTCAAAAGAAGCGGAACTCGATATTCCCGCACCGCCGAGAACGCTGCTGGTAAAGCAGGCGCAAAAACCGCCTGTTTTAAAGCCTCTGTTTTCAAGCCCTACGACTACGCCGCGAACCAACGCGTCGGACGTGCTTTTTTTCTCTTTTTCTTCGCCCGAAATATCTACGACGATATCTTTATATCCTTCCGATTTAATAGTGATTACGCCGTCTTCGGTGGGCAAGAACGCCGCCAGAGTATCCAGACTTATAGCGCAGGAAACGACCCTGCCGCCGTTATGGTCGGTATGGTTGCCGCAAACTTCCACTCTTCCCGAAGATGAAGCGAAATACGCGCCGTCCGCATTGAAAGACTTGTTGAATTTATCGAGCAGATTTTTATATCTTATCTTCTGCTCTTCGGTTTTTTCACCGTATAATAACGGAAATTTTTCCGTAAGTTCTTCTACGTTTTTATGTATTTTATACTGCATAACCTACTCTCCTATATTAAATAAAAATCAAACGAACAGTTAAACAAAAAAGCCGTTTTTCCGCCATCGGCGTTCTATGTTTACCACAAACCCGAATTAACTATTTGATTATAACATTTTTTAACCTTTTTGTAAACGCAAAACGCTTTTTTTATCTATTTTTTCTATAATTTTTGCTTACTGATTACGACTTCACTTTGTCAATCTGTTGACTAATTTTTTACATTGATATATAATGTTTAGGTAATTTTGGTTTCATACGGAGGCAAACGGTTTATGGACTTTAAAAAAGTCGAAAAGAAATGGCAAACAATCTGGGAAAAAGAAAAACTAAATAATTTCAATTTTAAGAACGTAGACAAAAAATATTACTGTCTTGAAATGTTTTCTTACCCGTCCGCCGCAAAACTGCATTTAGGGCACTGGTACAACTACGGCCCTACCGACAGTTTTGTAAGATACAAAAAAATGAAAGGCTACGAAGTGTTCCAACCCATGGGGTTTGACGCGTTCGGTCTTCCCGCGGAGAATTATGCCATAAAAACGGGTATTCACCCCAAGGATTCCACCGACAAAAACATAGAAAATATGGAAGAAACATTGCGCGAAATGGGCGCTATGTTCGACTGGAATGCGGAAATTAAAACTTGTAACGAAGATTATTACAAGTGGACGCAATGGCTTTTCCTTAAATTATACGAAAACGGTCTTGCGTACAGAAAAGAAGCGCCCGTTAACTGGTGCCCCGGTTGTAAAACCGTTCTTGCCAACGAACAGGTCGTAAACGGAGAATGCGAAAGATGTCATTCCACCGTCGTTAAAAAAGACCTTACTCAATGGTTCTTTAAAATAACCGATTATGCGGAAGAATTGTTAAACGGTCTTTCCACTCTCGACTGGCCCGAAAAGACTAAACTTATGCAGAAAAACTGGATAGGCAAATCTACGGGTGCGGAAATTACGTTTACCTGCGAAAGCGGCGACACTTTCAAAGTATTCACCACGAGAGCGGATACGCTTTTCGGCGTTTCATACGTTGTTCTGGCGCCCGAACATCCGCTTGTTAAAAAACTTACTTCCGAAAAACAGAAAAAAGCGGTTGAAGAATATATTTACGAAACTTCCAAGGCTAACGAAATAGACAGACTTTCCACTACCAGAGAAAAAACGGGCGTTTATATCGGACACAACGCAATAAACCCCATTAACGGAAAGTCCGTTCCCATTTACGTTGCGGATTACGTTTTATACTCTTACGGCACGGGCGCGGTTATGGGCGTTCCTTCGCACGATGAAAGGGATTTTGCTTTTGCCGAAAAATACGGTCTGCCCATTACGAGGGTTGTAAAAGGCGTTAATACGGACGACGCTCTCCCCTTCACCGAAGACGGAATCGTTATAAACAGCGTTGGTTTTGACGGACTGACAAGCGAAGAAGCGAGAAAAGCGATTGTAAACAAACTTGTTCAGGAAGGCAAGGGCGAACATAAAACGAATTACAGACTGCGCGACTGGTTGGTATCCCGTCAGCGTTATTGGGGCGCGCCTATCCCCGTCGTTTATTGCGACAAATGCGGCATAGTACCCGTTCCTTATAAAGATTTACCCGTCAAACTCCCCTACGACGTGGAGTTCAAACCCGACGGTGATTCTCCGCTTGCCAAACACAAAGGCTTTATGGAAACAAAATGTCCCATATGCGGCGGTCCCGCACACAGAGACCCCGACACGTTGGACACTTTCGTTTGTTCCAGTTGGTATTATTTAAGATATCCCGACGCGCACAACGATTCCGAGCCGTTTAACCCCGAAATCATCAATAAAATGCTCCCCGTAGACAAATACGTTGGCGGCGCGGAGCATGCGTGCATGCACCTTCTTTACGCAAGGTTTATAACCAAAGCGTTGAGAGATATGGGCTATCTTAAATTTGACGAACCCTTTAAGTCTTTGGTGCATCAGGGCGTTATTTTAGGACCCGACGGTTACAGAATGAGTAAAACTCGCGGAAACGTTATCGCACCCGACCCGTACGTAGAACAATACGGTTCGGACGTGTTAAGACTCTACCTTATGTTCGGTTTCTCTTATACCGAAGGCGGTCCGTGGGACGATAACGGCATTAAGGCGATAACCAAATTTTTAGACAGAGTTGAAAGACTTGCGATAGAACTTACTTCTATTGCAAACAATAAAAACGAAGTCATCGGCAAAAACGAAAAAGAACTGCTTTATGCAACAAACTATGCGGTTAAATGCGTAGATAAAGATATGGAAGCCTTTTCGTTCAATACCGCCGTTGCAAGACTTATGGAATTGCTCAACTCGCTTTATAAATACGGCGCCGTGGCGGAAGAAGAAAGAAACGTTACACTTTATAAAAATTGCTTTAAGACGTTTATTCAACTGCTTGCCCCCTGCGCGCCGCATTTTGCCGAAGAAATATGGGAAAAATTAGGCAACAAAACGTCCGTATTCCTTTCTAAATACCCCGTTTGCGACGAAACGGCGCTCGTTAAAGACGAGGTTGAACTCGCAGTACAGGTAAACAGCAAGATGAGAGCAAAAATAAGCGTTCCGTCTTCCGCCACTCAGGAAGAAATTAAGGAAATTGCCGCTTCCGACGCGAAAATCGCCGCCGAAATCGCAGGCAAAACAATCAAGAAGATAATTGTCGTTCCCGGCAGACTTGTAAACATTATTGTTTAATAGTAATCGCTCAATATTTTTTATGGATGACGTCTTTATTGGTTTATTTTTGCTCGGTTTCATTATTGTCTGACAGCGTTATTATTTAACAAGATAGCCAGATAAGACGGCAATAAAAAATTCAGAGCGAACAACAAGTGCAAAATCATTACTATAAAAAAATAAAATTATAAAATATTGAAAAAAAGCAAACGAAATTATCACTATACTATAAATTCTGACGGAAAAAGAATGAAAAAACAGAAAAAGAACGAAATAGCGGTAGAGAGATACTCACCTGCCGCGGACATAGGACTGAACAAATCCCAGGTTGCCGCAAGAACGGAAAGCGGACTAACGAACAAAGTTAAAAACACCTACTCCAAAAATTATATAAATATTTTTGTAGGCAACATTTGTACGTTTTTTAACCTTTTGGGGTTAATAGTCGCTATCGCGCTTATAATTATAGGCGCGCCCATATCGCGTTTCTTTTTCGTTCTGGTTTATCTTGCGAACATATCTATCGGCATTATTCAGGAAATACGTGCAAAACACTGTATAGACAAACTGACGATAGTTGCAAACAAGACCTGCACGGTTATAAGGGACGGAATGAAAGTTGACGTTTCTTCCACAGACATTGTGCTTGACGACATTATCGTGCTTTCTCTCGGCAATCAGATCCCTACCGACTGCGTTATTTTAAAAGGCAAAGTGGAAGTAAACGAATCAATGCTTACGGGCGAATCGGTACCCGTTAAAAAACGCCCCGGCGACATGCTTTTTGCGGGCAGTTTTATAACGAGCGGAATCTGCTACGTTCAGGCAATAAAAGTCGGAAAGGACAACTACGTAGAAACGCTTTCGCAAAAAGCCAAAAAATACAAAAAACCGCAATCGGAACTTATGAATTCGCTTAAACTGATAATCAGAACTATCGGTTTTATAATAGTTCCGCTTGCCGCGGCATATATGATTAAAGCGGCGATATTGCCGGACTTTAACGTTTTCAGCGCGATAGACGGCACCGCAACGGTTGTTATCGGAATGATACCTTCCGGTATGTTTTTATTGACGAGTATGGCGCTTGCCGTGGGTATTATAAAACTTTATAAAAAGAACACGTTGGTTCAGGACCTGTACTCTCTCGAAATGCTTGCGCGCGTTGACACCATTTGTTTCGACAAAACGGGAACGATAACCGACGGCAGAATGAAAGTTAAAGACGTTGTTCCGCTTAAAGAAATAGAAAGTTACAATCTTAACGAACTTATCGGCTCTATGCTTGCTTCCTTAAAAGACAATAACCAGACGGCTATTGCGCTTTACAACTATTTCGGGCAAAGCAACCATTACAAGTCCGTTGCGGCGATACCGTTTAACTCGGTCATCAAATTATCCGCGGTTACGTTTGAAAACATAGGCACGTTCTGTTTCGGTGCGCCCGAATTTGTTTTAAGCAAAGCGGTTTATAAAGAAATCGAAGCGCAGATAAATCAATACGCTTCTATGGGATTAAGAGTTCTGATACTCGCTCATTCAAAAAATCCTATCGTAAAGGACCAGCCGCCGAAAGACTTTTTGCCCGCGGCGCTTATCGTTATAGAAGATAACATCAGAGAAGACGCAATTTCCACCATAAAATGGTTCAAAGAAAACAACGTGGATATAAAAGTTATTTCGGGCGATAACCCTATTACCGTTTCGGAAGTCAGCAAGCGAGTCGGTATAGACAATGCCGATAAGTATATAAGTCTTGAAGGGCTTACCGACCAGGAAGTTTTTGATTTGGCGAACAAGTACACCGTATTCGGTAGAGTTTCGCCCGAACAAAAAGCAATTTTAGTTAAGGCGCTTAAAACCGCGGGGCACGTTACCGCAATGACGGGCGACGGTGTGAACGACATTCTCGCCCTTAAAGAAGCGGACTGCGCGGTTACCGTTGCGGCAGGTTCGGAAGCGGCGAAAAACGTTTCTCACCTTGTTCTGATGGACAATAACTTCAATTCATTGCCAAAAGTAGTTTACGAAGGCAGGCGTGTTATAAACAATATTAAGAGTTCGGCTTCGCTTTATCTTATGAAAACGATGTTTACCTTCTTTATGGCGCTTATAATATTGTTCATTCCGTCGCTGAAAAATTATCCGTTCAGTCTTTCGCAAATGATTTTATTGGAAGTTTTCGTTATAGGCGTTCCGTCATTCTTCCTTTCGCTGCAACCTAACGACGAATGCGTTAAGGGTAAATTCATAAGTTACGTTTTAAGCAAATCACTGCCGAGCGCAACGCTTATGGCTTTTAACGTTTTACTTATCGCGCTTTGCAAAATAGTGATAAATCAATTCGACGCGAAAGTCTACACTTCTATGGCGGTTCTTTCGCTCACTTATGCGGGACTCGTAAGCCTTTACTATATCTGTAAACCGCTCAACAAATACCGCTCTATACTCTATTTTACAAACCTTGCGATAGTTTTATTGATAACGTTATATGCGGTTTCTTACGGACTGCCCCTGCTCGGCATAGAAAAAATGACGCCGTTTGCCGAATATTGGCACCATATTTTACTGATAATAACCGTTATAGTTTTAGATACTTCTATAAACAGAAATATACATTTGCTGTTTGACAAAATAAAACTTCCTAAAACGTTGATAAAACGCAAAAAACACCTCGGCAAATAAATTATAAAATATTAAAAATAATTGATTTTAACGGCGAAACTCTTTCGAGAGTTAACAACGCTTAACCACATATCCGATAATTTATAAAGACGATTAGTTGTCAGAAAAAACAAAGAACAAAAACAAACAGCGCAAGCAAATTGCTTGCGCTGTTTGTTTAGTTTATTTAACTTTTTTATGTAGTTTATTTAATTTTAAAGATATGGCTATTTAATAAACTTTCAAAAAATAAAAGTTTTTATTTTTTTCCTTCTATAAGTTTAATTATATCGCCGACGGTTTTAATATTCATCGCATCGTCGTCCGAAATGGTCGTGCCGTATTTTTCTTCTAAGGTCATAAGCATTTCAACAACATCCAAAGAGTCTGCGCCTAAATCTTTAACAACTTCTTTTTCTTCGGTTATTTCTTCTACGGGTTTATTTAACTGTTCCGCAATAAGTTTTTTAACATTATCGATATTTTCCATCTGTTTTCTCCTTGTTTATTATAAAAATATTTTAATATATTTTATCAAAAAAATCAACTGTTTACGTAAATTACTTTTATTTCGCCGCAAACACTGCAAAAGAACTGCTTTTAAGCGTGCCGCCGTTTATCAAAACGCTTCCGTCCAAAAGATTTTTTATCGTTCCGTCAAAGCAAAGTTTTTTATCTTCGCCAGAAACGTTCACCGCCACAAAAATCTCTTCGTCGTCTTTAACTCTTTTGAAAGCGTAAACCCCGTTTCTCGCAAAAACTTCTTTTACTTCGCCATCTCTGAACACTTTATATTGTCTACGGATTTTACCAAGCAATCTGTACCAGGACAAAATCTCTTCGTTCATATTGTCCCACTCAAAAAATCGTCTATTCAGCGGGTCGGTATAGCCTTCCATACCTATTTCGTCGCCATAATAAACGCTTGGAACGCCGTATAAAGTATATTGT
>JAEYEN010000013.1 GCA_023403375.1 Bacillota bacterium
TTTAACAGAACCATTTATAAACGCTTACCGGACGAAAAATATCTTAAAAAGGCGTTCAAAGCCAAAATGGGAAAAGATTTGGATTTGGAAAATCCCAAAACGTACAACGAAAAGTTGCAGTGGCTTAAACTTTATGACAGAAAGCCTATATATACCGATATGGTTGATAAGGCAAAAGCGAAAGAAGTGGCGGCTTCAATCATCGGCGAAGAGCATATAATCCCCACGCTCGGCATATACGAAAAGTTTGAAGATATAGATTTTGACGCGCTGCCCGATAGTTTTGTTATAAAATGCACGCACGATTCGGGCGGACTTGTTATAGTTAAAGATAAAAGTAAGTTAAATAAGGCGGCGGCGAGAAAAAAGATAAACCGCAGTTTGAAACGGAATTACTATTTAAGCGGAAGAGAGTGGCCGTATAAAAACGTTAAACCAAGAATATTGATAGAAAAATATATGGTTGACGAATCGGGTACGGAACTTAAAGATTACAAATTTTTCTGTTTTGACGGAAAAGTTAAGTTAATGTTTATCGCAACAGACAGACCTTACGCTACCAAATTCGATTTTTACGACGAGAACTTTAACCACCTGCCCTTTACAAACGGGCACCCGAATGCGACGAAAGAACTGAAAAAGCCGCAGGGGTTTGACGAGATGATTGCGCTTGCGGAAAAGTTAAGCGCAGGTACGATACAGTTAAGAGTAGACCTTTACAATATAAACGGAAAAATATATTTCGGCGAATTCACCTTTTTCCACTGGGGCGGAATGAAAAAATTCGAACCCGAAGAGTGGGATTATAAAATAGGCGAATATATACATCTGCCGATTAAAAATTAAAAATAAAAAGATTTTCGGCTTGTTTTAATAAAAACGACCGAAAAGGTAAGCAAAGAAGAACAAAATGAACGTAACGTTTTTTATAGGCGGGCTTTCGGGCGGCGGCGCGGAACGGGTTGTTTGCAATGCGGCAAACTATTTAACCGAGAAAGGTCATAACGTAACCGTTTTGACTGCCGGAAAGACTGCTAACAACTACAATTTATCAGGCGGGGTTAAAGCCCTTTCGCTCGAAAATAAAAGAGTGAAATTCAAGCCGCTGAGAGTTTTTAAAAAAATGCTCGCGCTTAAACGCTATATAAAAAAGTCGGACGCGGACGTGTACGTGGCTATGCTCCCCGAAACGATAAAAGCGCTTACGCATTATAAAAGAAAAATAAAAGCGCCCGTTGTGCTGTCCGAAAGAGTGGACCCTTCGGCGTATTCGATAAAGAAACAAAGGTATTTGTTAAAAGCCTTCAAAAAGTCGGACGGCGCGGTTTTTCAGACCGAGAACGCAAAGAGCTTTTATACCGATAAAATAGCGCTTAAAAGTTTTACGGTTATTCCTAACGCCGTCAATCCCGATTTTATTTCCGCAAACGCGGCAGAAACGCGGCGGAACGCGATTGTCAGTTGCGGAAGATTAAGCGGACAAAAGCGGTTCGATATTCTGATAGACGCTTTTTCGGAGCTGGTAAAAAAATATCCCGACCTGACGCTGGAAATTTACGGCGTGGGAAATCTTAAAGACGAACTATCTTGTATGGCGCAAGAAAAAGGCGTTTCGGACAAAGTTTTCTTTATGGGATTTTGTAAAAACGTTAAAGACAGAGTATACGACGCGAAAGTGTTTTGCCTTACGTCCGACGTGGAAGGGATACCCAACGCGCTTTTGGAAGCGTTGGCTTTGGGCGTTCCGTCGGTTGCTACCGATTGCGACGGCGGTGGCGCGAAACTTTTAATCGAAAACGGCGTTAACGGTCTGCTCGTCGATAAAGGCGACGAGAAAGCCGTGAAAGACGCGCTGGAAAAGATTGTTTCGGACGAAGAATTAAGTAAAAAACTAAGCAAAAACGCGCTTAAAATAAGCGAAAAGTTCTCGCCCGAAGTTATTTACGGCGAGTGGGAAGAATATCTGTTAAAAATTATAAACGAAAATAAAAATTAAAGCAGAAACAAATTAAAGATGAAATATAATTACGTCATTTTCGGCTCTAAGGCCGAATTCTGGAAAATTGCATATAAAGACGTTTCGGACAGAAGCGACGTTTTGTATATAAGTAAAAGAATTGCGACTAAAAGCAGGCTTATTTACAATTTTTACAGATTTACGGTTTCTTCGTTTTTTAAGGGGCTTGCCGAAAAAAACAGATATTTATGGCGCAGAAAAGCGTTCAAAAACCCTTTTAAAGATAAAAAACCGCTCTGCTTTTTATTTTTTGCAGGCAGCGAGTGGTATAACGAAAAATATATAAATTATCTGAGAAAGAAATATCCCGATTGCAAAGTGGTCGTGTATCTTCAAGATTTGTTCGCTACCGTAAGGGCGGATAAAACGCTTTATAAAAAGTGCGATTTGGCGCTGTCTTACGATAAAACGGACGCTGAAAAGTACGGTATGACGCTTTATCAGGACGTTTATTCCGAAATAAAAGTGGAAGACGACAAAAACATCGAGTACAGCGACGTGTATTTTGTGGGTAAGGGCAAGGACAGATTAGACACGATTTACGCCGTTTACGAGCGGCTTAAAAATCTCGGGCTGAAATGCGATTTTTATCTTGCCGGCGTTCCCGCAGAGAAAAGAAGGTTTATCGGCGAGATAAGTTACGGCAAAGTTATGCCTTATTCGGAAACGTTAAAGCACGTTGTTAAAACAAAAGCGATTCTTGAAATTTTGCAGGGCGGAAGCAACGGCTACACGTTCAGAACGGGCGAAGCGATTGTTTACGGTAAAAAACTTATAACAAATAATCAGGGCGTTACGGAAGAGCCGTTTTATCACCCCGAACTTATTAAAGTATTCTCCCGCCCCGAAGACATAACTGCGGAGTTTGTGAGAAACGCCACCGAAAAAACTTATGGGTATAAAGAAGAAATTTCACCGGAAAGACTTCTGGAATTCATAGATAAAACGTTGCAATAACGATTGCGTTAAAAACTAAAATAAACTTAAAGGGAACGAATAAAACTTCGGCACTAAAAACGGTAAAAAATGGGATACGTATTACTTGCGATTTTAATTTTTGAACTTGTAATTTTTTATTGTTTCAACGGGAAAAACATACTTTCGCCGTCAGTTTTGGCGTGCGCCGTTTTTATTCTGTCCGTCGCAATGTACGCGTTTAACCCCGCGTATTACGGTTACGAAATTCATTTTAACACCGTTATATTTATAGCGTTGTTCTTGTTCTGTCTTTTTCTGGGCGAGTTTTTCGGGAACGCCGTTACGGGCGGCAAAAAAACTCTTCCGCTTAAAGGCGAAATCAAAAACGAAATAATTCTGCCCGTATGGGTATGCGTTTTACTTGCCGCGGTGGTTTTGGTTATAGGCGTCATTTATTTTTTGGAAGTGTACCGGTTTTCTCTTACCGTCGGCAATACTGCGGGCAACTATCTTTCTATGGCAAAATACGTCAGGTTCTCGGAAGAATCTTTTACCGCTTCCGTTCTGGTCAGTCAGGGTACCGGCGTTTCGGAATGTTTGTTGTTTATGGCGGTGTATTGTTACGTTTACAACAAGCAGATAAGCGGGAAAAGGTATCTGAGATATCTGATAATAGTGCTGGCTTTCATTCCGCACGTTCTTGCGGCGGATAACCGCGTTAAACTTTTAAGAATAATTATAGTAAGTTTTGTAATCATAGTTTTCTTATTAAAGCAGGGCGTGGACTGGAACAGAAAAAAAGATTTGAAAATTATAATCGTTTCCGTTCTGCTCCTCGTTTTATACGTTCTTTTATGGCGACTTTTAGGTTACAGAACGGAAGTTTCCGCAAATAGCGACGCGTGGACTTCTATCGTTAAATATACTTCTTCATCTATCGTCGGGTTCGATATGTTCGTAAACGGAATGACTGCGGAAATGAACGTATACTTTGGCGAAAGGACTTTCTTAAACGTCTACGCAATTCTGAATTCGTGGGGGTTCGGCGTTCCGAAAATTGAAACGTTTGAAAGTTTTTTCAAGTATGCAGGCGGCGAATCCAACGTTTACACCTTGTTTAAGGCGTATATTCAGGATTTCGGATACGTTGGTTGCGGACTCGCTATGTTTTTTACGGGCTTTTTAATCGCCTGGCTTATAAACAGTATCAGATACAGAAAACTGACGTACTTTAAGTTGTCTGTTCTCGGGCTGTTTTTCTATCCCGTTCTTATAATGTCTATAAACGGTTATATTGCTACCATTATCAGTATGACGTTTGTATACAAACTTGTATATCTTGCCGTTATTCAGTTGCTTATGAAAGTGTTTAATAAGCGCGGCGGTTCAAACAAAATTTATTAAGGAGTGGGAAATTGCGTTCGCTTAATTCTTTGCGCAATTTAATAGTTTCGCTTTTATACGAACTGATGGTGGTGGTTTTCGGTCTGTTCGTGCCGCGGCTTATTATCGGCACTTACGGAAACGATGTAAACGGTCTTTCGTCTACCGTAAATCAGGTTCTGCAAATAATGAACCTGCTTTCGGCAGGTGCGGCAGGCGCTTCTATCTATCAGATGTATAGACCCGTTGCCGAAAACGATTACGAAAAAGTGAGTATGATTATGGACGGGTCCAGAAAATACTTCTTTAAGTTAGGGCTTGTTTTCGTGGGGCTGGTTTTATGTTTCTCGCCCGTGTTCGGCTTTTTGATGGGTTCAGAAAATATCAGCGTTATAGAAAAAATCATCGCGTTTTTAATACTCGGCGCAAACGGCGCGCTTTACTTTTTCTTTACGTCCTGGTACGATATTTTGTTTTCTTCGCACCAGAAACGGTTTATCCTTTCCATAGCGCAGATAATCGATAAAGTAGTTTATTACGGTCTGGTTATCGTAATCATCGTACTTAAACTCAATTATATGTGGATGTACGTCGCTATGGTGGGCGGCACAAGTTTAAGAATCTGCGTTTTATATGCGGTTTATCGCAAGACCTATAAGCCGCTGATGAAAAAAATACCCAAGGACTCATATTTCAAAATACCGGACAGGGGGCATCTGCTTGTTAACCAATTATCGCTTCATCTTGTAAGCAGCGTTCCCACGGTCGCCGTTTCGCTTATTTGCGGACTGAGATATGCAAGCATTTTCTCTCTTTATATGCTTGTCCTTAATATGATAAAGATGATATTGAACACTATGCAGTGTTCGGTGTCGGAAGTATTCGGCAATCTTATAGTATCGAAAGACGGCGAAGAAGTGAAAAAAGTATTTTCCACTTACGATTATATTTTTACCGTTGCAGGCGTTATACTGTGCGTTTGCGCGGCGGTGCTTTATATGCCGTTTATGAACGTTTATACCGCGCACAACACCTTAAAGCCGAGCGGCAGCACCGAGAGCATAAACTATCTGTTTCCTATGCTTGCGCTTTTAATCGTGCTGTGCGAAACGTCTTATTCAAGGCTTATGCCTTATAATACCGTTACAGTTTCTTACGGAATGTTCAAAGAAACTTATAAGCAATCTCTGATATGCGGAATTATCGCCGCGGTTTTGTCCGTCGGACTGACTTTTATAGACTGGTATCTGGTAATGATAGGTCCGCTTTTCTATTATTTTGCGACGCTTGTATACAGAATGTACATTTCCAAGCGAAGATTAGACTGGCTTAACCTTTATCCGTCGGTAAGAAGAAGCGTGTTCCAGTTCGTTGCGGTGGCGGCGGGATTTTTCCTGTCGCAGTTGATTTTCGGGGCGGACGGTTACGTTAAAAATTGGTGGTACTGGTTGTTGTACGCGTGCATAACGGGGGCTGTCGTCGTTGTACTAATCGCCTTATACACGGCGATTTTCGAGCGCAAAGAATTCAGGTCTTCCGTGGGATATATTAAAGCGATATTGTTCAGAAAAAGGAAAAAACAAAATGCTTGACAAAAACGTTTCATTTACGGGTAAAAAAATTCTGGTAACCGGCGCGGCGGGTTTTATCGGCGCGAATCTGGTTATAAAACTATTAAAATCGGAAAAAGACGTTACCGTTATCGGTTTAGATAACCTTAACGATTATTACGACGTTTCTATAAAGGAATATCGGCTTCAAGAGATAGAAAAGGCGGCGAAAGAGAACAAAAACGTATGGTCGTTTTGTAAAGGCAACATTGCGGACAAGGCGTGCGTTGAAAAACTCTTTACGGAGAATTCTTTTGCGGTAGTCGTCAATCTCGCTGCGCAGGCGGGGGTAAGGTATTCGATAACTAATCCCGACGTGTATATAGAAAGCAACATAATAGGCTTTTACAATATTTTAGAAGCGTGCAGAAACCACCCCGTGGAGCATTTGGTATACGCAAGTTCTTCTTCCGTTTACGGCTCAAACAAAAAAATACCGTACAGTACGGAAGACAAGGTGGATAACCCCGTAAGTTTATATGCGGCGACAAAGAAGAGCAACGAACTTCTGGCGCACGCATACAGCAAACTTTACAACATACCGTCTACGGGGTTAAGGTTTTTTACCGTTTACGGACCCGCCGGCAGACCGGATATGGCGTATTTCGGATTTACCGATAAATTGCTTAAAGGAAAGAATATAGACGTATTTAACTTTGGCAACTGCAAAAGGGACTTTACTTTTGTGGACGATATAGTGGAAGGGGTAACGCGCGTTATGGCTTCCGCACCCGAAAAGAAAAACGGAGAAGACGGGTTGCCGCTTCCGCCGTACAGGGTGTACAACATAGGCAACAATAACCCCGTAAACCTACTTGACTTTATAAACATTTTAGGCGAAGAACTGAAAAGCGCGAACGTTCTGGATAAAGATTTCGACGTTAAAGCGCATTGCAATTTAGTGCCTATGCAGGCGGGCGACGTTCCCGTTACGTATGCGGACGTTTCCGCGCTTCAAAGAGATTTCGGGTTTAAACCGCAAACTTCTTTAAGAGAAGGGTTGAGAAAATTTGCGATATGGTATAAAGGGTTTTACGGCTGAGTATCGTTTGATTAAAAGTTTTTAATAAATAATTAACTCTTGTAGATTTTATCGTAAAAATTGTTTTTATCGTAAAAGCAGATTTTATTGTAAAATTCAAATTATTGTAAAATTAAATTTTGTTATAAAATCAGATTTTTGTTATAGGAAAGGAAAAGAATATATGAAAATTGTTGTAGCGGGCACGGGATACGTAGGGTTATCGGTTGCGGTTTTACTGTCGCAGAAGAACACGGTAACCGCGGTAGACGTTATACCCGAAAAGGTTAAACTTATAAATGAAAGAAAGTCGCCTATCAAAGACGAGTATATAGAAAAATATCTCGCCGAAAAGCAACTCGATTTAACCGCAACGTTAGACGGGGATTCCGCCTATAAGAATGCAGATTTCGTTATTATATCCACGCCTACCAATTACGACGAGAAACTTAACTTTTTCGACACGTCGAGCGTGGAGAGCGTTATAAAACGCGTTACGGAACTTAACCCTGCGGCGGTAATGGTGGTTAAATCTACCGTTCCCGTCGGCTTTACCGAAATGGCAAAAGTTAAATACGGTTGCAAAAATCTGCTTTTCAGCCCCGAATTTTTAAGAGAAGGAAAAGCGTTGTACGATAATCTGTATCCCAGCCGTATAATAGTGGGCGCGGACAAAAACGACGAATTTTTATATAAAAAGGCGCAGGAATTTGCAGTAATGCTTAAAAGTTGCGCGCTTAAAGAAAACATAGAGATAAGGATTATGAACCCGACCGAAGCGGAAGCGGTTAAACTTTTTGCAAACACTTATCTGGCGCTCAGGGTGTCGTTCTTTAACGAACTCGATACTTACGCCGATTCCAGAGGGTTAGACACTAAATCCATAATAGAGGGCGTAGGGTTGGACCCCAGAATAGGTTCTCATTATAACAATCCGTCGTTCGGGTACGGCGGATATTGCCTTCCCAAGGACACAAAGCAACTTCTGGCAAACTATAAAGACGTTCCGCAGAATATAATTTCCGCAATCGTGGCGTCTAATTCCACGAGAAAAGATTATATCGCAGATAAAATTTTGGAGAAAAAGCCGAAAGTAGTGGGTGTTTACCGCCTTACTATGAAAGCGGGCAGCGACAACTTCCGCCAGAGCAGTATTCAGGGCGTTATGAAACGCATAAAGGCAAAGGGCGTGGAAGTGGTTATTTACGAACCCACTTTCGGCGAAAAGGAATTCTTTAACAGCAAAGTTTTAGACGATTTGGACGAATTCAAACGTATATCTGACGTTATAATCGCCAACAGATACAGCGACGAGATAAAAGACGTTTTAGATAAAGTTTATACGAGAGATTTATATTTCAGAGATTAAAAATAACCTGCCGCACGGCTTTCCGCACGGTTAAAAAGTGAATTAAAGTAATGAAAAGCGCATTTTACGATATGCTTTCTCTTATAAGTTACGCGGTTTTTTCTGAAAATACCGACGTTTTATTAGACGAAGAGAAAGCGTGCAAAATTTATAATCTTTCGGTTAAATACGATTTGGCGCAAATCGTATGTTTTGCCTTGGAAAGTAAAGGGCTTTTAGAAAAGACGGGACTTTCGGAAAAATTTAAAAGGGCGGAGTTTATTGCGATAAACAGGCGCGAGCGCTTTTCTTACGAAGAAAAAATTTTGTCCGACCTGTTCGAGCGGGAAGGGATAGATTTTATTTTACTTAAAGGCGCAAGTTATTGCGAACTTTATCCCAAGCGTTATTTCCGCACGGGGTGCGACGTTGACGTTCTGGTAAAAGAAGCGGACGTTATCCGAGCGAAAGACGTTTTAATAGGAGAAGGGTATAAATTCAAAAATTACGGCAGGCATGATATGAGCCTTACCGCGCCGAGCGGCGTTGTGGTAGAACTGCACTTTGCCACCGTCGAAAAAGGGCGCGCAAACCGCGCGTACGAACAACTTGTAAATATCTGGGATAAAGCGCATCCCGTTACCGCGCATAAATACGCGCTTGACGGGGATATGCAGTATTTTTACCATATAGCGCATATGGCAAAGCACTTTGAAGCGGGCGGAACGGGGGTAAGACCGTTTATCGACCTGATATTGTTAAGACAAAAAACCGATTGCACGGGCGCGGACGAAATGCTGGAAAAAGCGGGGCTTAAAAAGTTTGAAAGCGTTTTATCGAACCTTGCCGAAGCGTGGTTTTTCGGCGCGGCTAAAAGCGAGCTGTCCGAAAAAACCGAAGATTTTATTCTTGCCGGCGGCAAATACGGAAGTCTTAAACAGGGCGTTGCGATACAAAACGCAAAGCGCGGCGGAAAAATAAGATATATTTTAAGCCGTATGTTTTTGCCTTATTCGGAAATGAAAAATTATTTCCCCGTACTCAAAAAACATAAATGGCTTTTGCCGTTCTGCTATCCCGTAAGATGGATAAAAGCGTTGTTCGGCGGACGGCGAAAAAAAGCGATGAAAGAGTTTTCGGCAGTCAAAAACGTAGATAAACAATCTACAAAAAAAGTCGTGGAACTTTTAGACGAATTGGGACTAAACGAAAAGTAAAATATCGATTATGGGCGGTTTATATGACCGAAATAAATAGTTAAGGTTATCGCTTATGAATAAGGCTTTCCATTAAAATCCTGTACACGGAGTATAAATCGGGTTATATATCGGTCGGACAATAATTAAATTTTATAGACTTTAATTTTGGCGGCGCGGCATTTTTCTTGCCGCGCCGTCTGTTTTTATTGCTATCTTTGTCGTTTTCATTATTGCTTTCTTGTTTTATTGCTTTTTTATCTTATCGCTTTTTTATTTTATTGAGTTTTTAATTGCTTGTTGTTTTTATTTCAATTTTTTTTGTTATTATTTTGCTTTTGTCAAGCGTTGTAAAATGTTTTTATTGCTTAAATTTATACGATTAAAAGGCAAAACGGTCTGCAAAACCGTGAAAAGTCGGTTTTCCCGAAATTGCTTATTAAATATTTATATAAATATTTAAAAAAGTTCCGTAAAGAATTGTAATGGACGGGTAAATTTGGTATAATTAAAACGATAGACTTTAAATTGATAAACTTTAAGAGGTGCGCATTGAACAATTTAGGAAGAAGCGGCAACAAATCGGAAAAGAAATCCATGATTTTCACGGCGGAAACCATGGGCGTTGTTTTAATACTTTTTTCCGTTTTGTGTCTTGTGTGTCTTATTTCGGGCGATAAAATTTTTTCCGTGCCGGGTAAATTCATAAGCGAATTTTTACTCGGTTGCTTTGGATATTTTTCTTTTATACTTGCCGTTTTCGGCGTGTTTGAAGGCGTGCTGTTGCTTCTCGGCAAAAAGACGGGGCTTTCAAGAAAGAGAAAGTGGCTTATTTTCGGCACGGTCTTTACCATTGCGCTTATCACGCACACGGCGACTATGCACGGTAACGCCGCGTTGTCTTACGGCGAATATCTCGCGCGTTCTTATTATATGGCGTCCGAAGGCGGCGCAGCCACGTCGTCGGGCGGCGGCGCGATAACGGGAATTATTGCGTACGTTTTTTCCGCGATTTTTACGGAAGCGGGCGCTTACGTTATTTTAAGCATAGCCTTTTGCGGTTTGACGTTTTTGTTATACAGAGAATTTTTCGGCAAAGGCTTTAAGTTAAAGAAAAAATCTGCGGACGGCGGTTACGTTGAAAGCAGCGAAAGTGAAAACGGCGAAAAGAATACGGAAAGCGTTGCGGAAGTTTACCCGCAAAAGACCGAAAGCGTTGTCCCGCCGATAACCGCTTTTGAGAATAAACCCGAAACTCCCGCCGCAAAACAGAAACTGTTTGTCGCAGGAAGCGGCGAATTCGGTTTGAAAACAAAACGCGACCTTAAAAATCAGGACGCGGAACCTATCAAGATAGAGAGAACGGACAGCGGACTCAGTATCGCTAATTCAAGTTACAGAGAAAATTATACGAAAGACTTGGAAACCAAGTTAAACTACGTTAAAACTCCTGCTAAAATAGACTTGGAAAGCACGCTTTCGGGTTCGGTTTACGGCTCTTATTATAGCGGAAGCGAAAAGAAAAACGGAGAAACGGTTGTTTCCGCTCCGCTTTCTTCCGAAAAAGAAATTCCTTATTTTCCGACCGATGATAAGAAGGAAAAACTTTCTTCGACTGAGAGCGCCGCTATCGACGAAAAAGTTTCCGCAAACGATAATTATGACGATAAGTATTCGGTAAGCGCAAAACCGTCGGAACAAGAAAAACCCGCCATTCCGTTTTACGAGCACGACGAAAGCGACGACGCGAAAACTCATGCGGAAGATTTCAGCGCGAGATATGCGGAAGTTCCCGAACCTACGGAAACGAAAACCGCGCCCGATTACGAACCGGACGTTACCGAATATGCCGTTCCCGAAATCAATAACGCAACGGATAGAAAAAAAGAAAACTCCGCTGACGAAAACGCTCGCGAAACTACCGCGGTAAACAGAGCGGCAGGGCGTTTTGCGGCAGAATCCGAAAGCGAAGATAACGAAGAATTAAAATCTTCTGCGATTAAAGACAGAAGAACAAGAAAAATACTTTTCGGCGACGAAAGTTCGGAGATGGACGAAACTTCGGGCGGAGAAAACGCGACGAGCGAAAGAAACCGTCTTGTTTCGGAAGACAGAAAAGAAAACTTATCGTCTCGCACGGAAGAATCTTCCGCGCGCGAAAACAGACTCGGCTCTGACAGGTTGGGAACGGAAAATCTCGACTCTGACAGGTTGGGTTCCGAAAGATTTAATTCCGACAGGCTTGGTTCCGCAAGGAGAGGCTTTGCCGAAGAAAGAAGTTCGGAGAGCGGAGTTTCAAGACTTTCCCGTTCGTCGGAAGAGCGGTTTGGCGCGCGTTCGCAGGAAGAAGCGAATGCGGAGCCCGAAAAGGTTAAAAAAGTTGCGCCGATAAACAGAGAATATTTCCGTCCGCCGTTCGACCTTTTGGAAACTTATGCGCTTCCGCTTGACAGACCGAAAGAAAATCACGAAGAGCGTATGGAAATAATCAAAAACACTCTTGCGGAATTCAAAATAGAAGTCGAACCCAGAAGTTATATTCAGGGTCCGTCCATCACCAGATACGAATTTATGATTCAACCCGGCATTTCGGTTAAAAAGATTCTTCTGCACGACGTAGATTTGAAAATGCGTCTTGCGGCGAAAGACGGCGTTAGAATAGAAGCCCCCATTCCCGGCAAAAACCTTGTCGGCGTGGAAGTGGCTAACCTGTCTAAGGTTACCGTTGGGTTAAGAGAAGTTTTAGAAGGGCTTGCGGGCAAAAAGAGTAAGCCCGACGCGTTGATGTTCGCAATAGGTAAAAACCTTGTCGGCGAACCTATATCCGATAACCTTGCGAAAGGGCCGCACTATCTTGTGGCGGGCGCAACGGGCAGCGGTAAGAGCGTGTGCTTAAACGTTATGATTACAAGTTTGATTATGCGTTACAGCCCCGAAGAACTAAGACTTATCTTAATCGACCCGAAAAGAGTGGAATTCAGAATATACGAACACATTCCGCACCTTATGATTGACGATATAATAAACGAACCCAAAAAGGTTATCGCGGTGCTGACGTGGGCTTACGCCGAAATGGAAAGGCGTTATAAGATATTTGAAGAATGCGGCGGAATGATAGTGGATATAGGTTCTTATAACGAGAACATTGCTTCCGACACCGTTCCTAAAATGCCGCGTATCGTTATCGTTATAGACGAACTTGCGGACCTTATGCAAATGTGCAAAAAGGATTTGGAAAGCAGAATATGCGCGCTTGCGCAAAAAGCAAGGTCGGCAGGCATACATCTGGTTCTGGCAACGCAAAGACCGTCGGTAGACGTTATCACGGGTACCATTAAAGCAAACCTTGCTTCCAGAATAGCGTTCAAGGTTTCTAACTTTAACGACTCTATGACAATACTCGGCGAGCAGGGTGCCGAAAAACTTTTAGGTAACGGCGATATGCTCTATAAAAACTCCACTATGCCCGATTACGAAAGGTATCAGGGCGCGTATATAAGTTCGAGAGAAGTAAACAACGTCGTAACCTACGTTAAAGAACACAACAAAGCGTATTTCGACGACGAACTCAAAGATTATCTCGATAAAGCGGCAAAACCGAAGCAGGAAGAAAGTTCTTCAAAAGACGGCGACGACGACGGCAACGAGATGAGCGACGCAAACAACGAACTTTTGATAAAAGCGACCGCGCTTGCCATAAAATGCGGCACTATATCAATTTCGCAGATACAAAGACGTTTCCAGATAGGCTATATC
>JAEYEN010000003.1 GCA_023403375.1 Bacillota bacterium
CTTCAAGCCCCGCAAGTTCGCTTCTCACCGTTGCGGAACTTAAATCCTTTATATATTTTTCAGTTATGCTTTTACTGCTCACCGGCTGCGCCGTGGAAATATAATCGTCTACGACGAACTGTAAGATTTTTTTCTTTCTTTCGGAAAGTTTCATCTACTTTTCTCCTTGGCAATGTTAAAAGTTTTTTGTTAGCACTCTTATCTCTCGATTGCTAACTTTGACATAATTGTACTCTTAATATTATCCGTTGTCAAGACTTTTATATAACTTTTTTAAAAATTTTTTTATAAACTTTTACAAGCCGAAAAAAACCGAAAAATATGAGAAAGATACCAGAGCGAAAAGTTTTATACTATAAAAAAACCGCCCTTTTCGGGCGGAATTTTCATTTGTGTAATTTTATAGTTTTTTACCTTTTAATTGGTTGTTTTATTTATTGGTTTATATTGTTTAAGAGTATTAGATTAAGTAATTATATATTAAAGTTTTTACAAACTTATATAAATTATAGAATACCAATTATAAACGGTATTATAAACGGGCGGTTATATAGTTTATAATTTTTATAAATCGTATATTATATTCTTTATATATTTTTATAAATATTTATAAACCGTTATTTTCTTACGGCGCCCTTTCCCGAAACGTAGAACTTTCTTGTCGTCAGCACGTCTAAGCCCATAGGCCCCCTTGCGTGTAATTTTTGCGTGGAGATTCCTATTTCCGCACCAAAGCCGAAAACAAATCCGTCTGTAAATCTGGTAGACGCGTTATGGTAAACCGAAGAAGAATCTATAAGCGTCATAAATTTTTGCGCGTTTTGGGAATTTTCGGTTATAATCGCTTCGCTATGATGTGTGGAATGTTCGTTGATATGTGCGATTGCCTGGTCCAGGTCGTCAACGGTTTTCACCGAAATTATAGCCGCGCCGTATTCGGTGTAAAAATCTTCTTCCGTTGCGGGGCGGGCGTTTTCATAGCCGCAACCCTGCAATACTTTAAGCGCGCGCTCGTCCGCACGGATTTCGACTTTCTTTTCTGCCAGCCGTTTTGCTATTACGGGCAACGCTTTGTCTAAAATTGCGGAATGAATAACCAAAGATTCGCAAGCGTTGCAAACGCTGTAACGTTGCGTTTTTGCGTTAAAAATAACGTCCGCCGCCATTTTCACGTCTGCAAAAAGGTCCACGTAAACGTGGCAGTTGCCGGTGCCCGTTTCTATTATAGGAATTGTGGAATTTTCCACCGCCGCCCTAATAAGCGCCGCGCCGCCGCGCGGAATAAGCAGGTCTACGTATTTATTCATCGTCATAAATTTAGCGGTTGTTTCTCTCGACGTATCTTCTATAAGCGAAAGCGCGTTTTCGTCTATCGAGCAGGAACGCAACGCTTCTTTTAATATTTTAACCAGAATTTTATTACTGTTTAACGCGTCCGAACCGCCCTTTAAGATGACTGCGTTTTTAGTTTTTAACGTGAGAGCGAAAGCGTCTGCCGTAACGTTCGGTCTTGCCTCGTAAATCATACCGACTACGCCGAACGGAACCGCCTTTTCAACGATTTTAATGCCCTGAATTTTATTATGATATTTATAAAGGGTTTTGCCCGTGGGAGATGATAACGCCGCCACTTCTTCAAGCCCTTCCGCAATAGACGAAATAACTTTATCGGTAAGCAAAAGTCGGTCTATAAAGCCTTCGCTTTTACCGTTTTTCTTTGCGAATTCTATATCTTTAACGTTTTCGGCTTTAATAACTTCTACGTTTTCTCTTAAAAGCGCCGCCGCCCTTTTAAGCGCGCGGTTTATATTGTTTTCGTCTTCCAACAAAAGTGAAAAAGCCGCCTTTTTAGCGTTTTCGCACAATAAAACCAAATCAGTCATCGCTATCTCCTTTCGCTGCGGAAAATAAACTCGCCAGCCGTTTAAGTCGCATAAAAAACCTTGCTTTTTTAACACGTTTTTTATCGTTTTTATATATTTTTTCTACTTTCTTTTTATATTTCGGGGCGGTAACGCTTATAAATTTTTTACCGCGATAAAAGCCTGTCATCACGCCGTAAACGTTTTGTTCCGCCACTTTCTCTTTTTTACTCTGACTGTCACCGCAAAAAATATAACCGCCGTCGCATACGTCAATCACTCTGTGAAGGATATACGTTCCGTCGGCGCGGACGTAAAATCCTACGTCAAAGCGGTTAAGTCTTTGACTTTTTTTCTCTATTATCACGGTGTTCTTTTTAGATTTAAGCGTGGGCCACATACTGTTGCCCTTGGGCGAAAACGCGATTTTGCCGTTTTCGTTTAGCGCCTTTATATAATCTGACTGCATATTATCATTATATAACAACCGATAAGTTTTGTAAACAAAATAAAAACAACAAAAAACGGCTCAACTCTTTATATGATAATTAAACGAGTTAAACCGATTTTCTTTTTTTGTTTTTGCCTATTTACCGTTTTACCGCAATTTATTTTTCTGCGGAAAATATCGTTCTTTGCGCAATTTCTTTTTTGCGGGTTGCCGTTTTGCGCCCCGAATTAATTTGTTGCCCGATTTCCCTTTTGCCGCAATTAACGATTTTCAGTTTTTTCCTTTTTCGTCGTCTGCGTTTACCGTGCTTTGTAAGGCTCCGTCTTTCGGCAATTCGATTTTTTCTGCCGAACACGTTTTTTTTCGCGCGTCGTTTTCTTCACCGTCTTTTTTCAGCCGCTTATTTTCTTTTATATGTTTTACGAGAATATATACGATATAAATAATCGCCGTTGCGGTAACCACGCCGCCGAAATCTATCAGCACGTCGGACACGAGTGAACCCCTGTCAGATAAAATCTGTATCGCTTCGTCCGTAACTGCGGTAAAAAGTCCGAAAAACAAAACGGTAGGCAACACTTTATAAGAGTATTTTTTAAGCGTTATAAAAATAAAGTTAAGTTCTATTCCCAAAACGGTAAACTCCGTGCCATGCGCAAGTTTTCTGAAAGTTCCGTGCGTTATAACGTCTTTGCCGAAAACAAAGTCCATTATTCCTTTAAACACGCCGTATACCCCTTGCGATTCTTTGCTTGAAGTTCCGCCGGACAAAACCGAATTTGAAAAAATAAACGCCACGGTAAGCGCGGTTAAAACGCATAAAACTATTAAAACTATTTTCCTTTTAACGCTCATGGTTATCTCCGTTTCTTTGTCCGCCTTTGCTTTGTTTTCGTATTCTACTTTATGCACGTAAACTTATTAAACGCAGGTCAAACGCAATCGTTTATTATCCGTCGGAAAGGCTATACATAGCGCAAGCGCATATTATCTGTCGTATTTTACGGTAAGTTTTTTTATTCTTGCCGCAACCGATTTCGTAAACGCGGATTTAGGCATTCTTACCGCCCAGTTCTGCTGTTTAACCGTGCCCGGTTCGTTAATTCTGTAATCCGTGTTCAGTCCCAGATAGTCTGCAAGCGGAACCACGTAAAGGTTTGCCGCGCACTTAAAGCCCAATTCTATTATTGCGGGTATAAGGTCGTCTTTACATTCGACTTCCCTATTTATTTCTAACTTCAAAAGGCTGTTTTTAACGCCATTATAAAGGTTATTCAAATCCCATTCGCTCGATTTGTCTATAAGTCCTTTTAAGGTGTCGTTATCGTGCGTTCCCGTATAGCAAACGGAATTTTCGGGTATGTTTTCGGGAAGATAGAGATTGTCTTTTTCGCCGTTGAACGCAAAAGATAAAATTTTCATTCCGGGATAACCCGTATAGCGCAAAAGTTCTCTCACTCCGTCGTCTATTATGCCCAAATCTTCCGCGATAATTCTTTCGCCGTCAATCTCTTTATGCAGCGTGTCGAAAAGTTCTCTGCTCGGCACGGTAACCCATTCGCCTATCGTAGCGTCGGGTCTGCCGTTATCCACTTCGTAATATCTGTCTAAACCGCGGAAGTGGTCGATACGAACGTAGTCGAAAGTTTTTAGCGCTTTTTTAAGCCGCTCTGTCCACCATAAAAAGTTATCCTTTTTATGCGTGTCGTAATCGTAAACGGGGTTGCCCCAGAGTTGACCCGTTCTTGAAAAATAGTCCGGCGGAACACCGGCGACTTTTTTAGGAACGAAATTATCGTCAAGTTTAAAAAGTTCGGGGTTTACCCACACGTCCACGCTGTCTAACGCGACGTAAAGCGGCATATCGCCCATTATGGAAACGCCTTTTTTATTTGCGTATTTTTTAAGCGCGAACCACTGGTTGGAAGCGATAAACTGAACGAACTGCCAGAAAAACACTTCGTCCGCATTCTCTTTTTCAAACGCTTTAAGCGCGTCTTTATCGCGGTACTTTATTTTGTCTTCCCACTCGAAAAAGTGTTTATAATTGGTTTTTGTTTTAAGCGCGTTGAAAAGCGCGTAATCTCTGAATTCGCCTTTCTTTACAAACCTTGTAAAGGCCTTATCGCTTTTATCGAAACGTGAAAATGCCTTTCTTAAAAGGGGGTATCTTATATTGTAAAGCGCGCCGTAATCAATATAAAAATCATCTCTTTCCGCGCTTTTAAGTTCTGCGGCGGTTAAAAGTTTTTGCTCTTTCAACGCCTTTATGCTTATAAAGTATGGGTTAAACGAAGTGGAACATATCGACGAATACGGCGAGTTGCCGTAACCCGTTTCGACAAGCGGCAGAATCTGCCATATTTTCTGCCCCGCTTCGCTTAAAAAATCTACAAAACTATAACTTTCTTCTCCGAAACTTCCTGCGCCGTATTTACTCGGCAAAGAAAAAACGGGAAGCAATATTCCGCTTTGTCTTTTCATAATCGCTCCTTTTTTGCGGTTTTTACTTCCGTTTTTTATTCTTATAATACTATGTAGGCTTCTCTTTCGGCGCCGACCGAAACGTATTTGATTTTCGCGCCTATCGCTTCTTCTATAAAGCGGATATAATCCAATGCTTCCTTAGGCAAATCTTCGGGTTTTCTGCACTTTGAGATGTCCGAATTCCAACCTTTAAGCGTTTTGAAAACAGGTTTATATTCGTCTAACTTCTGCGTGAACGGGAATTCGGTGGTAATAACGCCGTCTAATTCGTATGCCACGCAAACTTCTATTTCTTTATAGCAACTTAAAACGTCTAACTTGGTAAGCGCGATTTCGTCCGCACCCTGCATTCTGATTCCGTACTTACTTGCAACCGCGTCGAACGGTCCCACTCTTCTAGGTCTGCCGGTAGCCGCGCCGTATTCGCCGCCCGCTTTTCTTAACGTTTCGGCTTTTTCGCCAAAATATTCTGCGGTAAAAGGACCTTCGCCCACGCAGGTGGAATACGCTTTCATTATACCGATGGATAAGTCTAACTTGTGGTTAGGGATACCCGCGCCGATAGGTGCATAAGCCGCAATGGAGTTGGACGAAGAAGTATAGGGATAAATTCCGAATTCTATATCCCTTAACGCGCCGAGTTGCGCTTCAAACATAATCTTTTTGCCTTCTTTCGCCGCTTTGTCGAGATATAAACCCGTGTCGCAGATATATGGAAGCAGTTGCTCGCCGTATTTTGTAAGATGTTCCATCATCGCGTTTACGGTGAAAGGCTGACCGTTATAAACGTTTACGATAGTAAGGTTTTTCCACTTAATTATGTCTTCAAGTCTTTCTCTTAAAAGTTTAAGGTCGAAAAGTTCGCCCATACGGATAGCCTTTTTCATATATTTATCGCCGTAAATGGGCGCGATGCCGCGGCGCGTAGAACCGAATTTCTTATCGGAAAGTCTTGCTTCTTCCAGACAATCCTGTTCAATGTTATAAGGCATACAAATAACCGCTCTGTTGCTGACTTTAAGGTTTTCGGGCGTGATTTTTATTCCCGCCGCTTTAAGCCTTGCCATTTCTTCTACCAAATGCTTAATGTCTACGGCGACGCCGTTACCTATTACGTTTACGACTTCTTCTCTTAAAATACCGGAAGGCAAAAGGTTTAATATAAATTTACCTTTTTCGTTGATAACGGTATGCCCCGCGTTGTTTCCGCCCTGATACCTTACAACAACGTCGTAATCGCTGGACAAAAGGTCTACCATACGACCTTTTCCTTCATCGCCCCAGTTTATTCCTGAAATAGCAGTTAACATATTTTCTCCTTATCGGGCAAATTTTTATCCGCCCTTTGTGTTTTTTACCTTTATATTATCTTATAATCCCGCTCTTTTGTCAATAGCGGTAAGATTAGTTTTAGTTATATTTCTTTCTTTTGATTTTTAGTATTATACTGTCTTTTTTGTTTTTGTTGTTATTCTTTTTTTTGTAATTATACTATCTTTTTGTTTTCGTAATTTATTGTCTTTTGGTATTTGTTCTCTATCCTATTTTTACTAATTGCTCCGGTCGGAATTCTCTTCAACGTTGCTTTTTATATTTTCCGCGTCGAACCCGTAAAGCGATAAAAGCGGCTCCTTTTTCAACTTAAAACAAACGATAATCATATAGATTGCGACTATCACGCCCAGAACCGCGGTTACGGTTACGGTAACGCTGTCCCACTGATTTACCGCGCCGCCGTTTACGCCGGACACCATGTTTAAGTCCTTAGAACATAAAAGTCCGCCCACGTCGTACACGGCATGTATCAGGATTGCCGAATATATGCTTTTTGTAAGTGCGACCGACAGAGCGCACATCGCTCCTACCAGAAAGGAGTAGCCGACCTGCAAAATCGTTTCGCCGAAAGACGCGCCGCCGAAAAGATTTAACAAATGCACAAGTCCGAAAACGGCGGAAGAAGTGAACGTTGCCCAAAACACGTCGTATTTGCTTTTTCTGAATATATAAACGCAAAGCGGAAAAACCAAGCCCCTGAACGTTATTTCTTCAAACAGACCGATAGACAGGCAATAAAAAGCGTAAAGAACGTAATAATTTTCCGACGGCGGCGTTAAAAGAATGGTGCCTTTCAAAACGCCGTAAACGGGAAAATTATTTATCGCCACGAGCAGTGCGGGAATAACGGCGATATGCCCGATTATCGTTAGTTTCGGGCTTAAACTTTTATAAAAACCGTACTTAAAAATGAAAAACAGCGCCAACGCGGAAAGGATAACTCTCGTAGTAATGGTAGACGCCATTATTACCACCGCTTTATCCGCAATAAAACTTTCAAAAATTCGGCTGACGGGAAGGGAAGCAAGCCCCATTCCAAGACACACGACGATTAACAGATGAAAGACGGGATATTTCAAGGCGTCCTTTCTGAGCTTCGTCATAAAATAAATCCCCCGTCGGCGGTTATGACCTGCCCCGTTATAAAATCCGCTTTGTCGGAAGCGAGAAAGTATATCAGTTCCGCTATTTCTTCGGGCGTTCCAAGTCTTTTAAGCGGAGTTCTTTCTATAATATCCGCCATTTCGCTTTCGTTAAAACAGGCGTTCATTCCGGTGTCGATAACGCCGGGACAAACGCAGTTTACCGTTATATTGTCGTAAGCGGTTTCTTTCGCCAACGCTTTTGTAAAGCCTATTATCGCGGCTTTGGTTGCGGAATACGCCGTTTCGTTTGCGGCGCCCGCTATCCCCCATATGGAAGACACGTTGATTATTTTGCCTTTGCCTTTATCGTGCATGGATTTAAGCGCGAATCTAGACAGCGCATAAACGGAATCTACGTTTACCGCAAAAATCTTTTTCCATTCGCCGTAATCGGTTTCGGTTAAAAGTCCCATATAATCCATACCTGCGTTATTTACCAAAACGTCTATATGATTATAGTTGCGCCCGATATTTTCCAACGCTTTTACAACGCTTTCATTATCGGAAAAATCGCATCTGAAAGCATAAAAATAGTCGGCAAGATTATCTTTTGCAAGTTCTTGCCTTAATTTCAATATCTCGTTTTCGGAACTGTTATACTGCCCCGCAACGAAAAACCCGTTATTTATAAACTTTTTTACAAGCGCCGCGCCTATTCCGCCGCTCGCACCGCTGATTAACGCTACTTTCATTTTTTGCCCGCCCTTTTTACGGTTATCTTTTTCGTCGCCCGATAACGTAAGTAACCTTACGATAAAGTAATTAACCCTTATTTTATAAAATCAAAATAAATGACTAATATAAAACAAACAACTGACTAATATAAAAAACAACCGAATTAAACAACTAAAAATAAAATAAATAACCAAAAACAAACAATACCCGCAAAAAAGTTTGCGGGTATTCTGCAAATATAATTTATTATCAGCCTTTAACGCGTTCCATATATTCGCCGGTTCTGGTGTCAACTCTGATAAGTTCGCCTTCTTCGACAAACATAGGCACCTGAATTTTAGCACCCGTTTCTAAAATCGCTTCTTTCGTAGCGTTGGTTGCGGTGTTTCCTTTAACGCCGGGTTCCGCATGGGTAATTCTTAAAACGACGAAGTTATCGCATTCTACCGAGAACGCAACGCCCTTGTAGGATTTTACTACTACGGGGTCGTTTTCTTTGATATATTTAAGCGCGTCTTCAACCTGCTCGTAGTTAAGGGGAGTAAGATTGAATTCCTGGTCCATAAAGTAATAAAGTTCGCCGTCGTTATAAGAATAGGTCATATTCTTGGTTTCGATATGTGCTTCCTGAATTTTTTCGGTGGGGTTCCACGTTTTTTCCAGAACCGCGCCGGTTACCACGTTTTTCATTTTGGTTCTGACGAAAGCCGCGCCTTTGCCGGGTTTAACGTGCTGGAAGTCTACTATGGTGTAGATGTTGTTTTCGTATTCGAAAGTTACGCCCTTTCTGAAATCGCCTGCTGATATCATGTTGTGTTTCTCCTTAAAATGTTTAGTTTACGTTTTTTAAATTTTTATATTTTAATTTTTATTTTTTAACGTTATTTTATATATTAACGTTTACTTATCTATATCTTGACGATTTATATATATTCTTAACGCTTATTTATCAAAATTTCATTTATGAATTTTTGATAACGATAAGGTTTTTATCGTCGCCGAACAGCCTTTTTATTTTGCCGTTTTGCATTACCACGGTGTCTTCTATTCTTATCCCGAACTCGCCTTCGAAATATACGCCCGGTTCTATCGTGAACGCCATATTTTCTTCAAGTCGGTCCTTTCTCCTTTTAGAGAGATAGGGAAACTCGTGTATCTCCAAGCCTAACCCGTGCCCCAAAGAATGAGTAAAATATTCTTCAATTCCGAATTCGCCCAGAACCTTTCTTGAAATTGCGTCCGCTTCGTCCGTATTCATTCCCGCCGAAATTTTCTCTTCCGCTTCTACGTTGGCTTTCTTTACCGCCGTATAAGCGTTTATAAACTTTTCGGGCGGATTGCCGAAGAAAAGCGTTCTGGTAAAATCGGAACAATAACCGTTATAAACGCAACCCGTGTCTATAAGCACCACCGTATCTTCCGTTAAAACGTCGTTCCCCGTTTCGTGATGCGGAACGGCGGAATTTTTCCCGAAAGCCACAATCGTGTCAAAACTCTCTCCGCTGCTGCCAAGCGTTTTGTAATAACTTAAAAGTTTGTCTTTAAGTTGCTTTTCGGTTACGCCGACTTTTATATCCTTGATAAGTTTATAAAATGCTTTCTCTGTAATTTCGCACGCTTTTTTTATGTTGTTTATTTCTTCTTCGCTTTTAACCGAACGGAGTTTGTTTATTTGTTCCGCGCCGTCCGATATTTTTAGCCCCAGATTTTTATACGCGTTATATTCCGTTACGGTGGTTTTATCGAAATTTATATAAAGCCTTTTTACCGAAAGCGCCTTTAAATATTCGCCCAAATCTTTAACGTCCTTAAAAAGTACGGGCAAAATATGCTTTTTTTGCGAAACCTCTTCCGTTTCTGCGGCTTTAAGTTTTTCTTTAAGAGCTTCTATATACCTTGCGTCCGTAAAATACGCGGGGCTTTCGCACAGCAAAAGATACCCTTCCGCAATTTTTACGCCGCTGAAATATGCGCGTTCTTTTTCGTCCGTTATCAAAAACGCCGTTTTTTTATCTTTTAAAATCTCGGAAAACATATTATCTCTTACCGAAATATTTTAACAAATTTTTTTAAATTAGTCAATAAATTTTATAAACTACCCGTTTTAAGCAAATCGAAATAGGTGTTTTTCATAAAAAGGGCGTCGTCGTCCTGCGTGCCTGCCGATTCGCAAACGATAAAGGGTTCCAACTTTAATTTTATAAGCGCTTTTGCAAGCGGCAAAAATTCGGGACCGTAAACGGTATCGCTGAAAGTAAGGTGCTTTATTTCGCCTTTTGCCGAATACTCTATTTTAGAAAAATGCACGTGAAAGTTTTTCATTCTCTCATAGCCCAATTCGTTTATCATATATTTCAGCCTTACGGTAAAATCTTCTTCCGTTTTAAGCGTTCCGCCTTCTCTTGCGTTAACGTGTCCGAAGTCAACCGCAGGCATAAAACAATCGGCTATTTTACAAAAATTCGTTATCTCTTCTATCGTGCCTATCTGCGCGAGTTTACCCATCGTTTCGGGGCAAAAATAAAGGTCCGAAAGATTATTTTCTTCTATTTTTTCGGCTAAAATTTTAAGCCTTTTTTCGGTAAGAAAAACCGCCGCTCCGCGCGCCGCTTTTCCCTGACATGCAGGGTGAAAAACCACTCTGTTGCCGCCCATAAGCCTGACCTTTTTTGCGGAAGACAACACGTATCCGTAAGACTTTTCAGCCATCTCGTCGTCGGGATTCGCAAAATTTATATAGTACGGCGCGTGTACCGAAAGTTCCACGCCGCAGTCCTTAAACGCTTCGCCTATTTTTATCGCTTTCTCGTCCGAAAGGGTTACGCCCCGCCCGAAAGAATATTCAAAACAGTCTAATCCTTTGTTTTTAACCCATTTTGCCGAATCTTCCGATTTGGAAAAGCCCGCGTCGAAAAACGCCTGAGAATTTCCGCTTGGACCGAATTTAATCATATATTCCCTCTTGTGCGTGCGTCTTGTCTTTTTTAAGTTGCGCTTTAAGTTCTTCTTCCGACGAGAATTTTTTAATATCTCTTAAATAGTCGTCGAAGTAAACCTTTATATCCTCTCCGTACAGGTCTCCGTCATAACCTATTATGTGCGCTTCCACAAGCACGTCGTTTAAGCCGAACGTAGGTCTTGCGCCGTAGTTTATTATCGCCGAGTACCGCTTATCCAAAAAAACGTGCCCTTTATAAACGCCGTTTTTCAATTTACACTTTTCTGCGTCGGGTATTATATTAACCGTGGGAAAGCCTATCTTTCTGCCTTCGCCCCTGTCGTGAATAACTGTACCCGATATAAAATACGCGCCGCCCAGCATTTCCGCGGCGGATTTTACTTTTCCTTCTGACAGAAGCGTTTTAACGGCCGTCGTTGAAACTTTTTGCCCGTTCAGGCACAATTCCGAAACGGTTACAACACTTATATCGTGCGCTACGGCATACTCTTTAAGTCGTTTTACGCCGCATGTGCCGCCCCTGCCGAAAGTATAATCTTCGCCCGAAACAAAGCATAAAACGTCGTAAACGTTTGTTACGTAATCCAAAAATTCTTCGCCGCAAAGCGCCAGAAACTCTTTGCTTACGGGTGCGTAAAAAATTTCGTCCGCACCCAAAGATTTTATCAGTTCGTCGCGCTCCTTTATAGTGAAAACGCACTTTCCGTCGGAAAGACCGAGCGCGCCCTTAACGTCGCCGCCAAATGAAAAAACGACGCACTTAACGCCAAGTTTTGTTGCCGCGTCCTTTGCGGCGGATATAACTTTTTTATGTCCGTTATGCACGCTGTCGAAATACCCGAGCGCGATAACGGCTTTATTTTTTTTTGTCATACCTTAATTTCGTCGGTCAAATCATAAATCGACTGCAAGCAACAGCCAAACCGTCGGTTTTATTGTCTGACCCGTACTCTATCGAATATTTTATCGAATTCTATATATCGAATTTTATATAATTCCATATATGGTTTAATTTATATTTTATCGGATTTTATAAACAAGATTTTTATCGCACGTAAGACTTCATTCTCAAAATTCCGTCTTTAACTTCGCCCACGCCCCAGAATTCTTTTTCGTTATAAACCGAATAGATTCCGTCGGCAAACCCGTAATTTTCATAAACCCCGTTAAGAAGCCGCGTTGCGCGGTCTTTGGTTAAAACAAGGCTATTAAAACTAAGCGTGTTTTCGGGCGGAATAAGATAATCGGTCGGGTTTTCGCAATTTATAAACTCTTCGGGCGTAACACCGTGTTCTATATCGAAAACGCCGCTTTTCGTTCTCACCAACTTAACCATAGTGGCAAGACTGTTTAATTTATATCCTAAATCTCTTGCAAGCGAACGGATATACGTGCCGCCTTTACAGTCTATTTTAAAGCGGAAGGTCTTTTCGCCCGTTTGTTCTATAAGTTCAAAACCCAGAACGGTTACTTTTTTTGCAGAAAGCGTAAAGTCCACGCCCTTTCTTGCCAATTGATAGCCGCGTTTACCGTCCACGCATTTTGCCGAATACTGTGGCGGAACCTGTTCTATCTCGCCGACAAAGAGCGGTAAAACATCTTTTATCGCGCGCTCCGTGGGGGTAACGGAAGTTTCTTTAATCGTTACGCCCGTTTTATCCAGCGTATCCGTGATATAGCCGAACTCGAAATCGGCAACGTAGGTCTTTTCTTTATCGAGAGTGTAATCGAATAATCTCGACGCCTGTCCCACGCCTATCGGAAGCACGCCGGACGCCATCGGGTCTAACGTTCCCATATGTCCGCAAGGCGTGTTGAACTTTTTTTTAACTATCGCCACCGCTTTTGCGGAACTCATATTTTCGGGTTTGATTAAATTTATAAATCCTTTCATTTTCGGGCTTTTTAAATCTTAATTCGTCTTTCAGTCTTTTATGTATCTTCCCACCTGATAGCGCAGTTTATCCACAACTTCTTCATATTCGCCGCAGATTTTACAGCCGCTTGCGAGAACGTGTCCGCCGCCGCCGAATTCGGAAGCGATAGCGTTTACGTCGGTATTTTTCGCGCGGAAACTGACTTTGAATTTGTTTTTATCGGTTTCTAAAAGCGTTATCGCCACTTCCACGCAGTCTATACCCAGAATAAAGTCGATAAAACCTTCCGTTTCGTCGGGTTTTGCGCCGCATTTTTCCACGTCGCTCATTCTCACGGTGCCGATACAAAGCCTGTCGTCCAGAAAATAACGAAGTTTTGTCATCGTCGTTCCGAAAAGAGCCGCCCTTTCTTTTGACTGAGCGGAAAAATTACAATACACTATTTTATTGAATTCCGCCCCGCAGGACAGAAGTTCCGCCGCGATTTTAAAGGTCTTTGCGGTTACGTTTTTATGTTTGAACGCGCCCGTATCGGTAACAAGACCCGTTGCAAGGCATTCCGCAATTTCTTTATCGGGCGTAATACCTGCATAAGTTATAACGTCGTAAACGTTTTCGCAGTTAGCCGCGTTATCGTAAACCGCGTTGTATCGGGCATAGCAATCGTTAGATACGTGGTGGTCTAAATTATAAGTGTTTTTCTGCGCGGAAAACTCTTCCGCAAATTTTCCGAGCCTTGTTATATCGGCGCAGTCGATAGCGATATACGCCGAATATTTTTGGGCGATTGAATTTTTTATTTGATTTATTGCGTTTATATAACTAAACCTTGCGGGCATAACGTCGTCCGAAAAAACGTCCGCCTTTATCCCCTTTTTTTCCAAGGCAAGTTTAAGCGCGAGCGCAGAGCCAACCGTATCCCCGTCGGGACGGACGTGGCAGAACAGCGCGACGCTTTTTTCTTTAAAAAGTCTTTCGGAAATTTCCTTTAAACTAATCAAACGGAAGGTTCTCCTTTCTCGATTTTTTTAAGAAGTTTGTCCATTTTGTCGCCGTATTCCATAGTGTCGTCTAAAACGAAATGAAGTTCGGGCACGGTGCGGATTCGCATACTTTTAGAAAGTTCGTGGCGAATTCTGCCGGCGTCTCCCGTTAAAGCGGCAAAAGTAGTTTTACATTTTTCTTTATCGGTCGAAAAAACGCTTACGTATACTTTGCAATAAGACAAATCTTTACTTGTTTCCGCTTCGGTAACGCTGACCATTGCGGAAATCAGCGGATTTTTAAGTTTTCTCGAAACAATCTCGGCAATCTCTCTTTTGAGTTCGCTGTTTATTTTGTCTATTCTGTTATTACCGCTCATTTTTACGCTTTACTCTCTTCTACCTGATAACATTCTATAAAGTCGCCGACTTTAATATCGTTGAATTTTTCGATAGAAATACCGCATTCGTAACCCTGCGCCACTTCTTTTACGTCGTCTTTAAATCTCTTTAACTGCAACACGTTGCCTTCGCAAATCATAACGTCGTCGCGGTAAATACGGAGTTTTCCGTTTCTAGAAATCTTGCCTTCCGTTACGTAGCAACCCGCAACCTGACCGACGCCCGAA
The DNA here is from genome assembly GCA_023403375.1 of Bacillota bacterium. GTDB lineage: Bacteria > Bacillota > Clostridia > Christensenellales > Borkfalkiaceae > UBA1259. The sequence continues at coordinate 14,404 of JAEYEN010000003.1, forward strand.
ATCTTGAACACTTCTCTGACTTCCGCTTTGCCGAGATAAACTTCGGTAAATTTGGGAGCGAGCATACCTTTAAGCGCCTTTTCGACGTCTTCAATCGCTTCGTATATAACTCTGTAAAGTTTTATATCCACGCCGCTGTGTTCGGCAACGTTTCTCGCGTTCGCGTCCGGACGGACGTTAAAGCCGATGATTATAGCGTGCGAACTTTCCGCAAGCATTATGTCGGATTCGTTGATTGCGCCTGCCGCCGCGTGTATAACGTTTACTTTGACTTCTTCGTTAGACAACTTTTCGAGCGACTGTTTAACCGCTTCGACCGAGCCCTGAACGTCCGCTTTCACGACTATGTTAAGTCCTTTCATTTCGCCTTCGGCGATTTTGCTGAACACGTCGTCAAGCGTTACTTTGCCGGCAGACTTTATCATGTTTTCTCTTTCTTTATTCTTTCTTTCCTGCGCTACGAGTTTAGAAAGTTTTTCCTGTTCTACGGCATACAATATATCGCCCGCGTTAGGAACTTCGTCTAACCCCATAACCGAAACGGGAGTGGACGGACCTGCCGAACCCACTTTTGCGCCCTGGTCGTTTACCATTGCTCTTATCTTACCCGTAACCGTGCCGACGACTACGCTGTCGGATACTCTTAAAGTACCGTTCTGAACAAGTATCGTGGCGATAGGTCCTCTGTTCTGGTCGAGTTTCGCTTCGATAACAACGCCTTTCGCCTTTCTGTCGGGATTGGCTTTAAGGTCTTTTATTTCCGCGACAAGATTGATGTTTTCCAAAAGGTTATCTATACCCTCGCCCGTTTTTGCGGAAACGGGACAAAGTATAACGTCGCCGCCCCATTCTTCGGGGAGCAATCCGTTGTCGGTAAGCTGCGTTTTAATGCGCTCTATATTCGCTTCGGGTTTATCTATTTTGTTTATTGCGACTATTATAGGAACGTTAGCCGCTTTTGCGTGATTTATCGCTTCTATCGTCTGCGGCATAATACCGTCGTCCGCCGCGACAACTAAAACCGCAATGTCGGTAGCCTGTGCGCCCCTTGCACGCATTGCCGTAAACGCCGCGTGTCCGGGAGTATCCAAAAAGGTTATATGCTTTTTGTTGACGGTAACCTGATACGCGCCGATATGCTGCGTTATACCGCCCGCTTCGCCCGCCGTAACGTTGGTTTTTCTTATTCTGTCGAGAAGCGAAGTTTTGCCGTGGTCTACGTGTCCCATAACGGTAACGACCGGAGGACGAGTAACCAACTTGCCGTTATCCGCCGCTTCCAAATCATAGTTTTCCATCAAGTCGTCTTCGGCGGTTTTGTCGAGTTTGAGTTCGAGTTCCACGCCGATTTCGTCGGCAACGTAAGCCGCCGTATCGAAGTCGATAGAGTCGTGTTTTGTTTTAATAATTGCG
>JAEYEN010000034.1 GCA_023403375.1 Bacillota bacterium
TTCAAAAAGAATTCCACAAGCGAAAAAGATTATTTCTTGGGCGGCAGAGAAATGGGCGGCTGGGTATCGGCATTGTCCGCCGGCGCCTCGGATATGAGCGCGTGGGTTTTAATGGGACTTCCGGGCGCAATATTCGCGGCAGGTTTAAGCCAGATTTGGATTTCGGTAGGGCTTATTATCGGCACCGTGCTTGCATGGGTTCTTGTCGCGCCGAGATTGAGAAAATACGCAATCAAAGCGGACGATTCTATAACCATTCCGCAATTTTTATCAAACAGATTCAAATCGACTAACGGCGTGCTCAGAATATCGTGTGCAGTCGTTTTCGTTGTAGGATATTTGATTTATTCCGCTTCCAGCATATACGCTTGCGGAAATTTGTTTAACCTTTTGGTTCCGTCCGTCAGCGTAAACGTCGCTATGATTATAGCAACCGTGGTTATCGTTGTTTACACGCTTCTCGGCGGGTTCAACGCAGTTTGCTGGACAGACTTCTTCCAAGGAATGTTAATGCTTGCCGCACTTATGCTTGTGCCTATCATTGCGTTTATTATTGTTAAAACAAACGGACCGATAGAAGGGTCAACCGTGCAGGAAATTCCTAATTATTACAGCCTTTTATCCAGCGGTAAATTCGACTGGTCTTCGGTTGCAAACATTTTAACGGGACTCAGTTGGGGATTAGGGTACTTCGGTATGCCTCACATACTCGTAAGGTATATGGCTATCAAAAACGAAAAAGAATTGAGAAAGTCTCAGATTATCGGTTCTACCTGGTCGTTCTTGATTTGCCTTATGGCAACGATATTAGCGTTAGTCGCTCACGAATATCTCGGCGATTCTCTTCCCGAAGAAAACAAACAAATGGTTTTCGTTACCGTGGTAAGAAACATATTCAAAGTGGGCGCGTTAGGGTTGATAGGCGGTATGCTTATCTCCGCGATAGTCGCCGCGTCTATGTCAACGGCAGACTCGCAACTTTTGGCGTCTTCGTCGGCATTTGCCAGCGATATATATAAAACTACTATTAAAAAAGACGCAAGCGACAAAGAAATGATGTGGGTAGGAAGAATTGCCGTTATAGCAATTTCGGTTTTAGCTTTCGTAATCGCGCTTTTAGTTAATATATTTAACGTAACCGATATTATGGGGCTTGTTTCCGCCGCTTGGTCGATATTCGGCGCGGCTTTCGGTCCCGTCATAATTCTTTCGCTTTTCTGGAAAAGATTTAACTATAAAGGAGCGTGCGTAAGTATTATAGTCGGCTTTGTCGTTTCTGTCCTTTGGATGATTTTGTTTAATCTTAACTACTATGGTTCCGCAACAATGCCGCTTAACGCTTTAATTTATAATACGGGTATTTATGAAATCATTCCCGGATTTATTCTCGGCATCGCTTCCGGCATAATCGTTTCGCTTTCAACAAAAGCACCGAGTGAAGAAGTCGTTAAACTTTTCGAAGAAGTATGTAAAAAAGAAAAAACAGAAAACGTTTAACGCTAACACATATTAAAAATAAAAAGGTTGTTAAAATTTGGCAACCTTTTATTTATATTTTGTATATTGTTTCTGCATTAGTCCGACGGACAAAGTATATATCAGTGTATTAAATAAAACAAATTTAACAAACGGATATAAATATTTTTTTTGACGGAACAATACAAGGATGAAAATTATGGATAAATTGCAAACTGATAAATTAGAAAATATTTTAGAATTAAAAGATTTAAAAAAAATCAAAGAAGAAATAATCAAACTTGGTTATAGATATGCTAACAAAGGAGATGGTTTCGAGTACAATATTTTAGAAATGATTGAACAAGAAGCAAGTTATATCTCTGATAACCACGAAGATATTTTTGACGACCATAGTTATTTTGCAGAAGTATATGAGAATTTTAAGGGATATGAAGGTTATACTTTTGTTGTTGTAACTCAACTTGCGATTTATAGGGATAAAAACAACTTTGCTTTTCCCGAACATATTGAACTTTACGTCGCCGACGATAGTAAAAATTAAATGTAAAAAAACAAAAAAAGGAGAATGTATTATGGATTACAAACGTAGAGAAGAAATATTTGCGAAAGACTACATAACGACGAAAGAGATACAAGAACTTTTGGGGTTCAAAAGTCAGTCGCAGGCAAGTCAAATGATGATGCAAATCAAGCGAGTTGTCGGAGATATGCTCGGAGTAAAAGGCAAAATACATACAGAAGATTATTTTGCCTATTTTGGCGTGCAACCGACCGACAGATACAATCAATTAACACGCGACAGAGAACTTGGCGAAACTGAAAATCAAAAGTATAACCCTTGTAGGATAAAAGGTACGACTTGGTACGACAATCAGGCAGATAGAAACAGCAAAGTTGAATATATACGAGAAAAACACAGACAGATTTTCAGAGAAAGAGGCATAACAAAGTAAAGAAAGGTGGTTATACCAACGCACCAAAAAACAAGAAAAAATTAAAATAAATTTAGAAATTAAAGTTATACGATAAAATTGTTTAACGCGACATTTTTTTGACGTTTTTGAGAACCAATTGGTTTGCGAAAACGTTTTAAGACGACTACGGCTTTCTTTGTGGAGAGCCGTTTTTATTTGACTTTTTGGAGAAAATAAAGTAAGATAAATTCGGCTTAAAAATTTAGACACAAAATTTAGACACATTTTGCTAATTTAGACACGTTTTGTAGGGTCGGAACATAGCAAAAATCGCCATTTTTTAAGCAAAAACACCTAAAAAACAGCGATTTTTGATACTGTACAGGAGAAAGAGGCGCGGACGAAGTCCTGCGTAGCAATAGCGGAGCAGTCAGCAACCGAAAAAGGTTGCGTGTATAAAAAAATACCTCGTGAGATGTAAAAATCAATCACAAGGTATCTTTTGGCAGGGGAGACGCGACTCGAACACGCAACCGGCGGTTTTGGAGACCGCTGCTCTACCAATTGAGCCACTCCCCTAAAAGCATAAAGATTATATAATAAATTAACGTTTTAGTCAATCGATTTGAGGTATAAAAATGGAAAAGAAATATAAATTAGGCGTAATCGGCGCCGGTTTTATGTCTTCGGCAATAATAAGCGGGGCAATTTCGTCAAAAGTGCTTGAACCGTCTGACATTATCGTCAGCGACAAGTCTGAAATTTCTCTTGAAAAAATGTCAAAAAAAGGAGTTACGGTTACCGAAAACAATCTGACTGTTGCAAACAGTTCCGAATTTGTTTTGTTTGCCGTAAAGCCGCAAAATTTCGACGAAGTCGCAAACAGCATAAAAATTTCCTACTGCCATAAATTTATTACCATAATGGCGGGCGTTAAAAAGGCAAAAATCAAATCTGCCCTTGGTAACGTTATGGTGGCAAGATGTATGCCGAACACTCCTTGTTCGATAGGTTATGGCGCAATAGGCATCGACGTATCCGATTACATAGACGAAAACGACAAAAAATTCATTCAGAATCTTTTTTCATCTCTTGGCAAAGTCAGATTTGTGGACGAAAGTCTGTTAAACGCCGTAACGGGTATAAGCGGTAGTTCGCCCGCGTATTTTTATTTATTCTTAAAGGGAATAATAGAAAGCGGAGTAAAAAACGGTTTATCTTACGACGACGCAAAAACGCTTGCCACGGCAACAATGCTCGGCAGTGCGCAAATGGTATTGAATAACGAAGAAAAAACGCTTGACGACCTGATTACGGCGGTTTGCAGTAAAGGCGG
>JAEYEN010000040.1 GCA_023403375.1 Bacillota bacterium
CCGCCTTGTTCGATTTTTTTATCGAGCGGAAGACTGCCTATCTGCGCCAAATCGAGCGCGTGATGAACTTCTTCTTCGGTGGCGTTTTTGTTGCCCCAGCGCATGTTTTCTAAAACGGTGCCGGAGAATAAAACGTTTTTCTGTAAAACCATTGCGACGGAGTTTCTTAAAACTTCCAAATCGTAGTCTTTTACGTCCACTCCCGCAACTTCAACCGCGCCCGTGCTTACGTCGTATAATCTCGGAATAAGTTGAACGAGCGAAGATTTGCTGGAACCGGTAGAACCGATGATACCCACCGTTTCGCCGGAGTTTATTTTAAGGTTTATATCGGAAAGGGCATATTTCTCAGCCGCTTCGGAATACTTAAAGCAAACGTTTTTGAATTCTATGCTGCCGTCTTTAACTTCCGTAACCGCGTTTTCGGGCGAAGTTATCGAACTCTCTTCTTTAAGCACTTCCGCAATACGTTTTGCAGACGCCATACTTATAATAACCATAACCATTATCATAGAAACCATCATAAGGCTCATCAGAATCTGGAAAGAATAAGTCATAAAACTTTGAAGTTGAGTTATCTGCATTGCCGACTGATTGGAGTTTATTATAAGGATAGAACCGATAACGTAAATGGCTATTATGCCGGCGTATATGCAAAAGTTCATTAACGGCGTGTTTAATGCGATAAGTTTTTCGGCTTTGGTAAAATCCGAGCGCACGCTGTTTGAAGCCTTGCCGAACTTTTCTTTTTCGTACTCTTCTCGTACGTAAGACTTGACTACTCTGACGCCGCGTATGTTTTCTTCCACCGATTCGTTAAGCGCGTCGTACTTTTTGAATATTCTGTTAAAGAACGGAAGCGCCTTGAACATAATCAGTAAAAGTCCGCCTGCAAGAATGAAAGTGGTGCATAAGAATATACAAGCCATTTTGGCGTTCAGAATAAAGGACATCGTCATTGCGAACACAAGCATAAAGGGTGCGCGTATCGCCGTTCTTATAATCATCATATACGCCATTTCCACGTTGGTAACGTCGGTGGTAAGTCTTGTTACAAGACTTGCCGTGGAAAATTTGTCTATGTTAGAAAACGAAAATCCCTGAATTTTCGAGAACATATCTTTGCGCAGGTTTTTAGCAAACCCGCTGGACGCTTTTGCGCAGAACATACCCGAAAGCGAGCCGAACAGCAAAGATAAAAGCGCAATTCCTAAAAGTATAAGCCCGTATTTTAATATTTCGGGCATAAGCGCGGAAACTTCGCCCGCCTGTTCGATTTCTCCTATACGACCTAAAAGCAAAGTCATAATGTAGGGGATAAGGCACTCTAAAATAACCTCGAACATAACGAATATCGGGGTGAGAACAGAGGCGGTTTTGTATTCCCGCACGGACTTTGTCATAATCTTCGCAGCGGCAATAAATCCCCCGCCGCCGTCTTTCTTTCTGTTTTTACTCATTTTGTCGCTCCTTTGGTGTTAGTATCAGTTTTGGCGTATATGTCTATTATAAAATCGGTATTGGGAAAACGCATAGTGCGCCGCATATCTTTCGGTGCGATTACGTATCCCAGCGTTGCCCCCTGAATAATCGAAATAAACATTTCCGTACATTCTCTCGGCGTGTAATCAGTTCTGAATTCGCCCGCATTCTGACCTGCTCTGAAAAAGTTTTCGAGCATAATAACGGGGTGATTGCATTTTGATTTTTTACAGTCGTTTACGCAATTTTCCGCCTTAGTTTTATCTCTTAGAGAAAAACGCCTTTGCACGAAAATATAAAACGAATAGGCGAACAGTTTATCGGTTTTTAAATGTTTATATATGTTTTCTATTATAAACCTTAATTTTTCGGTATAACCTTTATCGGTTTTAAGCAGTTCTTCGTGTTCTTTGTCGCTTATAAATTCCTTTTCGGCTAAAATTGCGTTAAGTATGTCTTTTTTACTGCCGAAGTAGTGATAAAAAAGCCCGTGGCTGCACCCGACCTTTTCCACAATGTCGTCAACCGTTGTCTTTTCGTATCCTTGCTTGCAAAAAAGTTTTACCGCCGCCGAAATAATTTCTTCTTTCCGCGCTACTTTGCGCTTAACTTTTTTATCCGTTTTGTCCATTGAAAAACCTTTCCTTATTGACGTTAAAGTCAATAATTATTATAGTCTTAAAAGAGGCTAGTTGTCAACGATTTTAACGTGTAAAGATAAAAAAATATTGACGTTAAAGTCAATAATTTCAAAAGGGGTGTAGAGCGGTCGTATCGGACGGTTAAGCCTACTATACCGAGCGGATATGCAAATATTTCCGAATGTTATTATAAATGTCGACGAGCGGATATGCTCGATTTTCCCGACAAGCGCATGAATATCGCCGAACGGACGCACGGGTTTTTATATAGGGTTTTCTATATATTATATACAACTTTCAGGCGGGCGTCGTCAACCGAATAAGGCAAAAAATCGGTCGTTTTTGGTCGTTTAAATTTTAAACTTATAAAATGTGCATAAAAATATATATACTTGAAAGTTATAAAGATTGACAACAAAAGAAAAAATCTGTATAATTCAATTTTGAAATAAATAAACGGAAGACATATTATGAAGAAATTTTTTACCAGCGAAAGCGTTACGGGCGGTCACCCCGATAAGGTTTGCGACAGAATAGCAGACGCGATTTTAGACGCATACTTGGAAGGCGACGAGAATTCGAGAGTGGCTTGCGAATGTATGGCAACCACAGACTTTTTGTTTATAACAGGCGAAATCACTTCAAAGGCTATGGTAGACGTAGAAGCGGTTGCGAGAAGAGTTATAAAAGACATAGGCTATACCGACGACAAAACGGGTTTTGCGGCGGACAGCGTTAAAATTCTTATAAAGCTTAATAAACAAAGCGCGGACATCGCTTTGGGCGTTGACAATTCTTTGGAAGAAAAAGAAGCAGCAGGCAAAAATTCGGCGGAAAAAGATTACGATAAAATCGGAGCGGGCGACCAAGGCATAATGTTCGGTTACGCTTGTACGGAAACGGCGGAACTTATGCCGCTTCCCATAATGCTTTCTCATAAACTGTGCAAAAAACTCGAAGAAGTGAGAAAGAGCGGAAAACTCGGCTATCTTCGTCCCGACGGGAAAGGACAGGTTACCGTGGAATATAAAAACGGCAAAGCGGCGAGAATAGAAGCCGTAGTTCTTTCTTCCCAGCACGACGAAAAGGTTACGACCGATACCCTGAGAGAAGATTTGAAAAAATTCGTTATAGACGAAGTAATTCCGCAAAATCTTGCCGACGAGAATACCAAGTATTTCATCAACCCCACGGGCAGGTTCGAGATAGGCGGACCTAACGGCGATTCCGGGCTTACGGGCAGAAAGATAATAGTCGACACTTACGGCGGCAGATGTCCGCACGGCGGCGGCTCGTTCAGCGGAAAAGACTGCACGAAAGTGGACCGTTCCGCAACATATATGGCAAGATATATCTGTAAAAACGTCGTTGCTGCCGGACTTGCGAAAGAATGCGAAGTTCAGGTGGCTTACGCAATAGGCGTTGCGCATCCCGTTTCCGTTATGGTAAACACTTTCGGCACGGGCAGACTGAAAGACGAAGATTTGGCGGACGTTATCGTTAAAGAATTCGATTTGCGCCCCGCCGCGATTATAGAAAAATTCGGGCTCAGAAAACCCGTTTTCGAAAAGACGGCGTCTTACGGACACTTCGGAAAGGAAGAATTCCCGTGGGAGCAGACGGACGCCGCAGAAAGGCTTAAAAAATACGTCGGGTAATTTAATCGGCGCAAAGATACGAAAATTTTGAAATGAAAGTATTAAAACGCGTTTTAAGTTTTTTTGAAAGGATGTTGTTCAATCCCGAGTGGAAATGTCTTTGTTGCGGCAGAGAAAATTTTAACGACGATTACATATGCGAAGAGTGCAGAAAGACTTTACCCGTAATCGAAGGGTCGTTCTGCGGACATTGCGGAAGGAAAACCGTCGCTTCCGAAGCGTATTGCACCACTTGTAAAAACACACTTGTTTCGCTCGATAAAGGCAGAAGTCTTTACGAATACAAACCGCCCGTATCTACGCTTATAAGGAAACTCAAATATAACGGAAGAAAATACGTGGCGGACTTTTTCGCAAAAGAACTTTCAAACGTTTATCTTCGTAATTTTACGGACGCCGACTTTATAACTTTCGTACCGTCCACGGCAAAATCCAGAAAGGCGCGCGGCTATAACCAGTCGGAATTGCTCGCCCGTAACCTTGCCGAAATCGTCGGCACGGAAGTCAAAGAAGTGTGCGTAAAAATCAAAGAAACGCCGCGTCAGGCAAAACTTACGAGAGCGCAAAGACTTACTAACCTTACGGACGCGTTTAAGGTAACCGACAGACAGTCGGTAATCGGCAAAACAATACTGATAATAGACGACGTTACCACGACGGGTTCTACGGTAGAAGCGATTGCTTCTAAACTCAAACGCGCGGGCGCGGAAAGGGTTTGCCTTTTAACCGTGGCAAGCGTTTCGCCCAAAAACGGATATTGATTACGGATATTGATTAAAGACGGATACCGATTTAAGTATAAAGCATTACGCAAAACGAACGGATACCGAATGGGATTTTTAACGCCGGTATCGATTGCAAAAGCGTTGATGTCGAATGTAAAAACGTTGACGTCGACTATAAAATCGTTATTTCGGTATTAAACCGTTACGGGCCGGTGTAAACACGGATTAGTATAAACAAAAAAGCAATATAGACCTATAAGGAGAATATAATGGGGTTATTCAGATACATTCTGGGCGGAGAGTCCAGAAAGGCTTTGAAAAAATTAGACAAAATGGCGGACAAAGTTCTGCAACTTAACGACAAGTACGAAATTATGACCGATGCGGAACTTATATCGCAGACGGACGTGCTTAAAGAAAGACTTAAAAAAGGCGAAACGTTAGACGATATTTTGTACGACGCATTTGCTGTTGTCAGAGAAGCGGCGGGCAGAGTTCTTAAAATGAAGCACTATAAAGTGCAGATAATCGGCGGTATCTGTTTGCATCAGGGCAGAGTTGCCGAAATGAAAACGGGCGAAGGCAAAACGCTTGTCGCAACGCTTCCCGCTTATCTTAACGCACTTTCGGGCGAAGGCGTGCATATCGTTACGGTAAACGATTACCTTGCTTCCCGCGATGCGGAGTGGATGGGCAAGGTTTATAAGTTTTTGGGACTTACCGTCGGTGTCGCCGTATCCGGCATGCAGGACGATGAGAAGAGAAAGGCTTATGCCGCGGACATAACTTACGGTACCAATAACGAAATGGGCTTCGACTATTTAAGAGATAATCTCAAAAGCAGAATTGAAGATATGGTTCAGCGTCCGTTGTCTTTTGCCATCGTCGACGAAGTAGACTCCATTTTAATCGACGAAGCGAGAACGCCGCTCATCATTTCGGGGCGCGGCAAAGAGTCCAGCGAAAAATACGTTACTGCGAACCGCTTTGTAAAAACGCTTGTCGAAGATAAAGACTTTACGATAGACATAAAAGAAAAGAGCGTTCAGATAACCGATACGGGCGCTTTGAAAGCGGAAAAATTCTTTAATCTCAATAACTTTTCCGATATAGAAAACGCGGACTTGTCGCACCACATTCAGCAGGCGCTTAAAGCGAACTATATTTTCAAAAAAGATAACGATTACGTCGTGTCCGACGGCGAAGTTATAATCGTAGACGAATTTACGGGTCGTCTGATGATAGGCAGACGTTATTCCGACGGGTTACATCAGGCGATAGAAGCGAAAGAAGGCGTTAAGATAAGAAACGAAAACAAAACTTATGCGACCATAACTTTCCAGAACTATTTCCGTATTTACAAAAAACTCTCCGGTATGACCGGTACCGCTAAAACGGAAGAAGAAGAGTTCCGCGCGATTTACGGATTAGACGTTCTGGAAATTCCCACAAACAAACCCGTAATCAGAGAAGATCACCCCGACATTATTTATAAAACGGTAAACGGCAAGAACAAAGCGATAGTGGACGAAATTGTCGCGCGGCACCAAAAAGGTCAGCCCGTGCTTGTCGGTACCGTTACCGTAGAAAAAAGTGAAGAGATAAGCAAACTCCTTATTAAAAAGGGCATAAAACACAACGTGCTTAACGCTAAAAACCACGCGAAAGAAGCGGACATCGTCGCTCAGGCAGGCAGGTTCGGCGCAGTTACCATTGCGACAAATATGGCAGGCAGGGGAACGGATATTCTGCTCGGCGGCAACCCCGAGTTTATGGCGAAAAGGAAACTTCGCGAAGAAGGAATAGAAGAAGACAAAATCGACCTTGCGACTTCCTATATATCCGAAGTGTCCGACGAAATTAAAGAAATAAGAAAGCATTACTTTGAAATATACGACGCGTTCAAGAAGAATACCGACGAAGAAAAAGTTAATGTTATGGCGGCGGGCGGACTTCATATACTCGGCACCGAACGGCACGAATCGCGCCGTATCGATAACCAGTTAAGGGGCAGAAGCGGCCGTCAGGGCGACCCGGGTTCTTCGGTATTTTTCATCTCGCTTGAAGACGATTTGGCTAAACGTTTCGGCGGCGAGAGAATGCAGAGAATTTACGAATTTTTCAGAATAGAAGAAGACCAGCCTATACAATCCAAAATGCTGTCGAGAAGCGTAGAGAATGCGCAAAGAGCGATAGAAGGCAGAAACTTCGGCATAAGAAAACAGGTTTTAGAGTACGACGACGTTATGAATAAACAGCGTGAAGTCATGTATTCCGAAAGAATGAAAGTCATAAAACAGGCGGACGTTCATCAGGATATAATAAACCTTATTCCCGACTTCGTTAAATACGTCGTGGGCAGCGCGATAGACAACGAAAACAAACCGTCCACGTGGAATTTAACCGCGCTTAACGACGCGATAGAAGCAAAACTCTTGCCCAAGGGCACGCAATTCATTACGAAAGAACGTGCGGAGAATTGGGATTACGATTATCTCATTCAAAAACTTTGCGAAGAAACAATCTCGGTTTACGAAGATAAAATCGCAAGGTATAAAGAAGACGGCATAGACTTTAAGGAAATAGAAAAAATAGTCCTTCTTAAAAATATAGATAATAAGTGGATAGACCATATCGACTCTATGGACCAACTGCGTAAAGGTATCTCGCTGAGAAGTTACGGCAACGTTGACCCCGTTATCGAGTATAAAAAAGAAGGCTTTGAAATGTTTGAAGACCTTACGATGTCTATTCAGGACGACACCGCAACCCTTTTGTTAAAGGCGGAACTTCAAAAAATACCCGTGCTTAAAAAAGAAGAAAAGCGCGATATGGTAACCAATCAGGAAGACGACGGCGCGCCCGTGAGAAGAAAAACGGCAACCAAAGAACCGGGGCGTAACGACCCCTGTCCTTGCGGAAGCGGTAAAAAGTATAAAAACTGCTGCGGTCAGGGAAAATAGTTAAAGCGCGCAAAGAAAATAAATAAACGCGTGCATTAAAAACAAATAAAAACGCGTATGGGAAACAGGTAAAGCGCAGACGTATTTCAGAAGCGCACGATAACGGTTTTGCCGTAGGCGAAGAAAGCGGCGGGAAAATGCGTTACGTCGGGTTTCCGCTTGATAAAACGCATTTTAACTTTTGCTTTTAAGACTATTTAACCGTTGCTGCACGCGATTTTTCAGCGTTACTTTTGCAACAGTTTGCATTTACACGTAGCGGAAAGCGATAACGCGGTAAATTTAGCGGTCAGATTATCGGAACGGAAAAAATATCAAAAAAATAAATCGGAGAGCGTAAATGTTAAAAACCGAAGAATACAGATTAAAAATAAAAGAATTAAAAGGTATCTTACAAGAGACGGGACACTCTCTTTGACGTCGCAGGGTTAAAAGCGAAGTTAGAGAATAAATTAAAAGAAGCCGAAACGCCGGAAGTTTTTTTAGACCTTAAAAAATCGCAGGAAATTTCAAAGGAGATTGCGTCTTTAACCAATAAGATAGAAGCCTTTGATAAAGCGGAAAAGACCATTTCGGACACGGCGGACATTATCGACCTTGCCGAAGAAGAGAACGATGAAAGTTTGTTTTTAGAAATAGACAGGGATTTATCCGAAGTTGCCGAAACCGTTGAGAATATGCGGCTTCAAGCGTTGCTTAAAGGCAAATACGATAAGTTAAACGCAATTTTAACCTTGCATGCGGGCGCGGGCGGAACGGAAGCGTGCGACTGGACCGAAATGCTTTACAGAATGTATATCTGCTATGCGGAAAAGAACGGGTATACTATCACCGAACTCGACCGTTTAGACGGCGATGAAGCGGGTATAAAATCTGTTTCGTTCAAGGTAGAAGGCGAAAACGCTTACGGCTATCTGAAAGCCGAAAAAGGCGTTCACAGACTTGTCAGAATATCGCCGTTCGACGCGAATAAGAGAAGACATACTTCTTTCGCTTCGCTCGAAGTTATGCCCGAAATAATCGACGACGAAGAAATAAAAATCAATCCCGAAGATTTAAGAATAGACACCTATCGTTCGTCGGGCGCGGGCGGTCAGCATATAAACAAAACAGACTCCGCTATAAGGATAACGCATATCCCCACGGGGATAGTCGTTTCGTGTCAGAACGAAAGAAGTCAGACGCAGAATAAAGAAATGGCTATGCGTATGCTTACAAGTAAACTTCTTGAAAAAAGAGAAGCCGAAAGAATGGAACGCGACCAGGACATAAAAGGCGAAATCAAAAAAATCGAGTGGGGCAGTCAGATAAGGAGTTACGTGTTCTGTCCGTATACGCTTGTTAAAGACCACCGCACGGGATACGAAACGGGCGACGTTCAGTCTGTTATGGACGGCAACATTCAAGGATTTATAAACGATTATCTTAAAAAATCTCAATAAACAAATGAGATAGACAAATGAGCAATTATTTTGAAAGAATAAAAAATATTCCGCTTAAAAGTTCGCCCGTAATTATGGGAATAGAAACTTCTTGCGACGAAACGGCCGTCGCCATAGTCAGAAACGGCAGAGAAATTTTAGCGGATGAGATAATAAGTTCGGCAACGGAACACGCAAAGTTCGGCGGAGTTGTGCCGGAAATAGCGTCGAGAAACCACACCGTCGCTATACTCAGGGCGACCGAAAACGCCCTTTCCGCCGCAGGAATGACTATGGACGATATAGACGCGATTGCCGTAACGCAGGGCGCAGGGCTTCTGGGGGCGTTGCTTGTCGGTGTTTCTTTTGCAAAAGCGCTTGCGTTTTCAACGGAGAAACCGCTTGTTCCCGTAAGCCATATCAGGGGACATATGGCGGCGGCGTATCTCGCCGATAAACAATTAGAACCGCCCTTTATAAATATCCTTGCAAGCGGCGGTCATACTGCGATAATTCACGTTAAAAATTATTACGAATTCGACGTTTTAGGAAGTACCATAGACGACGCCGCGGGCGAAGCGTTCGATAAAGTGGCAAGGGTTCTGGGGCTTAGTTATCCGGGCGGACCGAATATAGAAAAACTTGCAAAAAGCGGCGAAAATAATATAAAACTACCCAAAATGCTTAAAAACTACACAGGTAGCGAATACGATTTTTCTTATAGCGGCCTTAAAACCGCCGTTATAAATTACGTTCATACCGAAGAGCAGAAAGGTAACGAAGTTCATCGGGCGGACGTTGCCGCAAGTTTCCAGCACGCCGCGATAGACACGCTTATCGAAAAGGCGTTTAGGGCAGCGGAAAAGACGCGTTGCACTACAATCGCCGTGTCGGGCGGAGTGGGCGCAAACGGGTATTTAAGAGAAAGTCTTACCGCTTTGTGTAAAGAAAAAGGGATAAAACTAGTTCTGCCGGAAAAACGTTATTGCACCGATAACGGCGCAATGATAGGTGCAGAAGGATATTTACAATATAAAAGGAGAAATTTTGCCGACCTGTCGCTTAACGCGCGCGCGGTCGTGCCGCTTAAATAATTATGATAAAACATATCGTATGCTTTAAATTAAAAGACAGAGAAAAATCGGAAGAAGCAAAAAAAGTTCTGCTTTCGATGAAAGGGAAAGTTCCCGAGATAATTGAAATAGAAGTCGGGTGTGATTTCTTGCATTCCGCCCGTTCGTACGACGTTATGCTTACCGTACTTCTTAAAGATAAAGCGGCGCTTGATAGTTATCAGCAGGACCCTTATCATTGCGGAACGGTAAAAAAATATATGCACGAAGCAAGAGAAAGCAGTATTTCGGTTGACTACAAAATATAAAAGTGCTAAAATAATAAAGTCGTTTGCGTCAACAGGCGTTGCGTAAAACGATATAACGCGGGTGTGGTGGAACTGGCAGACACGTAAGATTCAGGTTCTTATGCCGTTAAAAGCGTACAGGTTCAAGTCCTGCCACCCGCACCATAGGTAAAGCGGTTTGTAAGCATTTTCTTACAGACCGCTTTTTTGTTTGTTTATTTTTTTTTGCAAGGTTATACAACGACAAAGCGTATTGGCAGAAAATGGTTTCAGAAACGTAGCAACTTGTTTAAATGGCGGTAACGTTATATTTGAAAGCGACGTTACAGACAGGTGCCTTCCGGGACAAAAGGTTTTTGAAGTTATAAAGGAAAAATTTGAACTTGAAATCCCGATTTTCGTTACCACGGAAACACCATAAAAAAGGTTCTGAGATTGTGTAAATAACGGTATCGGAAAATTTGCCGCCGTTATTTTTGCCGTTTTTTGCGCGGGTGCGGGTTAAATTTGCGGTGTAATTTAATTTTGCAGGCTTTGGTAAAAAACTTTCCGACAGGGGAAACCGACGACAAATTTAGTTTTTATTTATTGACAATAAAACACCGTTTTGTTATACTTATTGTAAGTTAAGAAATTAAATTTTTCTATAAACAAAAGTCTTATATAAAGGCTGAAATAAATGAGAAAGGAGAGTATATATGCCTACACATTTTTTAATTTTAACGATAGTCGTGTGCGTTTTTGCGGTAAGCATTCCTTTGATATTTTTCTTTGCCGTCTGGTTACCTAATTACAGGTCCATTATGAAGCGTGCGAGAAAAATAGACCCGACGGTAAAAACTATGGCGGACGCGCAGTACGTTTTGCAGAAAAACGTTATGCAATCTATAAACAAAAACGATGACTCCGAAGAGAACGATAAGGAAGCGGAAGAAAAGAAAGAGCAGAATTAAAAATAATTTTACGACCCGAAAAGACGAAAAGAATTTTTAGTGTGCTTAAAACAAACGTCTGAAAACGTTACGTAAAATAATAAAATGATAATATAAAAAGCATAATATAAAAAGCAAAAGACCACGTTTACTAACGTGGTCTTTTGCCTTAAAAGGAAAAAGGTTAACTATCTACGTATATAAACATACGTAAGGGATAGACGATTAAACCGTAACGGGAAAGATTAAATGGAGAATGCGTCGGCAAAACTTATTTTACCGTTTCTGAAAAGTCCGCTTAATCTTAAAAAAAGTTGATTAGTGTTTTCCGCTTCCTGATAAAGGGAAACGAATTCCGCGCCGAATTTATCGGCGACCGCTCTTATTTTATCGTCTGCTTTTTTATCCGGAACGGTTTGTAAAACAAAGAATTTAGTATTTTTATACATTTTTCTGACGGTTAATAAAAGCTTCTCGTAATTTTTAACAAACGCGTTATCAATGACTTCGTTTTCGCCGAAAGAGAACAATACCGCTTTGGGGCATAAGTGTTTGAGACAATCGCCTGCAATTTCCGCCGCGTTGGCAACGTTAAGGTTTTCCATACTTCTGTTGTAAATCGCATAGTCCGAAACTCTGCCTTGCGTGTAATCGTAAAAGGGGAAGTTGAAGAGATAATCGGAGCCGAAAACAGCGATTTCGTTTTTTACAGCCATTTCGTTAATGGCTTTGAATTTCTTTGCGTTTTCTGAAAAATTGTTAACCATAAACTTTTTCTCCTATTGTATTTTCTTTTTTTGTATTATTGTCTACAATTACTTTTACTTTTTTGTTTTTAGAACGTTCTTTCAACTTGTTGTGAATAGTTATCGCAAGGTCGAAAGACACGACTACAAGGTTAAAGATATAAAGATAGAACACGTACGTTACGTTTCCCGCCGTAAGTTTGCTTACGATTCCGCAAATATAGCCGATTATTATAACTATTGTAAAAACAAGGCTTTTACCGTTTGAAGATTTGCTCTTTAAACTTTTAACAACCGATATCGGCCACGATATACCGAAACATACAAGCATCAATACTTCAAAAATTTCTGTCATACTTTTTTACACCTCTTTTGATTTCACTATCATTATACACTTGACAAACGATAAAGTATAATATATATTTTTTATATAAACGATAACTTTGGGATATGGATTATGGAAATTGAAAAGTTAAGATATTTTTACGAAACGGCGAAAATAGAGCACGTAACAAAGGCGGCGGAGAATCTGCATATTGCCCAGCCCGCGCTGACCAAATCAATCAAATCGTTAGAAGACGAACTCGGCGTAAAACTTTTTTATAAAACGGGCAGGAGAATAAAACTAACTAAATACGGAAAATTTTTACAGTATAAAGCGGAGAAGATTTTGCGGGAAATAGACGTTTTGCCTATGGATATAGAGAAAATGACGGATATGGAGAAGAACGCCGTATCTATAAACGTTCTCGCGGCGTCAACAAAAATTACAGAGATAATAATAAAATTCAAAAAACAGAATCCCGACGTTATTTTTAAGATGACGCAAAAAGACGGCGATACTGACAGCGACATAATAGTAACGACAAACTCCGTAAAAGACGCAGGCTATCTTAAAGCGCGTTATCAAAGCGTTATAGAAGAACAGATTTTCGTTGCCGCGCCTAAAACTTCTGAGATTGCGAAGAAAGATTACGTGGACCTTAAAGATTTACGGTTCGGCAGTTTTATCGCGCTTTCGGGGTCGAGAAGGTTCCGTCCGCTTTGCGACGCGTATTGTACTTACGCAGGGTTTAAGCCGCAGGTCGTGTTTGAAAGCGACTCTCTGATAGCGGTAAAAAACCTTATTTCGGCGGGGATTGGGCTGTCGTTCTGGCCGCAGTTTTCGTGGTGTAAACTAAATAACGAAAGAATAAAACTTTTAAAAATAAGGAACCCCGATTGCCACAGAGAAATTATAATTTATGCAAACGACGAAAATAATTCGCCGATGTGTATGAAATTTTATAATTTCATCGTTTCGGAACTGAATAAAATAAAATCTGCCGAAAGCGTCAGGATTTAACAAAAAAGCGACATTTTTGTGCTTTTATTAAATTTTTATTGCGTTTTTTATTAAAAAATCGTTGACAAATCGTAAAAAAATTGTATTATATAACTATATTGTTTATATAAACATATATTCATTTATACATATATATCCGCAGATACCGACAGAATTATAATTAAATCGCAATTAAAATCTGTATTTTAGGAAGCGTCAAATTATAAAACCGTCGGCGGAGGAACTCTGGAGAATTCCGTCGCTAAGTTGCGACAGGATGCCGAAGGTGTAAGGCGAAAGCTCAATCTCTCAGGCAAAAGGACAGGGCAAATTTTTTTGTTTTTGCATTTCAGAGTCGTTTTATTGAGACGGCTTTTTTTTTAGGAGAAAATTTATGCAGGCGATTTACGACGTTTTAAGTTGGATTGACTCCAATATTCTTTGGGGTATCCC
>JAEYEN010000112.1 GCA_023403375.1 Bacillota bacterium
GTGAAAGAATCTATGGGTTTATCCAAAGTATAGCCCGTTTCCGCAGCCCAGTCTTCGATAAGTTTATCCGCTCTGAAACGTTCGTGACATTCTCTGCAATCCATAAGCGGGTCGGAAAACCCTGCAAGGTGACCGGAAGCAACCCAGGTTTGCGGATTCATTAAAATTGCCGCGTCTAACCCGACGTTGTATTTGTTTTCCTGCACGAATTTTTTCCACCACGCGCGTTTTATGTTGTTTTTAAGTTCTACGCCCAAAGGACCGTAATCCCACGTGTTTGCAAGGCCGCCGTATATTTCGCTGCCCGGAAATATGAATCCGCGACCTTTACAGAGTGCGACTATTTTTTCCATTGTTGCCGAACTTTTGATTTCTTCCATTAAAGTATCTTCCTTTTTTAATTACTTCATTTTTATATTACTTAACATTTTACTAAACGCGGGCTTTTAAGTCAAGCGTTGTTAAAGAGTAAATATATAATAAAATACTTAAAAACACTTTTTAATTTTTAATTATTGTGCTATACTTTAAAATGTCGAAAAACGCGCAGGCGGTATTTTTATGGTAGAAGCGACTAATTTTATAGAACAAATTATCAACGAAGAGTTATCTAACGGTACTAAAAGCGGAGTATACACTCGTTTTCCGCCCGAACCCAACGGTTACCTTCATATAGGGCATGCCAAAAGTTTATGCTTAAACTTTGGCGTAAAAGAAAAATACAACGGAAAGTGCAATCTTTTTCTGGACGATACCAACCCTTCCAAAGAAAAAGAAGAGTTTGAAGAAGCCATTAAAAAGGATATCGAATGGCTGGGCTTTAAGTGGGACAAGATAACGCACGCTTCCGATTTTTACGAAGATATTTATAATTTTGCGGAAAAAGAAATAATTGCGGGCAACGCGTTTGTTTGCGATATGAGCCCCGAAGAGATTTCCGCTTGCCGCGGAACGCTTACCGAAGCGGGTAAAGAAAGTCCGTGGAGAAACAGAAGCGTTGAAGAAAATCTTAAACTATTCAGAGAAATGCGCGACGGGAAGTATCCCGACGGGAGCAAGTGTTTAAGGGCGAAAATCGATATGGCGTCGCCCAACATCAATATGCGCGACCCCGTTATTTACAGAATATTAAGAGAAAAACATTATCGCACGGGCGATAAGTGGTGCATATATCCTATGTACGATTTCGCACATCCTATATGCGACTATTTGCAGGGCGTAACCTTTTCGCTTTGCACGTTAGAGTTTGAAGACCACCGTCCGCTTTACGACTGGGTAGGCATAACGTTAGGTTTTAATCCCAAACCCAGACAGATAGAGTTTGCAAGACTTAACGTAACAAACCTTGTCATGAGCAAGCGTTATCTTAAAAAACTTGTGGAAGACGGTGCGGTAGACGGGTGGGACGACCCCAGAATGCCCACGCTTACTGGGTTAAGAAACAGGGGCGTGCCTGCCGAAGCGCTTAAAGATTTCTGCAACAGAATAGGAATATCCAAAGCGAATTCCGAAGTGCAGATAAGTTATCTGGAAGCGTGCATAAGGGAATATCTGAACGCGCACGCGGAACGCGCCATGGGGGTTTTGAAACCGCTTAAAGTTACCATTTCAAACTATCCCGACGGGAAAAAGGAAGAACTTGATTTTGAAGTCAACCCGAACGAAGAAGGGAAGACGAGAAAGGTAACATTTTCCAAACATATCTATATCGACGCGGACGATTTTTCGCTTAATCCGCCGCCCAAGTATTTCAGACTTAAAAAGGACGGATACGTAAGGCTTAAATCGGCGTATATAATAAAATGCGACGAAGTAATAGCTGACGACGACGGGAACCCCGTGGAACTTATTTGTTCTTACGTGCCCGAAAGCCGCAGCGGAAACGACACTTCGGGGATAAAAGTCAAAGGCGTTATCCAGTGGGTGGAAGCGGAAACCGCAATCGA
Source organism: Bacillota bacterium (assembly GCA_023403375.1). Taxonomy (GTDB): domain Bacteria; phylum Bacillota; class Clostridia; order Christensenellales; family Borkfalkiaceae; genus UBA1259. The sequence continues at coordinate 1,947 of JAEYEN010000112.1, forward strand.
CGCAGAGATACGAAAATACGGATACCTTCTTAAAGACGAAGAATATGCGGGGCAGGATTTCTCCGAAAGAATGAACGAAAACAGCGTTCAGATTTTTAGCGGAAAAGTCGAGCCGTACGTTTTCGGCGGCGAAGCGGATACTCCGTATCAGTTTATAAGAACCGGCTACTTTAAGAAGTTAAAAGTTAAAGACAAAGTCGTGATAAGCGAGATAGTGTCGCTTAAAGACAACTTTAACAACAAAAAACAGTAAAAGACGAACGGTTAAACTCCTTATACGTTAACGAAAAAAATCTGTGCTTTAACGAAAAAAACATCAAGTACAGACAAAAATATAAAGTACAAACAAAAATATTAAGTACAAAAAATACAAAGCGGTTTTACAAAAACCGAAAGAGAGAAATGCGATGAATTACGACGTAATAATAATCGGTGCGGGCCCCGGCGGAATTTTTGCCGCTTACGAACTTATTCAAAAGAAGAAAGGGCTTAAAATAGGCGTGTTTGAAACGGGTAACCCCATAGAAAAAAGGCGTTGTCCGATAGACGGCGTTAAAATCAAATCGTGCGTAAACTGTCCCGTTTGCGCTATAATGAACGGTTTTGGCGGCGCGGGCGCTTTTTCGGACGGGAAATATAATATAACCAACCAGTTCGGTGGAACGCTGCACGAATATATCGGCAAGCAGAAAGCCTTGGAACTTATGCGTTACGTGGACGAGATAAATCTTAAAAACGGCGGCGAAGGGACTAAACTTTACACGACGGCGAATACTAAAATAAAGAAACTTTGTCTGCAAAACAAACTTTATCTGTTAGACGCGTCTGTACGTCATCTGGGAACCGACAAGAATTTCGTCGTGATGAAAAATATATTCGACGTTTTGAAAGAAGAAGTGGATTTCCATTTCGGAAGCCCCGTAGACGTAGTGGATACGATAGACGGCGGGTTCAGAATTACTTCCAAAGGCAACGTTTATACCGCAAAAGACTGCATTATTTCCGTGGGAAGAAGCGGAAGCAAGTGGATGGAAGGAATATGCAAGCACTTAAACATTGCAACCCATTCTAACCGTGTGGATATAGGCGTCAGGGTGGAACTTCCTGCGGAAATTTTCTCACACCTTACCGATGAACTTTACGAAAGCAAAATAGTTTATCGTACGGAAAAATACGAAGACCTTGTAAGAACTTTCTGTATGAATCCTTACGGCGCGGTCGTTAACGAAAACACAAACGGAATAGTTACCGTTAACGGACATAGTTACGAAGACGTTTCAAAACACACCAAAAACACTAACTTTGCGTTGCTTGTTTCTAAACATTTCTCCGAACCCTTTAACGACAGCACGGCTTATGCCGAAAATATCGCAAAATTATCCAATATGCTCGGCGGCGGCGTTATGGTTCAACGCTTCGGCGACCTTATAAGGGGGCAGAGAAGCACAACAAAACGTATAGAAGAAAGTTTTGTTACGCCCACGCTTTCGGCAACCCCCGGCGACCTTAGTCTGGTAATTCCCAAACGAATACTCGACGGCATAATAGAAATGCTTTACGCATTAGATAAAATTGCGCCCGGCACGGCTAACGACGATACGCTTTTATACGGCGTAGAAGTTAAGTTCTACAATATGACCGTTCATATAGACCACAACCTTATGACCTGCCATAAAGGGCTGTACGTTATAGGCGATTGCAGCGGCGTTACCCATTCGCTCTCTCACGCTTCGGCAAGCGGCGTTTACGTTGCGAGAGAAATTCTGGGCGAAAACAATTAGTCGTTTTAAGAAAGACCAATCAAACATACAAACATATTAAAATAAAAAATCGCGGTGAAAACCGCGATTTTTTTGTTAAGGTGAAAGTTCTTTCGATATGATAATTTATAAAGGTCTTATAAACGTAAAACAAAACAAGTAAAATCTATCTACGTTGGCTTTCCGCGCGGTTAAACGGCAATAAAGAATAGCCGATATTATGTTTTGACTATGCTTTGCCGTTAAATTTTATAACCGAAAAGGTAAATAATCGCTTTATCAGAACACTTCTCTTACGGCAAGCACGTCTCCCTTCAATCCGTCTACAAGAAGCGCTTTAACGCCGTTATCGCGTTTTAAGGCAAAGTACCAGTAAGGCGCGCCGTCTTTAACGAGCACTCTTTGAACTATTTCCGCCGAAAAATTTCCGTTTTCGTCGGTGCAGGCGGCAATAAGCGCGCTCTGGTTTGCTTCTAAATATTCGAGCGCGGCGGCGTTATCTATCGTTTCCTGCGGGAGCGCGGACGTAAGCGTTACGGATTCCGTCATATCGGCGCAGGCTATTTTAACGTCGAAAGAAGGCGGCGCAAAGTTTTCTATTTCTATTTTTGCGCAAAGCCTGTCTGTCGTTTTGTCGAGTTCAAAAGGCTTTTTATAAGTCTTTTCGCCAAAATCGAGATAAAGAGTGAAAGCCGCGTTTTCGGTTTGCTTGCCTTTAAGTTTAAAATCGAGCGCATAGACTTTTTTTGACGTAGTTTCTCCGCTTGCAGTGGTGTAGCCGTAGTACGCGGTTAAAGAATAGTTTTCGCTTTCGCCCGTGTATATGTTTTGCCGAAGTTCGGTAACGTAGGGTAAAAGCGCGCTTTGTTTTTCGCACGCGCAGAAAAAAGTGCCGCACAGCGCTATGACGCCGAGAAAGAGTGAAATATAAAGTTTTCTTCTTTTCATATAATCCCGCCTTAAAAGTTTTTTCGCAATAATTTATGATTGTTTTTTACGGATAATGCAGAATAAATATATTTTTTCGCCAAAGTATTGATTTTTTTACGGTATTTTGATAAAATATTAAATAGTATTAAGGAGATAGCGATGACAAAAACCGTTATAAAAACAATTGCGTTTACGCTTGTCGGCGTTCTGGTGCTTGCAGGCGTGTTGTTTGTGTGTTTTTTATTGTTTTCGCCCAAAACGCTGGGCAACGTGTCGAGAGCGATGGGGAATTCTTCCGCCGCCGTCTGTTTTTACGAAAGACAGTATAATAAAACCAAAAGTGCGGACGATTTGACGGTGCTGGTTTTTGCCATTGACGAAAAGAAGAACCCCGATAAAGCCGAACAATATACCGACGAGTTGATTGAAAAATTCGACGAATACCTTTTGCTTGACAGGTGCGATTTCAGTACCGACGCGGATACGAATGCGGCAGCCGCAAAAGAATATTTTTACGCTAAATCGAGCGTGGGCGCGCTCTATAACAAAGGGCTTACCGCGGCAATAGAAAAAGCGATGACCTATATCGTTTCGGACGGGTATACAAAATCGAACGCGTTAAGGATAATAATTTCTACGGAAGGAGATAACCTGAATGTGGAAAACCTTGCGGAACTTAAAGCCGCGCTTATAACCGCAAAAACTTATAGCGACAGTCCGTTGATAGATAGCGATATTGCGGCGATAGATAAACTTTTAACGGAAAAAAATTGACTTTGATTCCCCCGATTTGTTAAGTCGGGGGAAATTTATACAAATGAAAAAGTAAAGGCAAAGACTTAACATATTTTACATATAGGGTTAACATATAAAGTAACAAAAATAGTAAAAAGCACAAAAGAGTAATAAAAAGCGTTAAAAAAGTTTTAAGGGATAGGCAATACGCGGGAATAGCCAAAATAACGCGATAACGCGCGTGGTTATGGTCATATAACGCAATAACGCGCGGGGCTACCGCTAAACGTAAGAAAGAAGGAGCGGCTTTGGAAGAGAATTTAAAAAACAGAATTTTTTACGGCGCAAGGTCGGGCGGAATAGCGTTTTGTCTTATGATAACGATTTACGTTTTCGTTTCTCTTATAGGACAGGCGATAATTTCGGCGTTTTTTAATTCTTCCGATTTTTGGTACGTTTTTGCGTCTTCCTTTTTTTCGATAATATCGCTGGCGGTCGCCACGCTGGTGTTTTGCAAGGGGAGAGGCGGTTTTTTTAAGCAAACCAACGCGGTTAAATGCGGCGGCGGATTTTTTGCGCTTTCAGTTATGCTTGCCGCGGGAATGTTTTTCGGGTTGGGTTTTGTAAACGACTGTCTTATTAAACTTCTGAACGAAATAGGGCTTAAAACTTCTTCTATCACGGTGCCGTTAGATAACGTATGGCAACTTATCGCGTTTATAATTTCGCTTGCGGTACTCCCCGCGATTGCGGAAGAACTTTTTTTCAGGGGCGTGTTTTTAAACTCGCTTAAAGTTTTTAATAAAGGCGCGGCGATAGTTTTATCGGCGTTGTTCTTTTCGCTTTATCACTGCTCCTGCGCGCAACTTATTTATCAGTTTATTTACGGGTTGCTTTTTACCGTTCTGGCAAGTAAATCCAAAAGCGTTTATCCTTGTATGACGGCGCATTTTATCAACAACGCCACGGTGCTTATTTTAGAATATTTTAGCGTTACGATAGATTTTCTTAACCCGCTTATTATATCTTCGGGAATAATATTGCTTATACTCTTTGTCGTACTTACTTTGCGGTATAAAGAGATATGGCGGTTTTTGAAAAGGCTTTTTACTAAAAAAGGCGGCAACGGAACGGCAAAGGCGGAGAATGAGAGCGGCACTGTTGACGGAATGCCTGTCGCAGAAGCGGTAATCGGCACCCGCACGGAAGAAACGGAAACTGCAAAGGCGGAAAGTTGTAATCGCACGGAAGAAACGATAACCGCAAAGGCGGAAAGCGGAAACCGCGCGGACGGAACGGTAATTGCGGAAGCAAAGCGGGATAGCCGCACGGACGAAGGGGCAACTTCGGCGACGGGAAACGGCGACCGCGACGACAAAATGGAGCGGATTTTTTGCGGCGGGGAAAAAGTTTCGTCTTTTATATTGCCGTTCGGCGCGTTCGGGGCGGGCATTTGTCTGATTTTTATAATCTGCGGGTTGTTTTTATGATAAAAGTAAACGTGATAGCGGTGGGCAGGGTAAAAGAAAAATATTTTGCCGACGGAATAAAAGAATACGAAAAGAGATTACAGAAATATTGTTCTTTTTCTATAACCGAAATAGCGGAAGAGAATTTTTCAAAGGTTGACGAAAAGGCGATAGA
>JAEYEN010000011.1 GCA_023403375.1 Bacillota bacterium
CGTGGTTTATGTAGGCTATTCTGTCGGCAAGGCTTACCGCCTTTCCTTCCAGCGTTTTGGGGTTGCAGGAAATTTTATGATTGACTATTCCGTCCACCACTTCGCGCGTAAGGTTAAGCCCCTTTCCGTCCGATTCCAGAATATCCACAACCCGCCCCGACTGAACGTTATGCGTAAAGCCGTGCGGCGAAAGTTTGTTGAGTATTCTTTCGCCCGAATGCCCGAACGGCGTATGCCCCAAATCGTGCCCTAACGCGATAGCCTCGGTTAAATCTTCGTTTAACGAAAGTGCTCTCGCAATACTTCTCGCCACTTGCGAAACGGTCAGCGTGTGCGTAAGTCTGGTACGGAAATGGTCGCCTTCCGGAGAAAAGAAAACCTGCGTTTTGTTCTTTAATCTCCTGAACGCTTTGCTATGTATAATTCTGTCCCTGTCGCGCTGAAATTCCGTGCGCATGGGGCAGGGCTCTTCTTTTTTTAATCTGCCTACCGTGTTTTTAGAATAAAAAGCGTAAGGCGATAAAAACATCTCTTCTTGCTTAAAAGTTTTGTCTTTCATAACCCCACCCCTTTATTTTTTTACGAACGCTTTGCCGCCCGCCGAAATTTTTTACGCTTAATTTTGTATTCTGTATATTCTGCGCCTGAATTTTAATTTCTGCGCAAAATTTTAATTTTTACGCTTAAATATTTTTTCTGCTCTTAATTTTTTGTTTTTTACGCTTAGTTTATGTAACTACCATTAAATAATACGTTTTATATTTTAAAAACCCTTTTTTTAGTTTAAAACTTATATTTTTTTATTTAAATTTATAAAATTGCAACTAAACAAATAGAATTTTAACTAAATTTACAAGAATTTACTTTTATTACTTAAATAATATATTTCTTACGAAATTAAAAAACGAAAAAAACAACCTACTTATCGGTATGGGCGTTGACTGCAAAGCCTTAAAATACGAAATTAAAAAAACAAAAAATAACCGCCGTGATAACGGGCGGTTATTCGGTAAACTTTTCGGCGCGGATTTAGTTTTTCGCTCTTTCCTTTTCGGTATTATGCCGTTTCGTTATAATTTGATTTTATTTTATAATTCCGACTTTTACTTTGCTTCTTTTTCAAAAATCTTTTTAAGAAACGCGCCCGTAAAACTATTGCCGTTTTCCGCAACTTGTTCGGGAGTACCCGTCGCGACGATTTCTCCGCCGCCCGTGCCGCCTTCCGGTCCTAAGTCGATAATATAATCGGCTATTTTTATCACGTCCAGATTGTGTTCTATAACGAGTATGGTGTTACCCTGTTTTTGTAAACGTTTCAGAACGGAACACAGTTTATCCACGTCGTAACTATGAAGTCCCGTCGTCGGCTCGTCTAAAATATACAGAGTGTTGTTCGTGCCGCGCTTGGACAGTTCGGTGGCAAGTTTAACCCTTTGCGCTTCGCCGCCCGATAAAGTGGTGGAACTCTGCCCTAATTTTATATACCCGAGCCCCACGTCCTGCAAGGTTTTAATCTTGTTATAAATGGAATTGACGGGCTTAAAAAATTCGCACGCTTCGTCCACCGTCATATCAAGAACGTCGCTTATATTTTTGCCTTTATATTTAACTTCAAGCGTTTCTCTGTTATACCGTTTGCCTTTACATACTTCGCAAGGCACATAAATATCGGGTAAAAAGTGCATTTCTATTTTTATAATGCCGTCGCCTTCGCAGTTTTCGCACCGTCCGCCCGAAACGTTGAAAGAGAATCTTCCCGCTCTGTATCCGCGCTCTTTTGCGTCGGGCGTCTGTGCAAACAGTTCTCTTATCGTAGAGAAAACGCCCGTATACGTCGCAGGGTTGGAACGCGGCGTTTTGCCTATCGGCGACTGGTCTATCGATATAACTTTATCAAAGTTTTCGATACCCGTGATTTTATCGTATTTGCCTTCTATCATTTTGGTGCGGTTAAGTCTGTTTGAAAGCGCAGGCATAATAATTTCGTTAACCAAAGAACTCTTTCCGCTGCCCGACACCCCCGTTACCGCCGTAAATAAGCCTACGGGAATTTTCACGTCCACGTTTTTAAGGTTGTTTTGTTTCGCCCCGAAAACGGTAAGCCACCTGCCGTCCGCCGCCTTTCTCTCTGCGGGAATTTCGATTTTTCTTCTCCCCGCAAGGTAATCGCCCGTAATGGAACGCGGTTCTTTCATAATATCTTCCACGCTTCCGCACGCAACCACTTCTCCGCCGTGAACGCCCGCTTTCGGACCTATATCGACAATATAATCGGCGGCGCGCATAGTGTCTTCGTCGTGTTCTACCACTATAAGGGTGTTACCTAAATCGCGTAGTTTTTTAAGCGTGTTCAAAAGCCGTTCGTTGTCGCGCTGATGAAGTCCGATACTCGGCTCGTCCAGAATATATAAAACGCCCGTAAGTCCGCTGCCTATCTGCGTTGCAAGCCTTATACGCTGCGCTTCTCCGCCCGAAAGCGAAACCGCGCTTCTCGATAACGTCAGATAGCCTAACCCGACGTCTTTTAAGAAGTTAAGCCTTGCCTTTATCTCTTTTACGATAGGCGCGGCTATCATCGTTTTTGTGCCGTCAAGATTGAGCCCGTTTATAAAATCGTACAATTCCGAAACGGAAATCTCCGTAAGGTCGGAAATATTTTTTCCGCCGACGGTTACCGCCAGCGCTTCTTTTTTAAGCCTTTTACCGTTACAGGTGCTGCACGGCGAAACGGACATATATTTTTCTATCTCCGCCTTGGTCCACTCGCTTGTGGTTTCTCTGTATCTTCTCTCTAAATTAGGTATAATGCCTTCCCACTTTGCGTCGTAACTTGTGCTGAACGTTTTGGCGTTATACTCCATTTTGATTTTTTCGTTTCCGCTGCCGTATAGCAATATGTGATATATTTCGGGCGGCAGGTCTTTGACGGGCGTGTCCATACTGAAACCGTAATGTCTGGCAAGCGAAGAAAAACTCATCTCCGCAATTTTTCCGCTGTCTAAGTTCCAGCCCGAAAC
>JAEYEN010000060.1 GCA_023403375.1 Bacillota bacterium
ATATTGTAGACAGCGTTATCGGAGACGGAAGCGTTGTCAATTACAGCCAGTCCGAAAGCGCAACGGTGGGTAAAAACTGTAAAATAGGTCCCTTTTCAAGGTTGCGCCCGAATGCCGTTTTAGGGAACGACGTTCACGTCGGAAACTTCGTCGAGATTAAAAACGCGGTTCTGGGCGACGGAAGTAAGGCAAATCACTTGGCATACGTGGGCGACTGCGATATAGGCAAAGGGTGCAACATAGGTTGCGGCGCGATTTTCGTTAATTATAACGGCAGAATAAAGCAAAGAAGCGTTGTAGGGGATAACTGTTTTATAGGAAGTAACTGCAACGTTATAGCCCCCGTAAATATAGAAAGCAACAGTTATATTTGTGCGGGAACTACCGTTACCAAAGAAGTTAAGACCGACGATTTCGTTATAGGAAGAGTCCGTCAGGAAAATCTGTCCGGCAGGGCGCATAATTATTTGAAGGAGATGAAATAGTATGGGGTTATTTTTCGGTACGGACGGTTTAAGGGGTAAAGTAAACGAAGATTTAACTTTCGACATTGCGTATAAAATAGGAAACGCACTTTCTATTTTGAAAAACAAACCTAAAATAATAATAGGTTCAGACACCAGAATTTCAAACACCTATTTAACGTTGGGTGTGGCGAGCGGCGCTTTAAGCGGCGGTGCGGACGTTATCGATATAGGCGTTGTTCCCACTGCGGGTATCGCTTATATAACAAAAGAGTTAAAAGCGGACTACGGCGTGGTTATAAGCGCTTCTCATAACAGCGGAGAGTATAACGGAGTTAAAGTTTTTAACGGCGACGGCTATAAACTCGGCGATAAGGAAGAAGAAAGGATAGAACGTTGCTTTATTCATCAGAGAACGAACGACTTTCCGAATATCGGAAAATACGAGCAAAATTTTAACCTTATAAAGATTTATAAAAAGTTTCTGATTGGCGCAAGCGAGAACAGTTTGAAGGGGCTTAAAATCGTTTTAGACTGCGCATACGGGGCTTCGCACAGAATCGCGCCGGAAGTTTTCAGAGCGCTTGGCGCAGAAGTCGTTGCGGCGAACGCCGTAAACGACGGGCTTAAAATAAACAGTGCGTGCGGTGCGTTATATCCGCAGAACCTTGTTAAAAAAGTGCATAGATACGGCGCCGATATGGGCTTTGCTTTCGACGGCGACGCAGACAGGCTTATCGCGGTAAGCGATAAAGGGGAAATAGTTGACGGCGATAAGATTGTTTACGGGCTGGCGCTCTATCTCCAAAAACTCGGTAAATTGAAAGGCAATACCGTGGTAGGAACAAGCCATACGAATATGGCGATAGAAAATTCCCTTAAAGAACACGGCATCGACCTGATAAGAACCGATATAGGCGATAAATACGTTCTTGCAAAATTGTTGGAGAAAAATTTATCGATAGGCGGCGAACAGAGCGGGCACATTATATTAAAAGATATTGCAACGACGGGCGACGGCATACTTTCCGCAATCGTTCTTGCAAATATGCTTATAAACGAAAAGAAAAAGATGAGCGAAGCGCTTAAAGTGGAATTGTATCCGCAGTCTAATAAAAACGTCGTCGTGAGAGATAAATTCCGTATTATGAATAACGAAGACATCCTGAAAGCCGTGGCGAAATATAACGCCGAATTGGAAGGCGTGGGCAGAATAATGCTCAGGGCTTCCGGAACGGAACCAAAAATAAGGGTAATGGTAGAAAGTAAAGACAAAAACTTAAACGAAAGTATTGCCGAAAACCTTGTTTTGATGATAAAAAAAGTAAACGACGAAGTTTAGCCTTGATATGCTTTTATACGGCAGAACCCCCACATAGACAAATAAATTAAACGTAATAAACGTAATATAAACGCCGCTCTTTTTATTGTTAAAAGGCGGCGCTTTTTTTATATGCATTTTTTATGTGTATTTTAATTTTTTAGTTTTGGTTTGATTTTGTTATATTTTTTACATTATCGGAATATTGCAATTAAGATATGGGAAGATAAGGTTAAAACCGTAAACGCTTAAAAAAGCGCGTTAAGGAGAATACGGGTAAGGTTGCTAAACTAAAAACATTGCCTTAAACGACAAATTATATTAAAAAAACGTTAAAAAATATTTTTGACTGCCCGAAACAAAAATTTTACAATGGTTAAATTATATTTACAAAAGTAAATATATGTGGTATACTGAATAAAAAAAACAGGAGTTTGCATTATGAAATTATCCAAGAACAAAATGATAACCGCAATAATCTCGATTGTTATCTTAATTGCTGCGCTTACGCTGATGATAGTTGACTGGGCTGTTCCGCTTGAACTGTTCACTCATCCCATACTTAACTTTTTAATGGTATTGTTTATCGGTTTCGGCGTTATGTGTCTTACTTACGGGTTTTACAGAAAATCGCCGTGGTATTTCTTTTTATCGGCAATTTTATTGTCTTTTGCGATTTTTTACATTGTTATTCAATACGTAAAAATGTGGTGGATAGTTCTTATCGCGGTTGTTGTGTTTGACGCAATAGTGGCAATCGTCAGTTTTATGACGGCTGGCAGTCAGACGGAAGATATCGCGCTTAACAAATCTCCCGATTATAAAGACTATAAACAACGCAAAGCGGAAAAAGAAGAAAAAGAAGCGGCGGAAGAGAAAAAAGAACTTCCTAAGATAAAATCTTTCAAAGACTAAAAGGAGCCACAATGACGGGTAGAAATCTCACTTTGCTTACAGACCTTTATCAACTTACTATGATGAACGGTTATTTTGTCGAGGGCAGAGCGAAAGAAACAGCCGTTTTCGACGTGTTTTTTCGCCAGAACGGCACAATAACTTATTCTCTTGCCTGCGGGTTGGAGCAAGTTACCGATTATATACTTAACCTTAACTTCGGCGACGAAGAAATCGAATATTTAAGAAGTCTGAATATTTTTGGCGAAGATTTTTTGAATTATCTCCGCGACTTCAAGTTCAGCGGCGACGTTTATGCCGTTCCGGAAGGCACCGTCGTTTTCCCCGGGGAACCTATTTTAACGGTTAAGGCGCCGGTGATAGAGGCTCAACTTATAGAAACCGCTATCCTTAATATGATAAATTTCCAGACGCTTATCGCTTCCAAATCGGCAAAAATCAATTATGCCGCCAAGGGCGACGTTATTATGGAATTCGGACTGCGCAGGGCACAGGCGCCCGACGCGGGTATTTACGGGGCGAGAGCCGCCGTTATAGGCGGTTGCGCGTCTACTTCCAACGTGCTTGCGGGTAAAATGTTCGATATACCCGTTTCCGGTACGCACGCGCACAGTTGGGTAATGAATTTTGAAGACGAATACACGGCGTTTAAAAAGTATGCAGACGTTTATCCCGACAACGCGCTTCTGCTTGTCGATACTTACGACACGTTAAAAAGCGGTATACCGAACGCGATAAAAGTTTTCGACTATCTGACTGCAAAAGGATATACGCCGAAAGGCATAAGATTAGACAGCGGCGACCTTGCCTATTTAAGTAAGAAAGCCCGCGAAATGCTGGATAAAGCAGGGTATACCGACGCGAAAATTTGCGCTTCGGGCGACCTTGACGAATATTCTATAAACTCGCTTAAAAATCAGGGTGCGAAAATCGACTTCTGGGGGGTTGGCACAAGACTTATAACCAGCGCGGACATGCCTGCGCTCGGCGGCGTTTATAAACTTGCGGCGGTTTACGACGATGACGGAAAGGAAATACCCAAAATAAAAATTTCCGACAACGCGGCAAAAATCACTAACCCCGGTTTCAAAAACATTTGCAGGGTTTACGATAATAAAACGGGAATGGCGGAAGCGGACTTTATTTGTTTAAGAAGCGAAAAAGACGTGGATACTACGAAACCGCTTGTTTTAACGCACCCGACGGACAGGTGGAAGAAAATCGAGTTTAAGGACTATACCGTAAGAAAATTGCATTGCGACATTATTAAAAACGGTAAGTTGGTTTACAGACTGCCCAAACTTAAAGAAATTAAAAAATACGCCGAAAAGGAATTAAACAGCTTTTGGGACGAATATAAACGTCTTGACAGTCCGCACCTTTATAAAGTGGACTTGTCTGACGAACTTTATGAACTTAAAAGAAGAATGTTGGTCGAGATACGTGGCGAAAATTCTTGAATTTAAGGTAGAACGAAGTGGAACTGAAAAAACGTAAATATAAAAGAGCCGAAGTGGAAGAGATTTTAGACGAAGTATCCGCTAAAAATCAGGAACTCTTAGGCGAATATAAAGACGAACTTGAAAATTTAAAAGCGGAAAACAGGATTCTTTCCGAACGGCTTGACGAATATAAAAGAAAAGCCGCTTTAATAAATCAGGCGATTATATCGGCGGAAAAAAAGTCCGCCGATATAATTCGTCGTGCGGAAACCAAATACGCGCTGGAAGTTCAGTCTTTAAAAACCTTTTGCGAAAGGTACGAACGGTATTTTGCTTATCTGGAAGAGAAATATCCTTCTTACGGAACGGTGTCCGAAGCGAGCCTGATTTTCAGAAAAATCGCCGACGCCGTAAACGAGAACAAAGACGACAAAAAGACGATAGAGAAAGCGGATAAAATTCTGAAAACAAGCAAACAGACGGGTAAACCGCCTTTCGACCCCAAAGCCAAAATCAACGACTACATCGCCGCGACGGGCGACAACGGGTTTAATCTCGACGAAGTGTTAAACCCCGGCGAACTTCATTTGGAGGACTTATGCAAAGAGTTGGGACTTCTGGACGAACAGTAAAAACAAAAAAAGCGGTGCTGGAAAATTTAATACTTTTTTCCGTGCTTCTTTTACTTGTTCTGCTTGACCAGATTGTTAAAATATACCTGAAAAACGCTCACGAAAACGACGGCTGGCAGCAAACCGAAATCATAAAAAACTTTTTTTATTTTTATTATACGGAAAACGAAGGCGCCGCTTGGAGTTTTCTTGCGGATAAAGACTGGGGACAACTGTTCTTCAAAATTTTAACGGGCGTCGCGCTTGTCGTTTTTGTCGTTATCTATATTATTTTAACTAAAAAACACATAAAATTTTATCGTATTCCGCTTGTTATGATAACTGCGGGCACGATAGGCAATTTCATAGACAGACTTCTCTATAACAAAGTAGTCGATTTTATAAGATTTATATTCGGCAACTATTATTTCCCCGTGTTCAATATCGCCGATATTTTACTTACCGTGGGCGCGGCAATGGTTATAATCGCGCTTATCGTCGATATGATAAAGGACGGATTGAAAAAAGATGCAAACAATAACGCTGACGGTATCGGAAAGTAAAGACGAAAACAAAAGGGCAGACGTTTTTTTGTCCGAAAATACCGACTTTTCGCGCTCGCACCTTAAAAAACTTGCGGACGACGGTTTTATTACCGTAAACGGCGAAAAATGCAAATTTTCAAAACCGCTTAAAATTTCGGACGTAATAGTTTTAACCGTTCCGCAGGAAAAAAATCTCGACGTCGTTCCTAAAAACATTCCGGTAAAAATAATTTATCAGGACGACGACGTGGCGGTTATAGATAAACCGCAGGGAATGACGGTGCATGCAGGCAACGGAACTAACGGCGATACGCTCGTCAACGCGCTTTTGTATCACCTTAGCAGTTTGTCGGGTATAAACGGCGTTATAAGACCGGGCATCGTTCACAGAATAGACAAAAACACGTCTGGGCTACTCGTAGTCGCAAAAAACGACAGGGCGCATCTCGCGATTTCAAAACAGTTGGAAGATAAAACCTGTAACAGAAAATACGTTGCGTTGTTAGAAGGCGTCCTGAAAGAAGACTCGGGCGTTATAGAAACGCAGATAGGCAGAAACCCCAAAGACCGTACCAAAATGGCGGTCGTTAAAAACGGCAGAACGGCGATTACCGAATTTAAGGTTTTGAAAAGATACGCGGAATACACGCTTTGCGAATTTTCTTTGAAAACGGGGCGGACGCACCAGATAAGAGTTCACGCAAAATATATCGGACACCCGATTGTCGGCGACCCCGAATACGGAATAAAAAATCAGAAATTCAAACTGAACGGACAACTTTTGCATGCAAAAGAACTGACTTTCGTTCATCCTTCAACGGGGGAAACGGTAACTTTCAATAGTCCGCTTCCCGATTACTTTGAAAACGTGCTGAAAAAACTTAAATAAAATTTTTGCAAATCGCTTAATAAAACTTGATTTTATATACTTAAAACATATAAAATAAAAAACATAAAAAAATTGAGAAATTCAAGGAGTAAATCATTATGGATTCCAATGGTTCCAACAGAAACAACGTATTCGACTTTTTATCTTACATAGTGCTTGTCATCGCGGCTTTGCTTATTTTTATAAATAAACTTTTACCGCTTGTCGGTTTAAACATAAGCGGGGCTACGATACACGTATTAGAAACTATTAAAGAAGTATTTATCTTATTGGTAATAGGTTTTTCCGCTTATAATTTTGTAGCGCATAAACGCAATAAAGCATGGAAAGTTATTTTTATAATCGCTATGGTTATCTTTATTGCGGGTATTGTTCTTATCTGGTTTAACTAACGCATATTTAATCGGCAAATATTTTTAATCGATATCGTTATACCGATAAAACAC
>JAEYEN010000067.1 GCA_023403375.1 Bacillota bacterium
AAAGCCGTAGGTTTGAAATTCAGTCGTTAAAGGAAAATAAAAAGAAGGTTGTGGAGTGCGTGGATAACGACGAAACGGCGGCGCAGATTGCTTGCCTTGTTCAGGCAAAAACCTTGCTTATTCTAACCAGCAGCGAAGGTATTTATAAAGACAGCAACGACCCCAAAACGCTTATAGAGAAAATAGGCGGAAAGAATATCGAAGAAGTTTTAAACAACGTTTCCGTGTGCGAAGATTATTGCAAGGGTGCATCCAGAAAAGGGGCGAACGGAGCAAAGGCCAAGTTAGAATACGTTAAAGACGCCGTAAAACAGGGCACTAAGGTTATAATCGCTTCCGCCGGATATTCTATAAAAGACATTCTGGGCGGCAGAGCAAGGGCAACCAGAATAGGCGTGGACGAATAAAATTTACAGAAAAAGGAAATAAAAAAACCCGAACTTTCCCCATAATGCCGAATAAAACTTTCAATGCGGCACAGAATAATACCAAGGGGGAAGTTATGAGAGATAAAAAGAAAGCAAGAGCCTGCGGCGGCAAAAAGAATAACGTCAAAGACTGCAAATAATGAAAACTAAAAAAGTAAGAAATAAAAGCAGGTTTGACACACAAGGTTCTTATACGGGCGTAGATTTATACGACGAGTATGAAAAACCCGTTCAGGACGCAGACGACTTGTAAAAGACGAGTTTTCGTCATTCCGCAATAATGCGAAACAGCGTAACGCGGAAAAACAAGTAATTTAACCTTAATTAAAGCGAAAAGGCTATCCGTACGGACGGTCTTTTTGCTTTTTCAGGCAGTTGTTTCGGGGCGGGGAAAAGAGTGTAAAAAAGGGTAAAAGCAAAAGATTTGACAAATAAAAAGAAGTGGTATATAATACCGTTACTTTAAGTTAACCATACGGTCGCGGGGGCGGAGAAAAACCGTCAATGAGGAAAGTCCGAGCTTTTCAGAAACAGGGTGCCGGAGAAATCCCGGTGAAGGCGACTTTAAGGAAAGTGCAACAGAAATAAACCGCCGAGCAATCGGTAAGGATGGAAAGGCGGGGTAAGAGCCCACCGCCCTTGCGGTAACGCAAGGGGCAAATGTAAACCCCACCCGAAGCAAGATTGACAAACCGTTTTATCAGGGAGTTTCGCCAAAACGGTTTATAAAACATCGCTGGGGGACGTTGGTAACAACGTTCGTAGATAAATGACCGTACAAGACAGAACTCGGCTTACAGGTTGACTTAAAATTTATGCGCCCGAAAAGGAACTACCTTTTCGGGCGCAGTCTTTTTAAATTTTTTGGTTTTTTAAGGGCTTTCCGTTATATTTATACCATATAAAACCGCATATACAATATATATGGTATAAAACGCGGCGCTATATAATGCCGTAATATAAACGACCGCGGTAAACCATACGGAAAAGGTTATTTTTTCAGATATACCATAAGCACGGCGATGTCCGCAGGCGAAACGCCTGATATTCTGCCTGCCTGACCTAAATTGACGGGTCGGATTTTATCTAATTTTTGCCTTGCTTCTAACCTTAGCCCGCCGATAGAAAGATAATCTATGTCGGCAGGAAGCAGTTTTGCTTCTAACTTTTTGGATTTTTCGATTTGTTCCTGTTCTTTAACTATATAACCTTCGTATTTTGCGTCTGTCTCCACGGTTTCTTTTATTGCGGACGAAATGCCGTCAAACCCGCCGAACCGCGCGATAATCGCACTTAAAGGTATTCCGCGTCTTATCATATCCGCTTTGGTTAAAGACTGTTCGGGTTTGTTAAAACCGTATTCTTTCAAAAATTCTTCGGCGTCTTTCGGCTTGATTTTTTCGTTAAGTTCCGCCGTCGCTTTCTTATATTCTTCCTTGCGCTTTAAGAATTTATCGTATCTGTCGTCTTTAACAAGTCCTGCGCTTCTTCCTATCTCGGTCAGACGGAAATCCGTATCGTCCTGTCTTAAAACAATGCGGTATTCCGCGCGGCTTGTCATCATTCGGTAGGGTTCGTTAGTGCCTTTGGTTACCAAATCGTCTATTAAAACGCCTATATAAGAACAATCTCTTCCTAATATAACGGGCGGAAGATTGCGCATTTTAAGCGAAGCGTTAAGCCCCGCGATAAGTCCTTGCGCCGCCGCTTCTTCGTAGCCGCTGGTTCCGTTTATCTGTCCCGCCGTGAAAATACCTTCTATTTTTTTGAATTCCAAAGAAGGGTAAAGATCCAAAGAGTTTATGCAGTCGTATTCGATAGCATAGGCGTAGCGCATTATTTCGCAATGCTCCAACCCTTTTATCGTGCGGTACATAGCCTTTTGCACATCGTGCGGAAGAGAAGTGGACATTCCCTGTACGTAAATTTCGTTGGTGTCCGCGCCTTCGGGTTCCAAAAATAATTGGTGCCGTTCTTTGTCCGAAAATCTTACTACTTTGTCTTCGATAGACGGGCAATATCTCGGTCCCGTGCCTTTAATTCTTCCCGAATACAGGGGGGAGCGGTGCAGATTCGCTTTTATTATTTCGTGCGTTTTTTGGTTGGTGTAGGTGAGATAGCAGGGGCGCTGATTTTGCTTAACCCCGTCCGACATAAAACTGAACGGTTCTATATCCGTTTCGCCGTTCTGTATTTCCAATTCCGAAAAATCTATCGTTCTCGCGTCTACTCTTGCAGGCGTTCCCGTCTTGAAACGGCGCATTTCAAAGCCTAAATTCATTAAAGAAGCGGTAAGTTCGTTTGCGGGGGCAAACCCGTTGGGACCCGAAGAACGTTGCCATTCGCCGGCGATAACGCTGCCGTTAAGATAAACGCCCGTTGCGACAACTACCGTTTTGCAGTTAAGTATGCTCCCGAAAGAAGTTTTAACGCCTGTAACTTTTTTCCCGTCGGTTAAAATTTCCACTGCTTCGCCTTGCAGAATTTTAAGGCCGTCGGTGTTTTCAAGCGTTTGTTTCATCAGCGTGTGGTAAAGATTTTTATCTTCCTGACCGCGCAAAGACTGAACCGCCGCGCCTTTACCTTTATTCAGAATTCTCAGTTGAAGCGCCGCTTTGTCCGCATTAACGCCCATTTCTCCGCCAAGCGCGTCTATCTCTCTTACAATCTGTCCTTTCGCCGTTCCGCCGATAGACGGATTGCACGCCATAAAGGCTATGCTGTCGAGATTAAGCGTCAGCATAACCGTATTAAAACCGGTGCGCGCAAGAGAAAGCGCGGCTTCACAACCTGCGTGCCCCGCGCCTATAACTACCGCGTCGTATTGACCTTCTATAAATTCGTTCATCTTTTACAGTATCTCTTTATACTTAATTTCCTTGAAGCCGCAAAACATTGCAAACCCCGTCGGAAAAACCTTCATTCTTTTCGTCGCTTATTTTTTAAGCAGCATATTTTTTATGTCATTTATTTCCGTTGCGAGTTTGCTGTTGGTTTTCATTTGTTCCGAAACCTTGTCGCGCGCGTAAATCACCGTCGCATGGTCCCTGCCGCCCATTTTCTGTCCTACGGTTACAAGCGGTAAACTCATCATGTCGGTAATTAAATAAATACATACCTGCCTTGGTTCCACGATTTCTTTGTTTTTCTTTTTGCCCAGCAGGTCTGTACGGTTTATCTTATAAAAATTGCATACGCAATTTATAATATCGTCGATTTTAAGTTCTTCCTGAATTTCCGATATGGACTCTTTTAACGCTTCGTTTACCAAATCTATCGTGATAGGGCGTTCGTGAAGTTTAGAAGCAAAAATAACCTTGGTCAGTTTTCCGATAAGCGAACGAATGTCGCCGTCGGAAGTTTCCGCAATATATTTTAAAACTTTCATATCGACAAGGCATTTCTGTTCTTCCGACTTTTTGCGGAGAATCGCCACTCTCGTTTCAAAATCCGGCGGTTGAACGTCCGCAAGCAAGCCGCCTTCAAATCTCGTTCTAAGCCTGTCTTCTAAAACTTCAATCTCCTTGGGCGGACGGTCGCTCGTCAGAACAATTTGCTTGTTCTGCATTACAAGTTCGTTAAAAGTGTGGAAAAACTCCGTCTGAATTCCCTGTTTTTTTGCAAGGAACTGCACGTCGTCTATAAGCAGAACGTCGATATTTCTGTAAAGCGCGCGGAAGTCCGCGTCCGACCCTTTGCCGCGGCTTAAACTTTCGATAAATTGGTTAGTAAACCTTTCGCAAGTGGCGTAAAGTACCGTTTTGGACGGAGCGTGTACCTTTAAGTAGTTCGCTATCGCCATTAAAATATGCGTTTTCCCAAGTCCTGTTCCGCCGTAAATAAACAACGGGTTATAGGCTTCTCCCGGTGCTTCCGCAACGGCTTTTGCCGCCGCGTAGATAAATTCGTTTGAAGAACCGACTACAAAGGAATCGAAAGTAAATTTGGGGTTTACGGGCGCGCCGAGATTTTCAACGCGTTCGTGTTCGTCCACGCCCAAAGTCGCAAGATACTGTTCTCTGTTGTCGCCGACAAACATAGAAAAATCCGATATCTCGGAATTGCTCTTTTTCAGTGCGTCTATAATAATCTCGCGAAGTGCGGTGCCTATATGTTCGGCAGAAATCTTATTGTTCGTCATCAACACGAGTTTACCGCCCGTTATGTCTATCGGCTTTAACATGGCGATATACGTTTCGTAGGAAATAGGGCTGACCGTTTTTTCAAGTTCTGGCAGCGTGGTTTTCCATAAAATCTCGTAACTTTCCATTTTATCTTTTCCTTTTATCAGTTGCTTTTGCGTAAAAAACAATATATAATTGTTGTAAACAAGTAAATATGCGTTATAAACAAATATATGCGTGTTATAAACAAGTCGTTTTTCCGTTTTATTTTTAATTCAGAATTTCTGACCGAATTTCTGAACGAAAATTCTAAAAACGTCGAAAACGCTCGGTCTTTAAATTATACAATAAAAAGAAGAGAAAATAAAGTAAAAGGACAAAATTTTTTAAAAATACGTAAAAAGTGCGCAGACTTGTAAATTTTACCGCATAACAAATTTTAACGATTAAAAATAAATATTATGTATCTCAAATCACTTAACTTAAAAGACTTCCGTAATTACGAAGAAGAATGTTTTTATTTTGATAAAGGGTTAAACCTTTTAACGGGTGCGAACGCGCAGGGGAAAACCAACGCCGCAGAAGCGATTTTTTTCCTTTGCACGGGCTATTCTCCGCGCGCGAATAAGGATAAAATCGTAATAAAAAACGGCAAAGACCGTGCGGAAATCGGTGGGACGGCGGCTTCGCTTTACGGCGACGTGTCGGTCAGAATGGTCTTTAACAAAAACGACAAGAAAAACGTATATATAAACAATGTGGAAGTGCTTAGAATAGGCGAACTTTTGGGCAACATTCACAGTGTGTTTTTCAACCCGTCGGAACTTAAACTCGTGCAGGAAAGTCCGGAAGACAGAAGAAGATTTTTAAATATATCTCTGTCGCAGATGTCCAAAGGGTATTTTTACGCGCTTTCGAGATATAATAAAATATTGTCGCAGAGAAATAATCTGTTAAAAAATCAGAATTACGAAATTATAAAAGACACGTTGCCCGTCTGGGACGAACAACTCTCGCGTGAAGCGGGGAAAATCATAAAGTCGCGCAACGATTTCTTGGAAAAACTTTCGCCCGTGGCGGAAGAAAAGCACGCCTTTTTGTCGGGCGGTAAAGAAAAACTTAAAATGCGCACCGAAAGCGGCTATTACGGAAGCGAAGAAGAAATCGCTTACGCCTTGAAGAGCGACCTTAAAACCGCGCTCGATAAAGATATGCGTTTAGGATTTACGTCGATAGGTCCGCACAGGGACGATATAAAGTTTGTTCTTAACGAAATGGACGCAAGAATTTACGGTTCGCAAGGGCAACAAAGAACGGTGGCGCTATCTCTTAAACTTGCCGAAACCGAGATTTTTAACGACAGATTCGGAGAGTATCCCATTTTGATTTTAGACGACGTTTTATCCGAACTCGATAAAAAGCGGCAGAGAAAACTTATCTCCGCCGTCGATAAAATGCAGACCGTGTTTACCGCAACGGGAATAGACAGAAGAGTGTTCAAAGACCGTGCGATTAAAAAATTCGTAATAGACGGGGGAAAAATAAAATGAAACTTATTCTTGCCAGCAATTCGCCGAGAAGAAAAGATATTTTACTTGCCGCAGGATACGATTTCTCGGTTGTCAAAAGCAATTTTGAAGAAATAACCGATATAAAGGACCCGATAGAACGGGCAAGATATTTTGCCGAGCAAAAGGCAGAAGAAGTTTTTTCGCGTTTAAGCGGAGACGTTGTGGTTGTCGGCGCGGACACTCTGGTTTTTATAGGCGATAATATTTTGGGAAAACCCAAAGACGCTGCCGACGCATATAATACTCTCAAATTCCTGTCGGGTAAAACGCATAACGTGGTAACGGGCTATGCAGTTATCACAAAAGATAAGAAAATCATATCCGACGAAGTAACGGAAGTAACTTTTTCCGACCTGCCCGACGAACTGATAAAAACTTACGTGCAGAGCGGACTTCCGCTGGATAAAGCGGGTAGTTACGGTATTCAGGACGGCTTTCCGCTGGTCAAAAGTTATAGGGGAAGTTTCAATAATATTGTAGGACTGCCGATGGAAGCGATAGACAAAATCATTAAACCGTTGCTAAAATAAAAAAAGTTCGCCCAAGGGGCGAACGGAAAAGTTTTTCAAAATCAACGTATAGAAGATACGAAAAAAACTAAAAAAGGCAAAAAAAAAGAACGGAATGGCGCTTGGCACATGATTACGGATTGGCAATTACAAATTGCTTTTCACCCAACGTTCTTAAAAATATTTTATACCAAAATTATAAGAAAGTCAACTAAAAAAACAAAAAAAACCGACGGGTAAAAGTTATACCGTCGGTTTTCTTATTAAAGTTATAAAGGTATTTACTTGATTTTAAGATTATACCGTATGCGTATTATAAAATTCTGAATTAAAATTCATTTTATAAAAGCAGATTTACTTAGTCTTCCAGGTCGACGGGGGAATTTATTTCGGCAAGGTAGGGGAGTTCTCTGAACCGTTCCGCATAGTCAAGACCGTATCCGATAACAAATCCGCAGTTTATTTGAAAGCCTACGTAGTCTACTTTAACGTCAGAGCAACGGCGTTCGGGTTTATCTAAGAAAGCGCAGATTTTTATGGAAGCAGGGTTCTTTTTTTCTAAAAGACTTATAAAATAAGAAAGCGTTTTTCCGCTGTCCACAACGTCTTCTATAATAAGAATGTCTTTCCCCGAAACGTCGGCGGTAATGTCCGTTATCAGTTCCATGTCTCCGCTTTCCGTACCGTTTCTGTAACTTGAAAGTCTTGCGAATTCCATAGAGATGGGCACGGTAAGGTTTCTTACGATGTCCGAAAAGAATTCAATCGCGCCTTTAAGCATGCAGATAACCACGGGGCTTTTGCCGGCGTAATCTTTGCTTATGATTTTGCCGAGTTCTTTTACGCGCGCCTGAATCTGGTCTTCGCTTAAAACTACTTTTAACTGTTTCATTATTTGTCCTCGTATGTAAATTTTATAAGTTTTTTGGTATTGCTTTCTACTTTAACGCTATCCGACACGGCAACGCCGAAAATTACCAGAACGTAGTTTCCGTCGCATAAAAGGGGGATAGAAGCCCTTAATCTTTGCGGAATTTTCCTGTCCGTAAAATAGTCGCAAAGTTTTTTTGTTCCGCCGCCGAACTTGGTAAAAACATCGCCCTGTTTTATTGTGCGATAAACGGCGGTTTTCGGAATTTTATTTCCGTCCGCATAAAATCCGTTTTTTAAGTTAAGGGCGAAAAAAGGCTGCCCAGAAGTATTTTTAAGCGGTTGTTCTTCGGCAATTAAAACTTTGTCGCCGAAAATGGTTTTCCCTGCCCGATAAGGGGTTTCCGCCGCCTTTTCTTTGCTTTCGCGGTAAATTACAACCTTTCCGTATTCTTTAACGGCAATCAGGTCTTTTGGTAAATTTATTTTATTTCCGTTTTGTTTTTTGGAAAGAGAGTAAAGGTCGTTTATATGAACTTGCGCCCAGTCTTTTTCTATTCCCGACTTTTTAAGCGCGATAATCGCCGCTCTTGAAAAAAGCACTTTGTCGGACGGGACGACTATTTCCGCCGTTTCGCCGTTAAGAGTCAAAATACTGCTTGCAAGCCCGTCTAAATACTCGTCTTCCGCTTTCGCTATTTTAGAAAATCTCGCAATGCTTCTTTCCGCTTCGGGAAAAATCTCTTTTATTTTGGGCAAAACGTTAAGTCTTATGTAGTTTCTGGTGTAATCGTCGGAAAGATTAGTTTCGTCGGTAACGTAAGGAATATCGTTTATTTTTACATACTCGGTAATTTCTTCCTTAGGAACGTCTAAAAAAGGGCGGATGATTTTATCCGAAAAGTTTGCGTTTATTCCCGCAACGCCTTTAAGCCCCGTTCCCCTGAAAAGGTTCAGAAGAATAGATTCCACGTTGTCCCGTAAATGGTGCGCCGTCGCAATTTTGTCGCACTTGCCGTGCGAAACGGCGTCAAAAAAACACTCGTATCGCAACTGCCGTGCCGCTTCTTCAACGGTAAGCCCGTTCTTTTTTGCAAGGGATAAAGCGTTCACAGAATAAGGAATAAACTCTATTCCGTGAGAAAAACAATAATTTTTAACAAATTCGGTGTCTTTTTCGGAAGATTCGCCCCGTATGCCGTGTTCAACGTTGATTGCGGCAATAGAATAGCCGTATTTTGGGGTGTTGGCCGATAAAAAATGTAAAAGGGCCATAGAATCGCTGCCGCCCGAAACGGCAACGGCAATTTTCTCGTTTTTGTTTACGATATTGCTTAAATCTACAACCATATAATATATTGTAACAAAGGAAAAACTTTTTTTCAAGTTAAATGGCACTATAATTTATTTTTTTTAAGGAAACGTTTGACAAAGTTAAAAATATGGTATATTATAGTGTAGCGTTAAGGAAACGATATCCACATCGCGGGGTGGAGCAGCTTGGTAGCTCGTCGGGCTCATAACCCGAAGGTCAGGAGGTTCAAATCCCCTCCCCGCAACCAACAAAAAGACATCGACATTTAGTCGGTGTCTTTTTTTGCTCGGCGAAAGTAATTGGGCGAGGGATTTGAATAGAGCGGCGGCGAAGCCGAAAAAAGTTGCCTGTGGCAAGTTTTAAGCGGTTGACCGAAGGCTTTTGCAAAGCACAAGAAAATCAAAAAGAGAAATGCTTTGCAAAAGGCAAGAAGAAATCCCCTCCCCGCAACCAATAACAATCTAATTGAACGAAATGTTTAATTAGGTTGTTTTTTATTGTCATAAATCTATCGATAAACAGAAAAGCCGTATTATACTATAAAAAAGCCCGAGAGAACAAAGTTCTTTCAGGCTTTTGAATTTTAAGGAGAGATATGATATAATATGTTTGAAAATATAAGATGGATTGTAGACAATATCTTTGGAATTAGTGGTAACGGGTTTGTTATAAGAGAGAACGTTAGCCCTGAAAATATAGAAACTTGTAACGGTGTGGCAGTAGGCTATGAAAAAACGAGAACGTGTGCATTGTGTGTTGCTCTAAACGATACGGTGTTTAGAAATGACAATAAGCCTAATTATTATCATCCATATTGTAAATGTAAAAACAAGAAATATGATTTATCGGCAGTTGTTTTTGATTTTCCTTTGCAGAAAATTACAGGCTATCTTTTTGTAAACGAAGATAAGAGAGCAATGATGAAAACAATGGGATATACCATTGAAGATGCAAATGAGTTGTATAACTTAATTCAATTAGAAGTAGAAAATAAATTTTTATCTGGCGATTACAAATTGAAAACACTTAATAATCATGGGCAACATTTTACTGTAAACTTTACGTTAAACGGCAAAAGAGACCACGCAAAAGAAAAGTTTAATTGCCACGTGGGTTGTGTAGCATGGCCGTTTGGAAAGATTAAAATTGCAACACCTTTAATAAAAGATTAAGGAGAAAGGATTATGAAATGGTTAGACGAAGTAAAAGTTTTAACAGATAAATATGAAGATGAAGGTGTGAAAAAGGGTGCTATTGGGACTATTATCATGTCTGAAATAAGATATAATCAATATGAAGTTGTTTTTAGCGATAAAGATGGTAGAGATTATGCGATGATAGAAATTTTTGTAGGCGATTTAGAAGTCGTGAGGAGTTCAAATATTACAGATACGGATATTTTGGAAGATTTACCAGGGCATAACCCTAATTGGTGGTGTAAAGTTGAAAATGGATATATATTAAACCTAAAAGGAGAAAGGAAGAACAAAATTCCTTACGATTATAATTCGTAAAATGAAATATAAAATTGTAAAAATAAAAAACCTTAAAAAAGCGTCTGTTACAAAAACAGGCGCTTTATTTATGGGCAAAATTTGCACGAAGGGGGTTATATCTTAAAAATTTATTAAAAATTATATTGCTATTATTCGTCTAACTTAGCGAACTTTAAGTCCTTTCTCTTTTTAACGGTTGTAAACACAAATCCGATAATAATGGTGGAATAGAAACTTATAAGTCGCCACACAAGCATTGCGGGGAACGCAAGACCCGGTTTTAAGCCTATCTCGAATATGAGATAGAACGAAAGGTCTGCCGCACCCGAATTGCCGGGGGTGGGGATGAACGAAATTGCCGCATACAGAATAAAGCAGATTTGCACTATTTGCAACCATTCGGTAAACCCGTCCGCAGGAAGGTCGTAACCGAAGAATCTCAACGAGAAATATGCGATAGAGCAAAGTGCCAACTGTTCGCAAAGGCTGAATATAAAGCAACTTATGAACAACGGAACGTTGGTTGCAATTTTTTTCAGACATTTAGAGTTGTGAACAACTGTGCGGAGCGTTTTATACGTTAAAAGTTTGGGGTCTTTGACTATATGTAATTTTCCGCCCAGGAAAATAACGAACTTAACGATGGAAGCGCCCACTCTCGGGAAGAAACAGAACATAACCACAACGGTGGGCATAGAAATGCAGGTTACAAGCCCGATAATCGCTATAACCGAAACTACGTTAGACGGGATAACGCTTACGAATTCGCTGGGTATATCGAAAGCGTTGGTTTTGAATAGTACCAGCGAGATGATTCCGAGAATTACGAAAGCGAACTGATTTAAGAAAAACGTGGCGATGGGGAGCGAAGACGCGACTCCGCCGTGAACCCCGTGCTTTGAAAGGTGATAAATTTCAAACGGCTGACCGCCGACCGCAAGCGGCGTAACGTTATTATAATATATTCCGACGACGCCCGTTTCCATACAGGTTTTAAAATGCCAATTACCCGTCATGGATTTGCACATTGCGGAGAGTTTTATTCCTTTGAAAAAGTACATAAAAAACAGTGCCAGAAGCGCAAATATAAGGTAGAACCAGCAACTGCCGAGAATACCCGCAACGTCGCTCCACGGGGGCAGAGTTTTGCCCGAACCGAAGTCGTTATAAGCGGTGTAAACCAGAACGCCGACGACTAAAACGATAAAGATAACCGTAAAGACGTTTTTAAAAATCTTCTGGCGCTTGTTTACCGAAGTCTGTTCATTATACTTAAAAACGTTTGGAATTTCAAGTTGTTTTACTTTTTCTCTTATTCTGCTGCGTTTTTTCGGTTTTGCATTATTGCAAGGAGCATCGTCGCCGCTATCGGGTGTTTCGGAATTTTCGGAAGAGCAAATTGCGTTTTCCGCTTTTTGCGCTTCTTCCGCGTCCATTTCCACTATATGCGGTTCGTTACTTTTTTCGTCGATTTCGATTTTACTTATAACCGTGCGTTCGTTATTATTTTCCATATCTTAGTTATTGTACCCCATATATTAAATATTGTCAATAAAAAAAAGCGATTTCGGGTTTTGCGCAAGGCGATTATAAGACTTGACATATATGTTTTTTTAGTTTAGAATTATTAAGAATTTATCTTATTTTGTAATTCAGAGGGATAAAAATGAATATTTACGAAGAACTTGTAGAACGCGGACTTATCGCGCAGGTAACCGACGAAAAAGAGATTAAAGAATTGATAAACGGCGGCGGCGCGAGATTTTATATAGGGTTCGACCCCACTGCCGATTCGCTCCACGTCGGGCATTTTATGGCGCTTTGCTTAATGAAAAGATTGCAGATGGCGGGGAATAAGCCCGTTGTTCTGATAGGCGGCGGCACGGGATATATCGGCGACCCGTCGGGAAGAACGGATATGCGTTCTATGATGACCGCAGAAACGATAGCGCACAACTGCGCGTGCTTTAAAAAGCAGATGGAAAGGTTTATAGAGTTCGGCGAGGACAAAGCCATTATGGTAAACAACGCCGACTGGCTTTTGAACCTTAATTATATAGAATTACTGCGAGAAGTGGGCGCTTGTTTTTCGGTAAACAATATGCTCCGCGCGGAATGTTATAAACAAAGAATGGAAAAAGGTCTTTCGTTTCTGGAATTCAATTATATGATTATGCAGTCTTACGATTTTTATTACCTGCATACTCATTACGGCTGCAATATGCAGTTCGGCGGCGACGACCAGTGGTCTAATATGCTTGGCGGCACCGAACTTATAAGAAAAAAGACGGGCGACAACGCATACGCTATGACTATAACTCTTCTCTTAAACAGCGAAGGCAAAAAAATGGGTAAAACAGCAAAAGGCGCGGTCTGGCTTGACCCTGTAAAAACTTCGCCGTTCGAGTTCTATCAGTATTGGAGAAACGTAGACGACGCCGACGTTATGAAATGTATTAAAATGCTCACTTTCCTTCCTATGGAACAAATCAGAGAAATGGACAAGTGGGAAGATAACAGAATCAACGAAAAGAAAGAGCTTCTGGCATACGAACTTACCGCGCTTGTTCACGGAAAAGAAGAAGCGGACAAAGCGAAAGCCGCCGCTACCGCGCTTTTCTCGGGCGACGGGGACGACGCAAATATGCCCGCCACTTTAATCGGCGAAGAAAAAATTAAAGACGGAAAGATTTTGCTTTCCGACCTTATGGTGGAATGTAAACTCGCCGCGTCGAAAGGGGAAGCGAAAAGACTTATTCAGCAGGGCGGCGTAACATTAAATAAAGAAAAAGTTACCGACTTTGCTTTTGAAGTAACCAAAGACGTTTTAAAAGACGGCGCCATTATCAAAAAAGGCAAAAAAGTTTTCCATAAAGCTTATATGGAATAATCTTCGCAAATATAATTTCTGCAAAAATTTCTCAATGAAAAAATCTCTCTTCCAAAGCAGAAGAGAGATTTTCTTTTTAATATAAATTTTTAAATATTTATTTTGTTTTTGGCAATTTAAATGTCGTAAACCACAACTGCCGAATGCCGAAAAACTATCCCTAAACTCAATTTAACGCTGCGGAAAGCGGACGTACGGCAAAAAAACCGAAAAAAAGCAGATTTGTTCGTTGTTGTCTGAACCGCTTATTGGGGAATGTCAGTTAATGACTTCTACGGTGATAACCGCCGTTTCTTCCGCGGAAATTTTGACGTTTACGGTGTAAGTTCCGACCGATTTTATATTTTTATCGAGAACGATTTTTTTCTTATCCACTTCGTAGCCGAGTTCCGAGAGTTTTTCGGAAATTTCTTTATTGGTTATCGCG
>JAEYEN010000080.1 GCA_023403375.1 Bacillota bacterium
CGGCGTAAACGTTTCGGGCGGAAAAAAACAAAGGCTCTGTATTGCGAGCGCGCTTCTAAAAAACCCGAAAATACTTATTTTAGACGACTCTACCAGCGCGGTAGACACCAAAACGGACGCGCTTATAAGAAAGGCGCTTAAAGAATATATACCGTCCACTACTAAAATTATAATCGCGCAAAGAATAGCGTCTATTCAGGAAGCGGATAAAATTCTTATAATGGACGGCGGAACGATTACCGCTATGGGAACGCACGAACAATTATTAAAAACCAACGAGATATATCAGGAACTTTATTATTCGCAAAATAAAGCGTCCGAAAATACAGAGGAGGTGATGTGATATGCCCCCTAAAATGACTGCTAAAAAAGGCGGCGCGGCTATGAAAGCCAAAAAAGGCACGCTTAAAAGACTTTTAGGAATGTTATTCAAAAAGAATGCGGGAACACTTACCGTTATTTTGATTTGTCTTCTTATAAGCGCGGTAACGGGCGTTGCTTCTTCGGTATTTTTAAATAAAGTGTTAAACACGCTTTTGGAAACGATAGGACTTATGAACCCGACGACGGGCACGGGGCTTTCCCCTGCCGAAGGCTGGGCTTACGCGGCGCAATCGCTTATAAAAATATTTATCGCAATGGGCGTTGTTTACGGCGCGGGCGTGTTATCGAGTTTTATTTACACAAGGCTTATGGGCGCGCTCACACAGACTTTCCTGCACCAGATGAGAACGGAAATGTTCGGGCGTATGCAATACTACCCTATCAGATTTTTCGACACGCATAAAACGGGCGACCTGATGAGTTGTTACACTAACGATACGGATGCGCTCCGTCAGTTAGTTTCGCAAAGCATACCGTCGCTTTGTTCGGCGCTCGTAAGTATTATTACTCTTCTGGTAATAATGTTCAATTTCAGTATATGGCTGTCTTTGGTTATACTTTTCGGCGTGTTCGTAATGGCGCTTATAACCAAGTCGGTGGGCGGAAACAGCGCTAAATTCTTTATGCGCCAGCAAATGTCTTTGGGTGCGGAAGAAGGTTATATTCAGGAAATGATGCAGGGTCAGAAGGTCGTTAAAGTTTTCTGCCACGAAGAAGAAACAATCGACGGCTTTAACGACAAAAACGAACAGTTGTATTCCGACGCGAGAAAAGCCAACACGTTTGCAAATATTCTGATGCCTATAATGGGTAACCTTGGCAACATATTATACGTGCTTATCGCCTTTATCGGCGGACTTTTAGTGGTAAGCGGCGCAAAGAACCTTACTTTCAGCGGTTTACAGGAATGCGACCCCCTGTCCTTCCTTGCGATTATAATGTCGTTTTTACCGATAAGCAAACAGTTCACCGGTCAGATTTCGCAGTGTTCGCAACAGTTAAACTCCGTTGTTATGGGACTTGCGGGCGCTTCCAGAATATTCGAACTTATGGACGAACAGCCCGAAACGGACGACGGTTACGTAACGCTTGTGCGTTGCCGTATCGGAGAAGACGGAACCATAACCGAATGTGAAGAACGCACGGGGCACTGGGCGTGGAAACATCCGCATAAAGCCGACGGAAGCGTAACGTATACCGAACTTAAAGGCGATATACAAATGTTTGACGTAGACTTTGCTTACGTGCCGGGTAAGGTTGTTCTGCACGACGTTTCGCTTTACGCGCACCCCGGTCAGAAAGTGGCGTTCGTCGGCGCGACGGGCGCAGGCAAAACCACGATTACAAACCTTATCAACAGATTTTACGATATTGCCGACGGCAAAATCAGATACGACGGAATTAACATAAACAAAATCAAGAAAGCCGATTTAAGGTGTTCTCTGGGCATTGTTTTACAGGACACCAACCTGTTTACGGGAACGGTTATGGATAACATACGTTACGGCAGACTTACGGCGACCGACGAAGAATGTATCGCGGCGGCAAAACTCGCTTATGCGGACGATTTTATTACCAGACTTCCTAACGGTTACAACACTATGTTAACCAGCGACGGCGCAAACCTTTCGCAAGGTCAACGTCAACTTTTATCCATTGCGAGAGCGGCGGTTAAAGACGCGCCCGTTATGATTATGGACGAAGCGACTTCTTCTATCGACACGCGTACCGAAGCGTTGGTTCAGAAAGGCACCGACAGACTTATGGAAGGCAGAACGGTTTTCGTTATAGCGCACAGGTTGTCCACGGTAAGGAATTCCGACGTTATAATGGTTCTGGAATACGGCAACATTATAGAACGCGGCTCGCACGACGAACTTATCGCAAAGAAAGGAAAATATTATCAACTTTACACGGGCGCGTTTGAATTGGAGTAGATTGTTTGAATAATTGTTTTAATCGGAGTAGATTTCGGAGTAGATTATGGGTTGTGTTTTATGCCCCAACTTTTGCAATATAGACAAAGAAAAAAGAACAGGCTTTTGCGGTACGGACGGAAAAATTCGTATCGCAAAATTTTATCTTCACCCTTTTGAAGAACCTTGCGTTTCGGGAAAAAACGGTTCCGGAACGGTGTTTTTCTGCGGCTGTAATTTAAGGTGCGCATTCTGTCAGAACTACGAATTATCGCGCGCTATGCGGGGCAAAACAATAACCGAAAGCGAACTTGCGGATATTTTCAGGGAACTTGAACAAAAAGGCGCACACAATATAAACCTTGTTTCCCCTACGCAGTTTTCGGATAAAATTATAAACGCGTTAAAGATTTATAAACCGCGCGTTCCGGTAGTTTACAACACTAACGGATACGAAAACGTGGAAATTCTTGAAAAACTTTGCGACTATGTGGACGTCTTTCTGCCCGACCTTAAATTTTATTCTCCGCTTATATCAAAACGTTATTGCGGAAAAGAAGATTACTTTGAAAAGGCGTTTAAGGCAATACTTTTTATGGCGAACAAGCCGCTTATTTTCGATAAAGACGGAATGATAACAAGCGGAACGATAGTCCGCCACCTTGTTTTACCGCAAGGCACGGTGGACAGTATGAAAATTCTTGACGAGTTAAGCGTTATTAAAGACAAAATATATTTAAACGTAATGAGCCAATACACTCCTTTCGGAGATTTAAAAAATCTGCCCGAACTTAACAGAAAAATCACCAGACGCGAATACGAAAAGGTTTTAGATTACGCTATGGCATTAGGCTTTACGAATATGTTTTACCAAAAATACAAAAGCGCAGACGAAAAATATATCCCCGAATGGGACTTTTAACCCGCTTTCCGCCGTTAAAAACGCTATAAAAACAAAAACAACATCAATATGCTAAGCCAATCGGAATAAGTCAGAATAAACCGATACGCAAATATCGGAAAAACAAATCGACTCTATCGACAATAATATAAAAAACGACAGTAATATAAAAAACGCTTTTGAAATTATCAAAAGCGTTTTTGTTTTTCTGAATTTGATTTTTATAAATATGATTTTTGTCTTGCGATTATTTTTTGACTTTTGCAGTTTTAAGCCGCACGTCGGTATTTAACATCAAGCGGAAATTATCGCCATGCTTTTATAAAAGGAGCGTATGTTTTCCTGTTACTTTTTCCTTTTACTGTTTATTAAGCCTTGACTTAAAGATTGCTGTTTCTCTCAAAAAAAACACCGTTCTCGTAACCCTGAATGGTTTTATCGGTTTCTGCGGTTAAAAGACGTTTTTCAGCCCAGCCGCAGTACAACGGATTTTGTTCTATATCGATAAAATTTCTATTGAGTTTTTTACACACTACCCCCGTGGTTCCGCTGCCTGCAAAGGGGTCTAACACCAAGTCGCCCTCGTCGGAACTTGCGAGCACTAATTTTGCGATTAACTTCTCGGGCTTTTGCGTGGGGTGAGCGGTGTTTTCGGGCATTGACCAATACGGAACGGATAAGTCGTCCCAAAAATTTGAGGGGCAAGTCAGGCGGAATTTACCGTCTTTCGTATTTTCCCAGTCTTTGGGTTTACCGTTTTCTTTATAAGGCGCAAGCACTTTTTTACGTTGTTTCACAAGGTCGAGATTGAACTTATAATCTTCGCCCACGGTTGCAAAATAAACGTCTTCCAAACAATTCTTCCAATTCTTTTTTGCACCCCTGCCTTTTTCACGCTGCCACGTTATGCGGTTTCTTAAAATAAAATGTTTTTTTAAAACCTCGCCGATAACGACCGAACTTTTCCAGTCGCAACAAACGTAAACGCTTGCGGTAGGTTTTAGTTTAGGGAGCACGGCGGCTATCCATTTTTCGGTATATTCTTCGTACGCCCTATCGTCTGTTTTTTTAAAACTGTTGCCGTGAAAATACTTGTCGATATTATACGGCGGGTCAACAATCAAAAGGTCCACGGTCTTGTCGTCTAACTTTTTAAGCGCGGAAAAAGTATCGCCTATTATCGTTTTATTAAGCGGAAGGCTATCCGTATCCTTTTCGTAAACTGCGTTTGACAGTAACTCTTCCGCTTCGTTAAGCGCAAAGTCTATGGTCTTATTTCTTTTTGATTTCATATTCGTTGTTATAAATTTTAAGCCAGCCGTCCAACTTATTGCAAAGGTCGTCGTTGTCTTTCGATTTCTTCATCATTTCTATAATAACGTCCGTCGCGTTCTCTTTTTCGGAAAGTACTTTGCGCAATTTGAACACCGCGTCGGATTCTTTTTCCGAAAGCAACAAGTCGTCTTTTCTCGTGCCGGATTTATATATGTCTATCGCGGGGAAAATACGTTTTTCGGAAAGTTCTCTCGACAGGTGAATTTCCATATTGCCCGTACCTTTGAACTCTTCAAAAATAACGTCGTCCATACGGCTTCCCGTTTCGATAAGCGCAGTCGATAAAATAGTAAGACTTCCGCCGTTTTCTATATTTCTCGCCGCACCGAAAAAGCGCTTGGGCATTTGAAGCGCGTTCGTGTCAAGTCCGCCCGAAAGCGTTCTTCCGCTCGGTTCTGCCGAATTATTATAGGCGCGCACAAGACGGGTGATGGAATCCATTAAAATAACCACGTTCTGCCCTGCTTCGACAAGTCTTTTCGCGTTGTTTATAACGAGTTCCGCCGCCTTTTTATGGTGTTCGGGATTCTCGTCAAAAGTAGAAAACACCACTTCGCTTTCTATATCGCGTTTGAAATCGGTAACTTCTTCGGGACGTTCGTCTATCAGAAGAATTATAAGTTTTATGTCTTTATAATTTGTTTCTATTGATTTCGCAATCTTTTTTAAGAGCGTGGTTTTGCCCGTTTTAGGCGGTGCGACTATAAGTCCGCGCTGTCCCATTCCTAACGGACAGAAAAGGTCTATACACCTTAACGATATGTCGTTCTCGCCTGCCACTTCGAGTTTTATCCTGTCGGTCGGATAATAAGGAATAAGGTCGTCAAAGTTAGGTCTTAAAGTCGTTTCACCCGGCACCTTTCCGTTTATCGTAATAATTTCCTGCAACGCCGCTAATTCTCTGCCGCGCAGTTTTTGGGCTACGCACCTGATTGTATCGCCGCGTTTTAAGTTGTGCTTTCTTATAATCTGGTTGGAAACGTAAATATCTTTGTCGGAATTTTCGTAATTATTAACTCGTAAAAATCCGTATCCCGAAATGCATAATTCCAGCACGCCTTCTGTTTCAAAGGGTCCGTTGTCCTCGCTTGGGTCGATAGCCTTATATTTCCTTATCGGTCTGTCTGTTTTGGTATAGTCCACGTCGTCGTCAGAAGCGATAAATTGAGATAAATCTATCTTGATTTTGGTCGGCGCGCCCTTGTTTGTAAATTCGGGCTGCAATTTGCCCTGTTGTATAGCGATAATGTTCTCGATTAAGTCTTCTTTGGAACGACCGCTGGGACCTTTAACGCCGATAACCCTGCCTAACTCGCGCAGAATGCTTAAATGCTGTTTTTCAAGCATTTCCGTACTGAAATCTACGAACTTAATCATATCAACCTCTGAATTTGAATTTCTGACAAATCTCATAACTGAACCAAACTTTTAATTAACTTTATAATTGAATTTAAAAAATATAAAATAAAAATATCAAAAAATAACAACACCAGACGACTTTAAAATTTTAAAAACGTAAAATTACAAAACGTAACATTATAAAATAGAACTTTTCAATTTTAAATATCGCGCGGATTTTTATTAAAAATAATTGTTAAAACTTGTAAAATCGAGAACTGCAATACGTCTGAAAGCACCTGTTCGCCACAGAAAAATGTAAAAAAATATGACCGTATACGAATTATCAGACAGGTGCAGCAAAACGAAAAAAATGAACGACGCCGATGATTTAGCCGGCGCTTACCGCAGTATTTATTATATAACTCTTATCAACATAATAATACCACAATATTTTGAAAAAGGTACTGTTTTTTTAAAATTTTATAAAAAAAATAAAACTTTTATCCAAATAATGGAACACCAAGAAAAATTAAAGAAAAAAGAAAAAATCGATAAAAACTGAAAAGTCAAGGCGCCGCCTTACGATTTGCGATTAAGGTATTTGTCCTTAACGGATTTTGCGGCGATTATTCCGCTGTAAAAGGCAAACGCAAGATTATATCCGCCGCAATCCCCGTCTACGTTTAACGCTTCACCCGTGATGTAAAACCCCTTTCTCAACGTGCTTTCAAAAGTTTTATCGCAAACGTCTTTCGTTGAAATTCCGCCTTTTGTAACCTGCGCGCAATCAAACCCCGTGTTGCCGCAAACTTTCAGCGCAAAACATTTAGCCGTTTTTGCAAGCGCTTTTTCGGTTTTGTCCGTCGAAGATTTTTCTAACGCCTTCCCAAGCATTTTGTTTACAAGTCCGCAAAAAATACCTTCGGTTTTAACAA
>JAEYEN010000031.1 GCA_023403375.1 Bacillota bacterium
CGTTAAAACAGCAGGCGGAATCCGACTTGCTTAAAAAACAACGCGACGAACTTTCCGCACTCAATACCGAATTACAGGTTAAATGTACTGAACTCAAAGCGGACATAACTTCGTTAAACGAAGACAACGCAAGGCTTACCGCGGCGATTGAAGACGCTAAAAACACCGTCGAAAGGCTTAAAAAGAGCAATGCTGGGGCGGCAGACATCATCGAAAACCTGAAACTCGAACAGGAGAAAGTCGCGCTTACCAAAGAAGAACAGGATTACGTCAACGGCATAAGAACCGAAATAGACAATATAGAAGGTTATAAAGTAGGGTTAAAAGACAAACTCAACAAGAACGACGAGATAAAACGCGCCACTACCGAACAGTTAAACGAACTTACCGATAAAAAGCATGCCGAAGAAATCGCGCTGACAAAAATAGACTCCGACTTGGAGTATATGCAGCAAAGCATTTGGGAAGATTATCAGGAAACCTACGAAACGGCTTCTAAAATAAAGGAAGAGAACTACGACGAAAAGGCGGGCGAACAAGAGATTATAAGGCTCAGAAAACGCCGTTCGGCACTCGGAACAATCAACGGTTCGGCAATAGAAGACTATAAACTCGTAAAAGAAAAATACGACAAGATGGTTTCCGATAAAGAAGATTTGGAAAAAGCCGAAAACGACATAAAAGAAGCAATCGATAAAATCAAAGAAGAAATGCTTACCAAGTTCGACGAAGGCTTTACCAAAATAAACGAAAACTTCCAGAGAATATTCAAAGAGTTGTTCGGCGGCGGCAGGGCTATGCTGGAACTCGATTATTCCGAAGTGGACGATAAGTTGGAAGCAGGCATAGAAATAATCGCCGAACCCCCGGGAAAGAAACTTCAAAAACTTTCGCTTTTATCGGGCGGAGAAAAGGCGCTTACCGCTATCGCCATTCTGTTTGCGATTTTAAAACTTCGTCCTATGCCGTTCTGCGTGCTGGACGAAATAGAAGCGGCGCTTGACGAAGCAAACGTAGACAGATTCGCAAGGTACCTTAAAAAATTCTCCGAAGAAACGCAGTTCATAGTCATAACGCACAGAAAACCGACGATGGAACTTGCAGACGCACTGTTCGGCGTTACCATGCAGGAAAAGGGCGTCAGTAAAACGGTTTCGGTCAAACTTTCCGACGTGGAAAATATCGACGACCAACTTGCCTGATTTCCGATTGTAAAAAAACACAATGTAAAAAACGCCTGCACGGATAAAAACGTTTATATAAAAGAGAATAAAGAAAGTATAAATAACAGTTTAAGCGTGCGGAAAGCCGACTTAAACGAAAAACAGGACTAAATAAAACGCCTTATAGAACAAAATGCCGCAAACGGTATATTGGAATAGCGGAAAAGGGGCGGGCGCGCGGCAAAACAGAAACTGCAAAGCCGCAAAAAACCGCCGTATGAAAACCGCCGTATGAAAAACGCCGCAAGTAAAAAGCCGCACGCAGAATTGTTGCGGAAAGGGCAGAGAACAAGGATTTGGTATATGGGATTATTCGGTAAACTTAAAAACGTATTGAAAAAAACGCGAGACGGGCTTTCCAAAAAACTCAACGACCTGTTTGCAAGGAACAAACTCGGCGAAGAGTTTTACGAAGATTTGGAAGACATTCTTATATCGTCGGACGTTTCCGTTTCTACCACTATGGAGATTGTGGAAGAGATAAAAGAAGTCGCGGTTAAAGAAAAATGCCGCGACAAAGATTACGTTATAGACTTGCTGAAAAAAGAATTATACGAAACTTTGTCTTATGCGGATAAACCCGAAATTGCGTTTCCCGCCGTTATTATGGTGGTTGGCGTAAACGGCGTTGGCAAAACCACCACGATAGGTAAACTTGCAAACAAATTCAGAAGCGAAGGAAAAAGCGTAACAATCGCCGCGGCGGATACGTTCAGGGCGGCGGCTTCGGACCAACTTTCGGTATGGGCGGAGAGAGCCAAAGTGCGTATTATCAAGCACGACGAGGGGGCAGACGCTTCCGCAGTGGTGTTCGACGCGATTACTTCCGCCAAAGCCAAAAAGACGGACGTTCTGATAATAGATACTGCCGGCAGACTTCACGTTAAGGCTAACTTAATGGAAGAACTTAAAAAGATGGACCGCGTTATAAAAAGAGAATTCCCCGAAGCAAATTACTATAAACTTATCGTTTTAGACGCAACTACCGGTCAGAACGCGTCAAGTCAGGTAGAAGTTTTCGGAGAAGCGGTAGGACTTGACGGTATTATTTTAACTAAACTCGACGGAACGGCAAAGGGCGGATTTATAATCTCGCTGTCTTACGAGCAGGAAGTTCCGGTCGTTTACGTCGGTACGGGCGAAAAAATAGACGATATAGAAGAGTTCGACGCAAAAGAATTTGTGGAAGAATTGTTTTAATCGGTAAAAATCCGATTGATTGAAACTTAACAGGTAAAAAATCGATTGGCAAACCTTGTTTTGCGAAGAAACTGTTTTTGATTTGGTTTTATTTTAATAAAAAATAAGCCTCCTACGTAATAGGCGCTTAAAAACGCTTGACAATAAAATAAATAAACATTATAATAACGGTGTAAAGTAAAAATGCTTTACACCTTTTTTATCGGTTAGGTATGGAAAAAGATTTAAGCGTAGCAGGACTTTTCGAGGTCTATAAAGAACTGCTTACCGAGAAGCAGAGAAATATTTTTTCGGCTTACTATATGTACGATTTGTCGTTGTCGGAGATTGCGGAAAGCGAAGGGACGACAAGGCAAAGCGTTTCGGAAGCGTTAAAGAAAGTGAAAGACAAGTTAAACGGGTTTGAGAAGAAACTTCGTCTTAAAGAGATAACCGATAACATTTACGCTCTTTCGGAAAGCGTGAGCGATGAAGAGCTTGCCGCAAAATTAAAGGAAACGATAGGTATATAATGGCACTTTTTTCCGGATTGTCCGAAAAATTAAATCATATTTTTTCTAAACTTACCAAGCACGGCAGACTTACGGAGTTAGAGATAAAAACCGCAATGCGTGAAGTGCGTATCGCGCTTCTGGAAGCGGACGTTAATATATCCGTAGTCAAGCAATTCGTTGCGAAAGTCAGCGAGCGCGCGGTCGGGCAGGAAATCTTAAAAAGTTTAAGCCCCACGCAGCAAGTCATAAAAATCGTAAACGAAGAACTTATCGCGCTGATGGGTGCGGAAAACAGCAAACTTGCGGTATCCAGCGCGCCGCCCACCGTTATTATGATGGCAGGGCTTCAAGGCGCGGGTAAAACCACGTTGTGCGGAAAACTTGCGCTGTTACTTAAAAAACAGGGTAAAAAACCCCTTCTCGTCGCTTGCGACGTATATCGTCCGGCGGCTATAAACCAACTCAAAGTAGTGGGCAAAAACGCCGATTGTCAGGTTTTTGAAAAAGGGCAGGGCGACCCCGTTAAAATAGCGAAAGAAGGCGTTGCCTACGCTAAGTCCTACGGGTTCGACACGGTTATAATCGATACCGCCGGCAGACTTCAAATCGACGAAGATTTGATGAAAGAGTTGGAAAAAATCAAGGAGCAGGTAAACCCCGCCGAAATTTTGCTTGTCGTAGACGCTATGACGGGGCAGGTCGCGGTAGAAGTGGCGGATACCTTTAACAAGCGGCTCGAAGTTACCGGACTTGTGCTTACAAAACTTGACGGCGACACCAGAGGCGGCGCAACGCTTTCGATGAAAGCGGTAACGGGTAAACCCATAAAATTCTGTTCGGTCGGTGAAAAATTAGGAGATTTGGAACCCTTTTATCCTGACAGAATGGCCAACCGTATTTTGGGAATGGGCGACGTTTTGTCGCTTATAGAAAAAGCGCAGGACGCGGTTACCGAAGAACAGGCGAAGAAAATGGAGAAGAAGTTCAGGGAGAATTCCTTTACTCTCGACGATTATCTGACGCAGTTCGAAACGATGAAAAAAATGGGCGGTCTTAAAGACGTTATGGCTATGCTTCCGAATATGGGCGGCATGGGCGGTAAGTTTAAGATTAGGGAAGAAGACATAGACGAAAAGAAAATGCTTTCGATGAAAGCGGTGATACAGTCTATGACGATGAAAGAGCGGTCTAACCCGCAGATAATCAACTCTTCCAGAAAGCAACGTATCGCAAAAGGCAGCGGAACTTCGGTGCAGGAAGTTAACAGGGTGCTTAAACAGTTTGAACAGACCAAACAAATGATGAAACAAATGAAGAACAATAAAATGTTCAAGTTTTAATAAAGAAAAATTTTTTAGGAGATAAAAACAATGGCAGTAAAAATGAGATTAACCAGAATGGGCGACAAGAAATCCCCCTTCTACCGTATCGTAATCACCGACAGCAAAAACGCACGCGACGGCGCTTACATCGACAAAGTAGGACATTATAATCCTACCGTAAACCCCGCAGAAATCGTTATCGACGAAGCGAAAGCGAAAGACTGGATTGCAAAGGGCGTTCAACCCACCGAAACGGTAAAGAGCATTCTTATCAACAAGGGAATTATACCCAAGCCCGCAAAACTTTCGCCTTCTAAAACCAAAGTAAGAAAATCCAAATAATTTTTCAACGGTGGTATGATGATAGAACTTATTAAATACGTTATCGGTACTTTTGCCGAAAAGCCGGAAGAAATCGATTACGACGTTGTAGAAAACGGCAAAGACGTAACGGTTACCGTAACTCTTTCCGACAGCGATATGGGCAAAGTAATCGGCAGACAGGGCAAAATCGTCAAAGCGCTTCGCACGCTTGTTCGCGCAGGTTCGCTTAAAGAAAACAAAAAATATAATATCGAAATAAAGGAACGCGGGGAAAAGGAATAATTTTCCCCATTTCTTTATATTGATTTTTTTCGTTTTTGCTTTTTGTAAAGAAAGCAAGTTTCTTTTGTCGAAAGCGTTCTCGTATCGAAAACGTTTTCATATTAAAAGCGTTTTATCGTGCGGAAGACGGGGGCAATCGACTTTAAAAAGAAAACGCAAAGACATAAAAAAATATAAAAAAGATATAAAGAATATAACAAAGAATTTAACAATATAAATAAAAAATAGAATAAAAGGAAAAAGGTAAGCCTTTCGGCGCCGAAACAACTTATGGAAGAATTTTTAAGAATAGGACTTATAACCAAGCCGCAGGGCATAAAGGGAGAACTTAAAGTAAATCCGCTGACCGACGACGTTACGAGATTTGAAAGGCTTAAAAAGGCGTATATTGACGGCAAAGAATACTTTGTAGAACAGGTAAGATACGGCGGAAACGCGGTATTGGTGGCGTTAAGGGGCGTTTCGGACAGAAATCATGCAGAACTTTTGCGCGGCAAATATATGACCGTCAAAAGAGAGGACGCCGTTAGTCTTGCGCCCGACAGTTATTTTATTACCGACATAATCGGGTGCGAACTTTTTACCGAGAGCGGTAAAATAGGTGAGATAATTGACGTTACCAGCGCAAAGACCGACGTGTTTACGGCAAAGACGACGGACGGCAGAATTCTGCGTTTTCCCTTCCTTACGGACGCAATAATAAACGTGGACGTGGAAAACAAAAAAATTACGTTAAAAGAAAAAAGGCTGGGAGAAATCGGCGTATATGAGAATTGATATTTTAACGCTTTTCCCCGAAATGTTCGTTCCGCTTAAAACGAGTATTATCGGCAGAGCGGTAAGCGACGGCAAAATAGAAATAAACGTTTACGATATAAGAGAATATACTCTTGATAAGCACAAAAAATGCGACGACGCGCCTTTCGGCGGCGGTGCGGGTATGGTTATGATGGCGCAACCTATTGCGAGCGCAATTGACAGTATAGACGGCGAACATAAGGCAAGGCGAATTTTCCTGTCTCCGCGCGGCAGAGTTTTCAACCAGTCTGTTGTTACCGAATATAGCAAAGAAGACAGGTTGTTGCTGCTTTGCGGTCATTACGAAGGGGTTGACCAGCGCGTTATAGACCTTTATATGGATGAAGAATTGTCCGTCGGCGATTACGTTCTGACGGGCGGAGAAATACCCGCCATGGCTGTGGCGGACGCCGTGTCAAGATACGTTGACGGCGTTATCAACGGAGAATCTTTGACGCAGGAAAGTTTTTCGGACGGAATGCTCGAATATCCGCAATATACCAGACCGCAGGTTTTTATGGGGGATAAGGTCCCCGACGTTTTAACAAGCGGAAACCACGGCGAAATAGAAAAATGGAGAAGAAATCAGTCGGAGATTATAACCCGAAAAAATCGTCCCGACCTAATCAAATAATATGCAACATTTACAATGGTTCCCCGGTCATATGACCGCCGCGATGCGGATGATGGAAGAAAATCTGAAAAGCGTGGACGGAGTGATAATGATACTCGACGCCCGCGCTCCGCACGCTTCCGAGAACAAAAAACTCGAAAAACTGTTCGTCAACAAAAAAGTTTTATACGTGCTTAACAAGTGCGACCTGGCGGACGAAAAAGGGGTTAAAGACGCGCTTTCGTCTTTCCGTGCGGAAGGAAAAGAAGCGGTTTCCGTTTCGGCGGTGGATAAACGCGCCGTGGATTTTCTTTACGAAAAAATATTTGCGCTTCTTAAAGAAAAACTTGAAAGAAATAAGCAAAAAGGGGTATTCAAACCCGTAAGGATTGTGGTTGCGGGAATACCAAACACGGGTAAATCTACGATTATAAACGCGCTCTGCGGCGGCAAAAAGGCGGTTACAGGCAATAAAGCGGGAGTAACGAAAGGCAAACAATGGGTAAGACTTAAAGAGTTGGAACTATTGGATACGCCCGGTACAATGCCGCCTGCATTTGAAAATCAGACCTACGCAAGGCACCTTGCCTATATCGGCAGTATGAACGACGCAAACCTTGATTTTTCCGACCTTGCATTTGAACTCATAAAAGAACTAAGCGTTAAATATCCCGAACTTTTACTCAAAAAATACGGGCTTGAAAAAGCGGACGGGGAAACGACGGAAATATTCGGAGAGATTTGTAAAAAACGCGGATTTCTGATGAAAGGCGGAGAGTACGATTACGACAGATGCGCCGTCGCTATCATAGACGATTTCAGAAAAGGCAGAATAGGAAAAGTCGTATTAGACTGACTTTATGCGGCAGAACCATAGGGGTACCCTTTTTTAAACACCCTTAAAAAACATATTTGCCGTAAAGAAAATATGGATAATTTGGAATACGAAAGAAAATACATTTCAAAAGGATTAAAAAACATTGCGGGCGTTGACGAAGTGGGACGTGGACCTTTGGCAGGTCCCGTGGTGTGCTGCGCCGTGATTATGCCGACGGATAATCTTATCGACGGCGTAACGGACAGTAAAAAACTTTCGGAAAAAAAGCGCGCGGAGTTAGATAAGATTATAAGAAAAACCGCGTTGTCTTTTTGTATTGCGGAAGTTTCGGAAAAAGAGATTGACGAGATAAATATATTAAACGCCGTTAAAAAATGTATGGAAAAGGCGGTGAACGGACTTTCCGTAAAGCCGGATATAACGCTTGTGGACGGCGTTGACACTAACTTACCGATAAACGCCGAATATATCGTAAAGGGCGACCGGAAGAGTTACAATATATCATGCGCGTCGATAGTTGCAAAAGTTTACAGAGATAATCTGATGACCGAATATGCCAAAGCGTATCCCGAGTACGGTTTTGAAAAACATAAGGGTTACGGCACGAAAGCGCATATTGAAAAAATTATGGAGATAGGACCTTGCAAATTGCACAGAAGAACTTTTATAAAAAATTTCTGGGTAGAGCCGGAGAACGAAAGGCGGTAGAATACCTGAAAAAGAAAGGATACGAGATTTTAGACGCAAACTTTAAAACTTACGTCGGCGAGATAGACGTTATCGCAAAAGACGGCGATTGCGTGGTTTTTGTGGAAGTGAAAACAAGAACGGACGACAGTTTCGGCGCGCCGAGCGAGGCGGTGGATTTTAAAAAACGCGAAAAATATTATAAGGTTGCGACGGAGTATCTGGTTAAAAAGTATCACAGTGCGGACGTGGAGAGCAGGTTCGACGTTATAGAGATTGAAAACGGCGAGATAAATCACATAATAAACGCATTCGGAATTTAACCCGTTCGGGGTTTTTAAAAAAAATAAAACAAGCGGAATTTACTATGTTAAAACGCTTGCCAAATAACAAAAAAAATGATAATATAATAAGGCTTCGGACGTTCCGCTTGCGAAAATTTCGTAAAGAACGTTTAGTTTAAATGGAGGATTAAGCAAAAATGAGCAACATTATAGACGCAATCAATCAAGAGAATTTGAAACAAAGCGTTCCGGAATTTTCTGTCGGCGATACCGTTAAAGTTATGGTAAAAGTTATAGAAGGCGACAGAGAAAGATTACAGGCTTTCGAAGGTGTGGTAATTGCCAGAAAACACGGCGGCATTTCCGAAACCTTTACTGTAAGAAGAGTTTCTTTCGGTATTGGCGTAGAAAAGACTTTCCCCGTACATTCGCCCAAAGTTGCGGACATTATCGTTACCAGACGCGGTAAGGTTCGTCGCGCTAAACTTTACTACCTGAGAGAAAGAACCGGCAAAGCTGCTAAGGTTAAAGAA
The DNA here is from genome assembly GCA_023403375.1 of Bacillota bacterium. Classification (GTDB taxonomy): domain Bacteria; phylum Bacillota; class Clostridia; order Christensenellales; family Borkfalkiaceae; genus UBA1259. The sequence goes on from JAEYEN010000031.1 coordinate 8,599, forward strand.
TTGTCTAAGTAATTTATCAAAATTATCAGAAACAAAACCGTCGAAAATTCGGCGGTTTTTTGTTTTGCTTTTTCGGTCTTTCAATTTTATTAGCGTTTCAAAAGGGGCGCAGATTAAAAAGGTTATAACCAATTAAAATTGCCCGTGTTAAAAACCCCTTACGATAGTTAAAATTACCCGTCGTTAAAATCCCGTACAATTATTAAAATTCCGTACTACATTAAAAATTCACGCCGCAGACAGACCGTTCGCTTTTAGGTTTCGACGGTTTTTTTGCTTTTCCGATAGAAAAAAATTAAACATTATATATAATACCGATTTACTTTTTGATTAAAATATTATATAATCTATCTAAATCGGGCAGTTCGGGAAATTGCCGACGGGCGTTTTAAAACTTGCTCAGGATACCATCATCGGGCGGAGAACGGATGAAAAACTTTATCTCAAAAAACTTAAATTATATCTTGCTTCTGGCAATTGCGCTGATATTTTTTATTATCTCGCTTGTGCCCGTAGTAATGTTTTCGGCAAAACCCGCAAGTTATTATCAGACAGGGGAATTGGGCGAAGAAGGTTACTATAATTCTTTATGCTATAAAATAGACCTGGAAGACGAGAAGTATACGTTAAACAGTATCTATATAAACTTTGGCGGACTCGATTACACCGAGAAGAACGACGGCGCGGATACATATCTTGAAATTTACACTTCTTTTGCGAGAAGCGAATCTACAAGTTTTTATAACCAGAGTTGTCTTGTCGGCGAAGATAATTTTTACGACAAAATAATAAACGACTATAAATACGTTAAAGCGGGCGACTGGCAACCATTGATAACTAATATCAGTTATTCCGCTTATCAATATTTTTTGTTGTCTACGGAGAGTAAATTCAAAATAAACGAACTCGCTTTTGTCGGCAAAAACAAGGCGGGGGACTTGGTGCTTCTTAAAGCGGAAGCGATAGGCGCAGGCGCAAAACAGAGAATAAAAGGCGTGCGTTCCGCTCTTTCCAACAGTCCCGAATTCGATACCACCGCCGCGGGTATAGCGGAAGCGGCTTTACTTATCGACGAGGCGCATACATTCAGCGTAAACAATATTTTAGAAAATTATTCTTATTATAACGACTATTCTTATGCGGACGAAGAGAATATTTTGTTTGAGAGCGTAAGGAACGTTGCTTCGGGGCGCGGTAACTTTATAGATTTAAGAGTTAACCCCGTGGGTCAGTATCTTATTTCGTTCTTCGGCGCGGGGTTCGGGCAGACGGTTACGGGAATGCGCGTAATCGCAATGATTTATTCACTTTTAACGCTTGTTCTTTTGTATTTTGTAGCGCTGATGATGTTCAATAAAAAATATCTTGCGCTTATTTTACCGTTTATATATGCAATCGGCGGAATATCGTTGTCTTTCTCGACTACGGCGAGCGTTGTTCCGATATTTGCGTTTTTTATTATGCTTTCGTTCTATGCGGCTTATAAATTTTACAAAAAGGGCGTAAGCAACGGAAAGATGATGAAAGACTTGTCGAACGTGTTTTTGTTCGGCGCGGCGTTTGCGGCGGCGTTTTCCGTTAAATCGCAGGCGTTATATTTCGCGCCTTTCCTTGTCGGAATTTTCGTTGTGGGAATTATCAGACAATACCGCGCTTACGCAGTGAGAAAAGCTGCCGCGGAAGAAAAAGATTTACCCAAAATCAAGGATAACTACGTTAAAAAGGTTACTTATACCTGCGCTTCGGCAGTGGCTTCCGCAGTGCTTCTGACTTTCCTTATTTCGCTTGCGGGGTTTGTAATCGCTTCCGCTTCTTACGGAATTTTTACGGGCAAAAACGGATTTGAAAGTTCGATTTACTGTATAGGAAAATCGTTTACCGCTTATTATAAGACCACTTATTCCGCAATAAGCCGTACTTCGCCGTTAGGATTTATCATAAATTATAAAGCGACGCAACTTTGCGCAAATAAGTTTGTATTCGGTAACGTGCTGCTTTTGGCTGTAAACCTGTTCGCCGTAATTTTCGGCGCGGCATATTCCGTAATCATCTGTGTGGAACAGAAGAAAAATTATAAAGCGGAAAGAAAGTTTAACTTTTTTATACCGTATATTTTCTCTGCGGTAACGGCGGCAGGTTCGCTTTTAATGTATCTGATTGGCGGCGCAAAAACGGCGGAAATATTCTATCTGCCCTTTATATTTATGGCAATCTGCACCGTGGCGGTTATAAATTCTTTTGAAATAGAAAAAACCGGAACGCTTTTCAGAATAAAGAGTTACGAAGTTACCGTTTCCCGGCTGATAACCGCAATACTTTTAATTATGGCAACGGCAAACTTTGCGCTTTGCTTTGCGGGACTTACGGGAATTACTATAAATCAGTCCGTTTATAACTGGAATTTTATAAAAAAATAGTCGGTTCGTAAATTTGAAAAATAAATCCGAAAATAAATCGGGAATAAGAATTCGAAAATAGGAATTCGGAAATAAGAAATCTGAGATAAAAAATCCGAAATAATAAATCGGAGATAAGAACTAGGGGACAATAAACCCGAAAGAAAAAGCCTTTAATTTTTATTAAAAGGAAGAATATGCTTGCTAAAACACTGAGTTACACGCTTAACGGATTAAACGGCGTTGCCGTTATGGTAGAAACGGACGTAAATAACGGACTGCCTGCCTTAGATATTGTAGGGCTTGGCGATACTGCCGTTAAAGAGTCCAAAGAAAGGGTTCGTTCCGCAATAAAAAATAGCGGAAGAAAAATGCCCGTTCATAAAATTACCATAAACCTTGCGCCTGCGGATATAAAGAAAGAAGGCACGGCTTACGACCTTGCTTTGGCGATAGGGATACTTAAAGCAAGCGGACAAATCCTTGCCGATACCGACGGAACGGTGTTTCTGGGCGAGTTATCGCTGGACGGTTCGCTGAGAAGAGTAAACGGCGTTCTGCCTGCGCTTATCTCGGCAATGGCGGACGGATATAAAAAGTTCATCGTTCCGAAAGACAACGCGAAAGAAGCCTCTTTCGTAGACGGCGTTACCGTTTACGCAATGGACAGTTTAAGCGATACCATCGACCTGCTTTGCGGTCTTAAAAAATTTGAAGCGGTGCAAAAAACCGATTTCGTCGCGGGGAAAACGCGCAATATTTACGATAGCGACCTGTCGCTGATAAAAGGGCAAAAGGTTGCGAAACGCGCTCTTGAAGTGGCGGTATCCGGCGGACACAACCTGTTGTTTGTCGGCGCGCCCGGAACGGGCAAGACAATGCTTGCGAAATGTATTCCGACGATTATGCCTGATATGACTTTTGAAGAAGCGCTTGAAACAACCAAAATTCATTCGGTTGCCGGCGCACTCAAAAACGGGGACGGTATAGTGTATCTGCGCCCGTTCAGAAGTCCGCACCACACGGCGACTACCGTTTCTATGACGGGCGGCGGCGCGCACCTGAAACCCGGCGAAATAAGCCTTGCGCACAACGGCGTTTTATTTTTAGACGAAATGCCCGAATACAGCAGGTCTACGCTAGAAGCGCTTCGTCAGCCGCTGGAAGACGGAATTATAACCATATCGCGTGCGGCAGGCACGGTAACTTATCCCGCAAACTTTATTCTATGCGGAAGTATGAATCCTTGTCCGTGCGGAAATTACGGCAGCGAAGATAAACCATGCACTTGCACGCCGTCGCAGATTGCGAGATATAAAGCGAAGATAAGTTCGCCGCTTTTGGACAGAATAGATTTGCAGGTTCAGGTGGACGGCGTTAAATACAGCGAACTCTGTACCGAAGAAAAATCCGAAACGAGCGAAGTTGTGAGAGCAAGGGTAAACAGAACGCGGAAAATTCAGGAAGAGCGGTTTGCGGAAGATAATATTCTTACAAACGCCGATATGGGCGAAAAACAGATAAAAAAATACTGCCGTTTATCGCCAGAATGTGAAAGCATACTTAAAAGCGCGTACGAGAGTTTGAAACTTTCGCCGAGAACGAGAAGCAGAATAATCAAAGTGGCAAGAACCATTGCTGATATGGAACTATCCGAAGAAATTTGCCCTAGACATATTCTGGAAGCGGTGAGTTACAGACTGTCTTAACGGGGTTAAGGCGAACGGTTGCGTTTAATCGGGATCAAGATGAATTACACAAGTAGAGAACTTTTATATATCTGGCTTGACAGTTTTTGCGGAATGGAATATATCAGAAAACGCGAATTGTATAAAATTCTGTCGGGCAGTAACCATATAAGAGAAAGTATCAAACAGAATAAATCGGAGATAATCGCCGTCTGCGGCGAGAAGTTGTATAACGCATTGCTTTCCGCAACAAATAACGATTATCTGGACGGGCTGATAAAAGAACTTGACGATAAAAAGATTGTAGCGGTAACTATATCGAGCGGGAATTATCCCGAAGAATTGCTTAATACCGACATACCGCCGCTGGTGTTGTATTGCAAAGGCAATTTAAGTTTACTTAAAAACGAAAAGTTCGGTATAGTCGGCAGCAGAAAGAGTTTGCCGCTTTCAATAAAGATTTGCGAAAGTTACGTAAAAAGTTTAGCCGATTGCGGTTTTACGCTTGTTACGGGCATTGCGGAAGGGATAGACAAAACCGTTATCAACGCGGCGCTTTCTTATAAGGCAAACGTAATATCCGTTATCGCCGGCGGTTTCGACCATATTTATCCCACGGCAAACCAGAAACTTTCGGACGAAGTTTCAGAAAACAATTTGTTGGTAAGCGAATATCCGCCGAGCGTTTCTCCGCTCCCGTATTATTTTCCTATCAGGAACAGAATTATCGCGGGGTTAAGCAAAGGCGTGCTTATAGTAAGCGGCGCGCTGAAAAGCGGAACCATTTATACTGCGGAATACGCTTTCGAGTACGGAAGAGAAGTTTTTGCGGTTCCGTATTCGCCGTTTGTGGAATCGGGCGCAGGCTGTAACGAACTTATAAAACGCGGCGCGGTGCTGACCGACACGCCCGACGATATAAGGGCGTTCTTCGGAATAGCGGAAAAGAAAGAAGAGACCGAGATAGTGCTCGGCGAAGAAGAACAGGCGATTGTAAACGCCATAAAGGACGGAAACCTGCACGTCGAAAAAATAGCGGGCGCAATAAATAAACAAGTATATGAAATTATGCCGACTATTTCGGTTTTAGAAATAAAAGGCGTAATCGTAAAAAGCGGAATAAACTGTTATTCGCTTATAAAATAAGTTATCGGCATCGGAGGCAAACATGCAACTTATAATAGTAGAATCCCCACATAAAGCCAAAACGATAGAAAAATTTCTAAAAGGCAATTTTAAGGTAGACGCTTCAAAAGGACACGTCAGAGATTTACCCGTGAACTATATGGGCGTTAATCTGAACGGCAATTTCGAACCGCATTACGTCATTTCGCCCGAGAAAAAGGCGGACATCAAAAGACTGTCGGAAGACGCTAAAAAAGCGGATAAAGTTTATCTCGCAACCGACCCGGACAGAGAAGGCGAAGCCATTTCGTGGCACCTTGCGGAAGTTCTGGGTTTAGACAAAAATAAGTATAGTCGTATAGAATTCAACGAAATCTCGGAAAAGGCGGTTAAAAACGCGCTCGAAAAACCGAGAGATATAGATATGAATCTGGTGGACGCGCAACAGGCAAGGCGAGTTTTGGACAGAATAGTCGGTTACAGCATTTCGCCCGCTGCTTCGTCAAGACTGAACGAAACGCTTTCCGCCGGCAGAGTACAGTCGGTCGCGCTTAAAATGGTGGTGGACAGAGAACGCGAAATTCAGGCGTTCGTTCCGCAGGAATACTGGAATTTGAAAGCGGAAGTTTATCCCGACGGAAAAAGTACCTTCAAAGTTCTGCTCGTAGAAAAGAACGGTAAAAAATACAAACCTGCTTGCGAAGAAGAAGCGAAAGCGGTGGAAGCGGAACTGAAAAACGCCGATTACAAAGTCAATTCGGTAAAAAAGACGGTTATAAAATCGCACGCTCCCGCACCGTTCATAACCAGCACGATGCAGCAGGACGGGTCTGTTAAACTCGGCGTTTCGGCGCCGCAGATTATGAACATCGCGCAAAGACTTTACGAAGGCGTGGAAACGCCAAACGGCAACGTTGCGCTTATCACTTATATGAGAACGGACTCCGTGCGCGTATCGGCGGAAGCGCAGGCGGCGGCAAGAAGTTATATAAAAGATAAGTTCGGCTCGGACTACGTTCCCGAAAAGCCTAACTTTTATAAGAGTAAAAAAGACGCGCAGGACGCACACGAAGCGATAAGACCTATCGACATAAGAAGAACGCCCGAAAGTGTTGAAAGCATTTTAGACAAAAATCAGTATAAATTATATAAACTCATCTACGACCGCTTTATCGCGTCGCAAATGAGCGAAGCGGTGTATAACGGCGTTGCGGTAGAAGTGGGCGCCGGCGTTTACGGGCTTAAAACAAGCGGAAAAACGCTTGCGTTCAAAGGTTATACCGCGGTTTACGACGACACGCAAAAACCCGACGACGAAGAGAACGGCTCCGCGCTTATCCCCGTTATTTCCGACGGCGAAAGATTGAATCTTAAAACGCTTACCAAAGAGCAGAAGTTCACAAAGCCGCCCGTAAGATACACGGAAGCCACGCTTATCAAAAATATGGAAGATAAGGGTATAGGCAGACCGTCTACTTACGCGACGATTATGGCAAAACTTTCCGACAAAAAGCGCGAATATGTGAGAAAAGAGAAAAAGTATCTCGTGCCTAATCCTATCAGTTACGAACTTATCGATTTCCTCGTCAAATACTTCCCCGACATAATGGATATTTCCTTTACGGCGAGAATGGAAGACGAATTGGACGATATAGGTTCCAACGGCAAAGACTGGCATAAACTTATCGCCGATTTTTATAAACCGTTTGAAAAGCAGATAAGTAATTCCAAGGTTACCGATAAAATTTGCGACAAATGCGGTGCGCCGATGATAATAAACAGCGGAAAATACGGCGCGTATTACGCTTGCTCTAACTATCCTAACTGCAAAAACATAAAACCCGTCAACGAAAAGACGGCTATTCCAACCGACAGAATCTGCGATAAGTGCGGCGGCGTTATGGTGGAAAGAGAAGGAAAGTTCGGTAAATTCCTTGCTTGCTCCAATTATCCTAAATGCAAAAACACCATAAGTTTAACCGAAAGCGTGGGCGTTTGTCCCGAATGCGGAAAACCCACCAAAAAAATGCTCAGCAGGGCGGGAAAAGTGTTCTACGGCTGTTCTAACTATCCTGACTGTAAGTTTATGAGTTGGGACGAGCCTACGGGCGAAAAATGTCCCGAATGCGGAAGTTTTCTGATAAAAGCAGACGGAAAAATCAAATGCTCAAATAAAAAATGCAAGTATGAAAAACAGAGTTAAGGTTATCGGCGGCGGTCTTGCAGGTTGCGAATGCGCGTTATACCTTGCCGACCACGGCGTGGAAGTAACGCTTGCGGAAATGAAACCGTTAAAATTTTCGCCTGCGCACAAAAGCGCGGATTTTTGCGAACTCGTTTGTTCTAACTCTTTAAAGTCGGACGACGTTTACGGAAACGCCGCAGGACTGTTAAAACAGGAAATGCGTATTCTGGGTTCCAAGGTAATAGCCGCGGCGGATAAAACCAAAGTTCCCGCAGGGAACGCACTTGCGGTAAACAGAGAAGCCTTTTCAAGGGCGGTAACGGAAGAAATAAAAAGCCGCAAGAATATAAAAGTAGTTACGGAAGAAGTGTTTAAAATAGATAAGGACGAATACACCGTCGTGGCGACGGGGCCGCTTACTTCTGACGCGCTTTCGGAAGATATAAAAAATCTCACGGGCGGATATTTAAGTTTTTTCGACGCTTCGGCACCCATAATTTTTGCCGATAGCATCGATATGGAAAACGCTTTCTGGGGCGACAGATACGGTAAGGGTAACGGCGACCACCTTAACCTTCCTTTAAATAAAGAAGAGTACGAAGAATTTATAAAAGAACTTTTAAGCGCGAAGAAAGCGCCGCTTAAAGAGTTTGAAAACAGCGCGGTATTCGAAGGGTGTATGCCGATAGAAGTTATGGCGGCACGCGGAGAAAACACGTTGCGGTTCGGACCGATGAAGCCGACGGGATTAGACGACCCAAAAACGGGCAGATGGCCTTACGCGTTGATACAGTTAAGACGAGAAGACAGTGCCGGCACGATGTTCAATATGGTGGGCTTTCAGACAAACCTTTTGTTCGGCGAGCAAAAAAGAGTATTCTCCGTCGTTCCCGCACTTAAAAACGCGGAGTACGCAAGATACGGCGTTATGCACCGCAACACTTTTATTGATTCGCCAAAACTTTTGAATAAAGATTTTTCGTTAAAGTCTTATCCGAAAGTACATTTTTGCGGACAGATAACGGGTGTGGAAGGATACGTTGAAAGCGCGGCTACGGGGCTTTTGACCGCTATATATCTTACTGAAAAATTAAGCGGAAAAAACCCCGAAATCATATCCGAAAAAACGGTATCGGGCGCGCTTACAAAATATATTACTACGCCGAATAAAGATTTTCAGCCGATGAACGCCAATTTCGGAATATTGCCCGCCCCCGCAGGCATAATACGTGATAAGGCGTTAAAGAAAAGAACACAAGCGGAAAACAGTTTAGAAGAAGTGGAAAATTTTAAAAGGAGTGTCGAATTATGAACGAATTTATGGGGACTACGATTTGCGCCGTGAAAAAAGACGGGCACACCGCGATAGCGGGCGACGGACAGGTAACGCTGTCGCAATCGGTTATTTTTAAGAACAACGCTAAAAAAGTAAGAAGAATATATAACGGCAAAGTGATTTTCGGCTTCGCCGGCAGCGTGGCGGACGCGTTTACGCTTTCCGAAAGATTTGAAGAAATGCTAAACAAGTTTTCGGGCAATTTAATGCGCAGCGCGGTGGAACTTGCGGAACTTTGGAGAAGCGATAAAGCGGGCAGAAAGTTAGAAGCGATGATGATAGTCGCGGATAAAGACAATTTGCTTATTGTATCGGGAACGGGTGAAGTAATAGAACCCGACGAAGGCGTTTGCGCCATAGGCAGCGGCGGAAATTACGCGCTGGCGGCGGCAAGGGCGCTTACCAAACACACCGATTTATCGGCGGAAGAAATCGCTAAAAATTCGCTTAAAATCGCCAGCGAAATATGCGTATTCACCAACGACAACATAACTTGCGAAGTGTTATAAGGAGGGGTATATGAATTTAAGTCCTAAACAAATAGTAGAAGAATTGGATAAATATATAATCGGGCAGGAAGAAGCGAAAAAAGCGGTGGCTATCGCTTTAAGAAACCGTTACAGACGGAGTATGCTTCCCGCTTCCGAAAGGGAAGAAATAACGCCCAAAAACATTATAATGAAAGGTCCGACGGGCGTCGGCAAAACGGAAATCGCAAGAAGACTTGCAAAACTCGTAGGCGCGCCTTTCGTTAAAATAGAAGCGACCAAGTACACCGAAGTGGGTTACGTGGGCAGGGACGTCGAAAGTATGATAAGAGACCTTGCCGAATGTTCGGTAAGACTTGTCAAGGAAGAAAGATTTAAAAAAGTTACCGAAAAAGCAGGCGCTACGGTAGACGAAAAACTTATTAAAATCATTGCGGAAGCGAGAAGGTTCGACCGCGGCGAAACGCCCGTTGAAATTTTTGAAAAGAACATTGCCGACGGGCTTAAAAAAGGCTACTATGACAACGAGTTTATAGAGATTGAAATGGTAGACGCGCCCAAACCTATGGAACTTATGCCCGGCGCGGGTGAAATCTCCATAGGCAACATTTTCGGCGACTTTTTACCCAAAAAGAAAAAGAAAAGAAAACTTACCGTAAAAGAAGCCAGAAAACTTATGCTGGAAGAAGAAGCGGACAAACTCATCGATAACGATTCCGTAAACGAAGAAGCCATTCGCCGCGCGGAAAACGAAGGTATAATCTTTATCGACGAAATAGATAAAATCGCCGCGAAAGGCAATGCGGGCGGCGGACAGGACGTTTCGAGAGAAGGCGTGCAAAGAGATATTCTTCCTATTGTGGAAGGCTCTACGGTTATGACTAAATACGGCGCGATAAAAACCGACTATATTCTGTTTATAGCGGCGGGCGCGTTCCACGTTTCCAAGGTGAGCGACCTTATCCCCGAACTTCAAGGCAGGTTCCCCATAATGGTGGAACTTAAAAGCCTGACGAAAGAAGACTTTATAAAAATTCTTACCACGCCCAGAAACGCTATAACTTTGCAATACGCAACCCTTCTTAACGTAGACGGCGTAGACCTTAGTTTTACCGACGAAGCGATAGAAGAAATAGCGGCAATCGCCGAAGATATGAACATTACAAGCGAAGACATCGGCGCGAGAAGATTGCATACCGTTATGGAAAACCTTTTGGAAGACGTTTCGTTTAATGCGGACGGCACGGGCAAAAATGTCGTGATAGACAAGCAGTTCGTTATCGATAAACTCGGCATAGAGAAAAAGACGAAAGACCTTAAAAAGTATATTTTATAACAGAAAATATCAAATAATACCGAAGCGATACAACAGAAGAACCATAGTTGATACAATGAGAAAACCGTGGCGGATACAATAGCAGAAACCATAGCGTCCGCTATGGCGGATATTATGGAGAATACCTAAGCGGATATCACGTAGAGAAAGCGTTTTAACGATAAAAACAAAAAAGGAAATATTATGGCAAATTTACCAAAGGGCACAAAAGACGTTTTACCCGAAAACAGTTATAAGTGGCAGTTTATAGAAAACACGGCGAGAGAAGTTGCGGCGTTATTCAATGCGAAAGAGATAAGAACGCCCACTTTCGAGCATACGGAAGTGTTTCAGCGCGGAGTCGGCGACACCACTGACATTGTTAATAAAGAAATGTACACCTTTAACGATAAAGGCGACAGAAGTATTACGTTAAAGCCCGAAGGAACGGCGGGCGTTGCGCGTGCGTTTGTAGAAAACGGATTGTTCAACACGCCGCTTCCCTGTAAACTTTATTATATAACTCCCTGTTTCAGATACGAGCGCCCGCAGGCGGGAAGACTAAGAGAGTTTCATCAGTTCGGAATAGAATTTTTGGGCTCCGACACGCCCGATACAGACGCGGAAACCATACTTCTGGCAAAAACTTTTATCGACAAACTTGGAATTACGGGATACACTCTTTATATAAACAGTATAGGCTGTAAAGAGTGCAGACAAAACTATCACAAGGCGCTTAAAGAATATCTGAAAGCAAACTACGATAAACTTTGCGAATTGTGTAAAGACAGGTACGAAAAAAATCCGCTCAGAATTCTGGACTGTAAAAACCCCGAATGTAAAGAAATCGTTAAAAACGCGCCTTCTATTTTGGATTATCTTTGCGAGGACTGTAAAGCGCACTTCGATAAAGTTAAAGAATTACTCGATATCGCAGACGTCGATTACAAAATAGACGACAGAATAGTCAGGGGTTTAGATTATTACACCAAAACGGTGTTTGAATTCGTGTCGGACAACATCGGCGCGCAGGGTACCATTTGCGGCGGCGGAAGGTACGACGGTCTGATAGAACAATTCGGCGGAAATCGTTGCAGCGGCGTGGGGTTTGCGGCAGGAATAGAAAGGCTTATGCTTTTAATGGAGAGTTGCGGCGCTAAATATCCCGAAGAAAACAAGATTAAAATCTTTATAGCGTCTATCGGCGAAAAGGCTAAAAAAGAGGCCTTTAAGTTGTGCCAGACCTTGCGGAAAAGCGGTATAACCGCCGACACCGACCATATGGAAAGAAGCGTTAAAGCGCAGTTCAAATACGCCGATAAAACGGGCGCGAAATTCGTTGGAACGATAGGCGACGACGAACTGAATAACGGCGTTATCAAGATAAAAAACATGCAAACGGGCGAAGACGTTACAGTTAAAACTTCTTCCCTTGCGGAATTTATAAAAGCAAATGATTGAAAAGGGTAAAGTAGTAAAAATAAGCGGCAAAAACGCCGTGGTAAAAATAGATAAGAAAGACGAATGCAGCAAATGCGGAATGTGCCTTTTCCCTAAAAACGCAAGCAGTATAGAAATGCGCGCGGTAAACAACGTCGGGGCTGAAAAAGGCGACGAAGTTATAATAAAAACTTCCGAAAGAGCCAAGTTTTTAGGTATCTTTCTGGTGTTTTTGGTGCCGCTTTTACTGATAGGCATATCTGCGCCGATAGCCTATCTCGTTATAAAAAAAGAGATTTGGTTTTTAATTTTAAGCGCGATTTTGCTGGTCGTATGGTATACTATTCTCGCTTTGATAGATAATAAATTAAAAAACAACGCTAAGTTTGTTTGCGAAATTACAAAAGTAATTGAAAAGGAGAAAGAAAATGAATGAAATAATTAACGTAAGCGGAGAAGAAGAATTCTTAAAGGCGATTGACTGCGATAAACCCGTTCTGGTAGACTTCTGGGCAACGTGGTGTAACCCTTGCAAAATGCAGGCGCCCATTCTACACGAGTTCAACGAGGAAAACGGCGACAAAGTTAAAGTCGTTAAAGTAGACGTGGACTTAAACGAAAAACTGTGCTATAAATACGGCGTTATGAGTATTCCTATGCTTGCCGTATTCAAAAACGGCGAAATGGTCGATAAAACCGTAGGTCTTACCACCAAAGCGGGTTTAAGCGAACTTGTGCTTAAACACGTTTAATATTGCCTTAATACCGCTAATATCGTGCGCCGAAGCAACAAGGCGCGTATCAAAAAAATTTACAGGAGAAAAAATATGATAGATTACACTGCGATAAAAAACAGCGACCCCGAACTTTACGAATGTTTGCAAAACGAACTCGGCAGGCAGAAAAACAATATAGAACTGATTGCAAGCGAAAACTTTGTTTCGGAAGCGGTTTTGCTTGCCGCGGGCAGCGTGCTTACAAATAAATATGCGGAAGGTTATCCCGCGCACAGATATTACGGCGGTTGCAAGTTTGTGGACGTCGCCGAAAATCTTGCGATAGAACGCGCAAAAAAACTTTTCGGCGCGGAACACGTTAACGTTCAGCCTCATTCGGGCGCAAACGCAAATTTCGCCGTGTATTTTGCGGTGCTTAACCCCGGCGATACCATTTTGGGTATGAGTCTGGCGCACGGCGGACACTTAACGCACGGCAGTCCCGTAAGCGTTTCGGGTAAATATTTTAACGCCGTAGGCTACGGCGTTTCCGAAAAAACGGGGATGATTGACTACGACGAATTAGAAAAAATCGCTATGGAAGTTAAGCCTAAAATAATCGTCGGCGGCGCAAGCGCATATCCCAGAATAATCGATTTCAAAAGAATCCGCGAGATATGCGATAAAGTAGGCGCGTATATGATGATAGACATCGCCCACATTGCGGGACTTGTTGCCTGCGGACTTCATCCCAGCCCCGTGCCGTATGCGGACTTTGTTACGACGACCACGCATAAAACTTTAAGGGGACCGAGAGGCGGTATGATAATGTGTAAAGAAAAATACGCAAAAATCATAGACAAAGCCGTTTTTCCGGGGACGCAGGGCGGTCCGCTTATGCACATTATAGCGGCAAAGGCGGCGGCTTTCGGAGAAGCGCTTAAACCCGAATTCAAAATCTATCAGGAACAGATAATTAAAAACGCCAAAGCGATGAGCGAGAAATTTTTGGCGCTCGGTATAAAACTCGTATCGGGCGGAACGGATAACCATTTAATGCTTTTGGACTTATCCGATACGGGCGTTACGGGTAAAGAGTTGGAAACTTTGCTTGACGAAGTTAATATAACTCTTAACAAAAACGCGATACCGTTCGACAAGCAAAGTCCGTTTATCGCAAGCGGCGTGAGAATAGGAACGCCCGCGATAACAAGCCGCGGTTTTAACGAACAGGACTGCGAAAAAGTGGCGGAACTTATAGTAAAAATAATAAGAGAAAAAGAAACGGCGTTCGATTATGTTCGGGCAGAAGTTAAAAAACTTATAGAAAAACATCCTTTATACGACGGAGCGATTATATGAAATATCAATCAACCTTAAACTTATTAGAAACCGAAATCGCAATCAAATTTATCAAAGATACTTTTGAAAAAGAATTAGCAAAAGCGCTTAACTTAACGCGCGTTTCCGCACCGCTTTTCGTTTTGCCCGAAACGGGGCTTAACGATAACCTTACCGGCACGGAAAGGGCGGTAAGGTTTGACGTCTTAGCGCTTAAAAAAGACGTGGAAATAGTTCAGTCGCTTGCTAAGTGGAAGAGAATGGCGTTAAAAAAATACGGATTTAAGCCCGAAAGCGGACTTTATACGGATATGAACGCCATACGGCGTGACGAAATGCCCGACGAACTTCATTCGGTTTACGTGGACCAGTGGGATTGGGAAAAAATAATAACGCCCGAAGAAAGAACTTATACATATCTTAAAAAGACGGTTAAGCGCATTTATAAAGCGATACTTAAACTTTCAAAGGAAGTAACCAAAAAGTATCCTGCGCTTTCGCATAATCTTCCCGCGGATATTACCTTTATCTCAACAAAACAGTTAGAAAAGGATTATCCCAACAACACCAGAAAAGAGCGCGAGAATATAGTCGCTAAAAAATACGGCGCGGTTTTCCTTTACCAGATAGGCTGGGATTTAAAGGACGGTATGCCGCACGACGGAAGAGCCGCCGATTACGACGACTGGAAACTTAACGGCGACATAGTTTTGTGGTACGAACCGTTAAAGAGAGCGTTTGAAATTTCTTCAATGGGTATCAGGGTGGATAAAAACAGCCTTGTAAAACAACTCAAAAAGAGAAAAGAAAACTATAAACTCGACAATCCATACTGTCAGGATATTCTAAACGACAGACTTCCGCTTACGATAGGCGGCGGAATAGGTCAGTCGAGATTATGTATGTACTTCTTAAATAAGGCGCACATAGGCGAAGTTCAGGCTTCCGTCTGGGGCGAAGACTATATAAAAGAAAACAGAGAAAAAGGAATAAATCTTCTCTAATGAACAGTTTTAAACGCACCGCGTCGTTAATCGGTAAAGATAATCTTGATTTTCTTAAAAATTCGCACGTGGCGATTTTCGGTATAGGCGGAGTGGGCGGTTTTGTTCTGGAAGCGCTTGTAAGAAGCGGCGTCGGGCATATCACCGTTATAGATAACGACGTTGTGCAGGAAAGTAACTTAAACAGGCAAATCATAGCGGACTGCCAAAGCATAGGGATGAAAAAGACTATCGTCGCCGAAAAGCGCGTTAAAGCGATAAATCCCGATTTGGAGTTTTTTAGTTATGAAACGTTCGTTTTGCCTGAGAATATTTCCGAGATTGATTTTACGCCTTTCGATTACGTTATAGACGCGGTAGACACCGTTTCTGCCAAACTTTGCATAATAAAAAGAGCGGCGGAACTTAATAAACCCGTTATTTCCTGTATGGGAACGGGCGGAAAACTCGACCCGCTTAAAATAGAAATAACCGATATAAGCAAAACTTCCGTCTGTCCGCTTGCCCGCGTTACGAGACGGGAACTTAAAAAATTCGGGATAGATAAACTGAAAGTGGTATACAGCAAGGAAGAAAGCAAAAAAGCGTTAGACGAGGAGAGCGCCGAAAAGCGCGCAAGCGGCAGGGTCGCGCCGCCGTCTATGATTTTCGTTCCTGCAACCGCGGGAATCGTAATCGCAGCCGAAACGGTTAAAGACCTTCTGACACCGCCCGATAAAGCGAAAAATCAGCGATA
>JAEYEN010000113.1 GCA_023403375.1 Bacillota bacterium
TTTCCAGATAGGCTATATCAGAGCGGCGGGACTTATCGACAAAATGGAAGATTATGGCTTTATCTCGGCGCACGAAGGCAGTAAGGCGAGAGAAGTGTTTATCACGAGAGAAGAATTTGAAGACAAGTTCGGACCTATGGCAGACTAAAAAAGCGGACGATTTAATCGGCAGACTAAAAGAATAGTTTTCGTTTCGGCTGTTAAAAAATGAGTTTTCCGTTATGTGCGGGTTATAAATTTCCGACTGCGGGTTAAGAAGCCGAAAAAAACGAAAATATTTACAAAGATTTATTAAAGAATTACAAAGATTTATTTAAGATTTACAAAAATTTTTTTATAAATATCTGCAAAAATTTTATTTATAAATATTTACGAGAATTTGATTTATAAGGAACAGACGACAAATGATTAGCGGAAAAAGGGTGGGCGTTATTTCACTCGGTTGCGACAAGAACAGGGTAGACACCGAAAAAATGCTTGCCATACTTAAACAAAGACATACCCTGACAGGCGATATGGAGTCCGCGGACGTTATCGTTATAAACACCTGCGCGTTTTTAGAGAGTTCCAGAAAAGAAGCGATAGGCGAGATATTGCAGGCGGGCGAACTTAAAAAACAGGGCAAAATAGAAAAAATAATCGTTACGGGGTGTCTTCCGCAAAAATTTATAGGCGACATTTACAAAGCGTTGCCGGAAGCGGACGCGTTTTTGGGCGTTTCGGACTACGATAAAATTAACGGCGTGATAGACCAAATTTATACGGGCGAACGTGTGAATTCGGTAGGCGCGGCGGGGAAAGAGAACGGAACGGACAGAGTGCTTACCACAAGCGGTTACGCATACCTTAAAATCGCGGACGGTTGCTCTAATCACTGTACGTATTGCCTTATTCCTAAAATAAGGGGCGCGTACCGTTCGGTGCCGAAAGCCGACCTTATAGCGGAAGCGCAGAAGTTGGGCGAGATAAACGAACTTATTTTAGTTGCGCAGGACGTTACCAAGTACGGCGAAGATTTGCCAGAAAAAAGCAGTCTTCCCGATTTAATCAGAGCGTTATCCGCTTTAAGCAACGTTAAAGGAATAAGACTACTGTATTGCTATCCCGAAAACATAACCGACGAACTTATCCGCGAGTTTCAGGGGAACGCCAAAATGATACGTTACATAGACATACCCCTTCAACACGCCGACGATAAAATATTAAAACTGATGAACCGCAAAGGCACGGGCGAAAGTTATCTTAACCTTATCGAAAGATTAAAACGCGAAGTGCAGGGCATTGCGATACGTTCCACTTTTATAACGGGCTTTCCGCAGGAAGGGGAAGAAGAGTTTTCGCGGCTTGTCGAGTTTTTGAAAAAAGCAAAACTGTTCAACGCAGGCTTTTTCAAATACAGCAGAGAAAAAGGCACTGCGGCGTATAATCTGGACGGACAGGTTAAGGCGTCGGAAAAGACAAAGCGGCTTAAAAAACTGTATTCCGTTCAGAAAAAAATAGTGAAAGAAAACGGAAAGGCGATGGTGGGCAGAATCTTCAAAGTATGCGTGGAAGGGTTTGACGAAAACAGTTTGACCTATTACGGGAGAGCCTACTTCAACGCACCCGACGTGGACGGCAAAATTTATTTCTTCACGCAGGAAGAAGTAAAACTCGGCGAATTCGTAAACGTTAAAATATTAAAAGCGCAAGATTATGACTTGTACGGAGAAACAATATGAATCTTCCAAACAAACTGACTGTTTTAAGACTGATTTTAATACCCGTGTTTGCGGCGGTGTTTTACATAAGCGCCATACCGTATAACTTCCTTATAGCGGCGGTAATTTTCGCGGCGGCGGCGTTTACCGACTTTTTAGACGGGCACATCGCCAGAAAATATAATCTGGTAACCGACCTTGGAAAGTTTTTGGACCCCATTGCGGACAAAGTTCTGGTGTCCACCGCGCTTATAATTATGTTATTGCCGTTGAACGCGGTAATTCTCCCTTGGTATGCGGGGATTTTCGTTGCGGTGATTTTAGCGAGAGAACTTATCATAAGCGGCTTCCGTATGGTTGCGGCTTCTAAAAGCGTGGTGCTTGCGGCGGACAAGGCGGGCAAGATAAAAACCTTTGTGCAGGACGTTGCTATTCTGGTTTTGCTTGTGGGCGCTTCGTTAGACGCAGGGCTTTACTCGGTTACAAATATCGTCGGCATATCCCTTTTGGGACTTGCAACGCTTTTGACTATAATTTCCGGCGCCGAATGTCTTATTAAAAACAGAGCGGTTTTAAGCGAGAAAAAGTCCTAAAATAAAAATAAGAACAAATAAGAGTAATAGCATAGTATAATTGCAATTAAAAGCAATAGCGAATTAAAATAATAGCAAATTAAAGCAAAAAACACGAAAGAAAAACAGAACGGAAACAAAAAGTTTAATGAAAACGTCGGTTATAACATTCAAAAAAATCGGCACGGACTTTCCGTCCGATTATATAAAAAACGCGATAGAAGAGATTTGTTCGTGCGGAATGGACGTGGCAACCTTTTCCGTAATGGCGGACGACGACGCGGCGGCGTTCAGAAGGCGGCTGAGCGAGGAGCGTAACACCGCCGATAATCTTATAGTTCTGGTGCCGTACGATATTTCTTTCGATATAAAATCCGAAATCGCCGAAGAGATGAATACCGATTTGACGGAAAACGAAACGGCGAAAGAGATTGTTCGGGCGCGCGGCGAAGAGATGTTTGAAGAATATTCCGAAAACTATTATTCTCTCCCGTCGGATGCGACGATAATACCCAACGACAACGGCGCGTTTCAAGGATTTATGTCGGAGGACGACGAGTTTACGCTCGTAGTTCTTCCGCAGGATTTTTCGGAACTGAAACCGATGATAAGCGGATACGTTTTGCCTTACTTCGATAAGAAATATAAAGCGGAGACGGACAAGTTTGTATTCAAATATCTGGGCGACGGCGCAGTGCTTAAAAATGCGTTGCTGAAAGCAGAAGACCTGTACGGAAAGCCGCTTAAAAAAAGTGTGCGCGGCAGGTATGACGATTATTTATGTAACGTTATATTCGGCGGAGCGGACGAAAAAAAGGAAAACGAAGTTAAAAGGTTTCTTGCGGAAACGCTGGGCGACGGAATGTACGCGCAGTTTGACACCACGCTTGGCGAAAGATTATTCGACCTTTTGAAATTAAGGTCGAAGCGCATTTCGGTTGCGGAGTCTTTTACGGGCGGAAGAGTGGTTTCCGCACTGATAGCGAACTCGGGCGCTTCGGAATTCGTTACGGAAGGCATAGTGGCGTACAGTAACCTTTCCAAGATGAAACGGCTTGACGTAAAGAAAGAAGAACTTGCGGAGTTCGGGGCGGTGAGTTCCAGAGTGGCTTATAAAATGGCTGTGGGGTTGTTGCTTACGGGAGAATGCGATTTGGCGATTTCCACAACGGGTATTGCGGGACCCAGCAGCGATGACACAGATAAACCCGTTGGGCTTAATTATATAGGCGTCGGAACGAAAGACGGCGTTCACGTTTATAAGTTCGAACTTAAAGGCACAAGAGAAGAAATAACCGAAACGGCGAAAAATCACGCGTTGTTTCTGGCGATAAAAAAATTAAAAAATATATAATATAAAGGAAAAAATTATGGACGAAAACAAAGCAAAAGCGCTTGACAGCGTTATGGTGCAAATCGAAAAACAATACGGTAAAGGCTCTATTATGAAGTTAGGGCAGACCGCGGGCGACACTACGGTAGAAGCGTTGCCTACGGGGTGCTTTGCGCTTGATTTAGCGATAGGTATAGGCGGACTTCCGCGCGGCAGAATCGTGGAAATTTACGGACCCGAATCTTCGGGTAAAACCACCGTTGCGCTTCACTGTATTGCCGAAACGCAGAAATCGGGCGGCGTATGCGCGTTTATAGACGCGGAACACGCACTCGACCCCGTGTATTCCAAAAATCTCGGCGTTAATCTGGACGAGCTATACGTTTCTCAACCCGATACGGGCGAACAGGCGCTTAACATTGCGGAAGCGCTCGTAAACAGCAAGGCGGTTGACCTTATAGTAATCGACTCGGTTGCAGCGCTTACCCCGAGAGTGGAAATCGAAGGCGAAATGGGCGACGCGGTAGTCGGCGCGCAGGCAAGACTTATGAGTCAGGCGTTAAGAAAACTTACGCCTATAACGGCAAAATCCAAGACCTGCATAATATTCATCAACCAACTTCGTGAAAAAGTGGGCGTTATGTTCGGCAATCCCGAAGTTACCGCAGGCGGCAAAGCGCTTAAATTCTACGCAAGCGTGCGTATAGACGTAAGAAAGACCGACGCGCTTAAAGACGGCGGCGTTATGTACGGAAACCATACTAAGGCCAAAATCGTTAAAAACAAGGTCGCCCCGCCCTTTAAGACTGCGGAATTCGATATTATTTACGGCAAGGGCATTATCAATGAAAGTTGTCTGGTAGACCTTGGCGTGGAATACGGCGTGCTGAGTAAAAGCGGTTCGTGGTTTTCTTACGAAGACCAGAAAATCGCGCAGGGCAGAGAAAAGTGCGTGGATTATCTGATAAGCAATCCCGAAGTCGCTTCTAAAATAAAAGAAGAAATTACCGAAAAATATAAAAACGGCGGTTCGACAAAATAATATGCCCTATAAAAGGGGAAATACTTTGACAATCGACGCGTTTTAGGGTACAATATATATAGTATAAAAACGTAAAAACGTTTAAATAACAGGAGGGCAGTAAAATGCACAATTTAATTACGGGCTCCCTGTTCTTAATGTCGGAAGGTTTGTCCGTCGGGCTGATTATCGCGGCAGCGGTGATTTTTGCGGCGGGCGGGCTTGTTCTCGGCTGGTTTTTAAAAAACAATTCTTTCAAAAAGAAACAAGGTGATATTCAAAAAGTTACCGAAAAAATGCTCGACGACGCCAGGGAAGAGAGCAAAACAATTAAAAAAGAAGCAATTTTAGAGGCGAAAGAACAGGAACTTAAAATGCGCAACGACTTCGAGCGCGAATCCAAAGAGAAAAAGGCGGAACTTCAAAGAATAGAAAACCGTCTGAATCAGAAGGAAGACGTGCTTGATAAAAAAGAAGAAAGTCTGTTAAAGCGCAACGAAGAAACTACAAGACAGCAAAACAGTTTAAAAGACAAGCACGCGGAAATGGATAAAAAACTCGCGGACATCAACACTCAACACGATATGATGATTAAAGAGTTTGAAAAAATTTCGCAGATGTCCAGAGACGAAGCAAAAGCGCAACTCATCGAAGCAATTACCGACGAAGCAAAGCGCGACGCGGCAGGTATGGTTAAAAACATAGAAGCCGAAGCAAAAGAAGAAGGCGAAAGAAAGGCGAAAGAAATCGTAAGCCTTGCCATTCAGAAGTGCAGCACGGAACAGGCAACCGAAATCACGGTGTCCGTCGTTCCGCTCCCTTCCGACGATATGAAAGCGAGAATTATCGGAAGAGAAGGCAGAAACATCAGAACGCTTGAAAACGCAACGGGCATAGAACTTATTATCGACGATACGCCCGAAGTGGTTATCGTGTCGGGTTTTGACCCCGTCAGAAGAGAAGTGGCGAGAATCGCACTTGAAAAACTTATTCAGGACGGCAGAATTCACCCCGCAAGAATAGAAGAAACGGTCGAAAAAGTCAAAAAAGAACTCGACCAGCAAATTAAAGAGGCGGGCGAAGCGGCAACTTACGAATGCGGCGTTTTCGGACTTCATCCCGAA
Organism: Bacillota bacterium; assembly: GCA_023403375.1. GTDB lineage: Bacteria > Bacillota > Clostridia > Christensenellales > Borkfalkiaceae > UBA1259. The sequence goes on from JAEYEN010000113.1 coordinate 5,751, forward strand.
ATCGTTAAAACGCTCGGCAGACTTAAATTCCGTACGAGTTACGGGCAGAACGTGTTAAAACACTCTATCGAAGTTTCGCATCTGGCAGGCGTTATGGCGACCGAACTCGGCGTAGATGTGGCGACCGCAAAACGCGCGGGACTTCTTCACGACCTTGGCAAAGCGGTAGACTTTGAAGTTGAAGGCACGCATATGCAGATAGGTGCGGACATCGCTAAAAAATACAGAGAAAATCACGTTATCGTAAACGCGATTCTGGCGCACCACGGCGACGTGGAAGCAAAAACGATAGAAGCGGTTTTGGTGCAGGCGGCAGACGCCATAAGCGGCGCGCGCCCCGGTGCGAGAAGAGAAACCACGACCAACTATATCAAACGCTTGCAGAAATTAGAAGAAATTTCTTCCGACTTTAAGGGCGTTGATAAATGTTACGCCATTCAGGCAGGCAGAGAAGTCAGAGTTCTGGTTAAACCCGAACAGGTTGACGACGCGCAAACGATGTTTTTGGCAAAAGAAATCGCTAAAAAAATCGAGCAGGAAATGGAATATCCCGGTCAGATTAAAGTTAACGTCATCAGAGAATGGCGTGCAACCGAATACGCTAAATAGTCGAAAGACGATTCAATTTGTTTGATTAAAGCCGCTACTA
>JAEYEN010000116.1 GCA_023403375.1 Bacillota bacterium
CGGGTTTTGAATTGACTTAAAAAAACAGAAGGTTACGCTCTTTCGACTTTGCCGCTTTTTAAGCATCTCGTGCAAACGTATTCTTTGGAAACTTTGCCGTCAGCATGTTTAACGTTTACTTTTTGAAGATTTGCTTCGTAAGAAGTGGGGGTTTTGCGGTTGGAATGGCTGACAAGATTGCCGGAGAGTTTACCTTTTCCGCAAACGCTGCAAACTTTACTCATAGTATATTTCCTCCTGATAGGATAATTTATTATTTAACAACAAATACTCTAACATAATTCTACATAAAAAGCAAGAAAATTAAACAGATTTTAATAAATTTTTACGCATTTTCGCCGCCGTCCGTAAAAAAATATAATAAATTCCGTTAAAGTGTTGCAAAATGAAACTAAATAATGTAAAATATTAGTATCATTTAATAGAGGTCAGTATGTCTGTAATAACCAACAACATTTACGGAAAGATAATAATAAGCGATAAAACTATTGCGAAGTTCGTTTCACACGTCGCAATGGATTCGTACGGTATAGTGGAATTCGTGCCGGCGAATACGCTTGACGCAGTGGTTAGTTTTTTCCGATTCGGTTCTGCGGTTAAGGGCGTTAAAGTTCATTCCAGCGGCGACAGAATAAATATCGAAGTTTCGGTTATCGTAAAATACGGCGTTTCCATTAAAGCGGTTATAGAATCGCTTAAAGAATCCATCAAGTACAGAGTGGAAAAATTTACGGGAATGCTTGTGGACGTCATAAATGTAAACGTAATGGGCGTAAAACTTTAATTTATAAACAACAATTTATACCCAACGTTTTTAATTTGATTATTCTTTACATTCGGAGATATATATGCAAAAAACAATAAACGGAGCAATGTTCAAGTCGATGATTATCACGGCTTCTAAACTCCTTGAAATAAACAGAGTAACTGTGGACGCACTTAACGTGTTCCCCGTTCCCGACGGAGATACCGGTACGAATATGTCGCTTACCGTTCAGTCTGCGGTAAAAGAAATTCTGGGTTGTAAATCCAACAATTTAAACGCCGTTGCCGAAGCAGCGGAAAAAGGCGCACTCCGCGGCGCAAGGGGAAATTCGGGCGTTATACTTTCCCAGATTTTAAGGGGTATTTGCAGTACCGTTAAAGACAGTAACGAAATAGACGTTAAATTATTTGCGCAAGGCTTAAAAGCGGGTGCGGAAATCGCATACGGCGCAGTCAGTATTCCAAAAGAAGGCACTATACTTACGGTTGCCAGAATGGTTGCGGAAAACGCTCAATCCATTTGCAGAAAGAACAGAGATTTTGAAACTTTCTTCCCTGAAATTTTAGCAAAGGCAGACGAAGCGGTAGAACTTACGCCAACGCTCCTGCCCGTACTTAAAAAAGCGGGAGTGGTAGACGCCGGCGGTAAAGGTTTAACCTTTATCCTTCAAGGAATGTATAAAGCGATAATCGGCGAACAGGTTTACGGCGGCGATACCGTGTTGGATACGAAATCGTCAGAAACCGCTATGGAACACGCCGACATAATGAGCCTTGGCAATATCGAATTTGCTTATTGTACGGAATTCTTTATTATAAATTTATATAAAAAGACAACTCTTGCGGACATCGAACGTTTAAGAGAAACGCTTATGAAGATAGGCGATTGCGTTATCGTTATCGGCGATTTGGAACTTGTTAAAGTTCACGTTCATTCAAATCAGCCCGGTCTCGTTTTAACGAAAGCGTTGGAACTCGGCGAACTCGATAAACTTAAAATCGAAAATATGTTAGAGCAGAACCGTGCTCTTATGAGAAAATACGAAGAAGAAAAGAAAGATATGGGTATGCTCGCAATTTCCGCGGGCGACGGATTGTCTGCAATTTTCAAAGACCTTATGGTCGATTCGGTAATAGAAGGCGGTCAGTCGATGAATCCTTCCGCAAGCGACATTGCAGACGCGGTTCAGAGAATAAATGCGGAAAACGTTTTCGTATTCCCCAACAACAAAAACATAATCCTTGCCGCAGAGCAAGCGAAATCTCTGGTAGAAAACAGAGTGATACACGTTATCCCCACAAAAAATATTCCGCAAGGTTTCTCGGCGGCTCTCGCTTTCAATCCCGAACTTCCCGTAGACGAAAACAAAGCGAATATGATACACGCGATGGACGCGATAACGGTAGGTCAGGTAACGTACGCCGTAAGGAACACTAAACTCGACGGGTTCGAACTTAAAATCGGCGACATAATGGGGCTGGACAACAAAAAGATTCTGGCAACCGGTAAAGACATTTCGCAAGTTACGTTAGACCTTATCGACAGATTAAGAAGCGGCGAACAACTTATAACTCTTTATTACGGGCAAGACGTAAAAGAAGAGGACGCCGAAGCGTTGAGAAACGTTATAACCGAGAAATATCCCGATTGCGACGTGGAAGTTCAATACGGCGGGCAACCGATTTATTACTACTTCATCGCACTCGAATAAGAATAATAAGGGAGAGAGAAATCTTTCCCTTTTTTAATAAAAACTAATTTTAATAAAAACATATTTAATAAACAAGTACTTATAATAAAAAATCGGTTTTAATAAACAAGCATTTTTGATAAAAAATAAATCTGATAAATTTGTGTTTTCAAAACAAAAACTTTCGGTAAATAATACATTTTAACAAACAGTTTAGTATGGAAATAACCAAAATCAAAGGCATTAACGAGAAAAGGGAACAGGAATTCAACAAATCGGGCATATACGACACTTCCGATATGGTGAATTTTTTTCCGCGGTCTTATCTCGATTTAAGAGAAAAACAGCTTTTAAAATATGCTTACGATAACGACTTTGTTTTGACTGCCGGCAGAATAGTAAGTATACCCGTAAACAGGGTGTATTATCGCGGCAAGGGCGTTGTCAAAGTCGTGTGCGAACAGAAAGGGCTTATTTTTGAAGTTGTCTGGTTTAATCAGCCATACGTTCTGTCCAAACTTAAAGCAGGGGAAGAATATCTCTTTTACGGCAGAGTGAATAACAAAGAAGGGCGAACCCGTTTAGTAAACCCGTCTTTTGAACTTTGCGAAAAAGTTTACAGGTTGAAAGGTATTGTGCCGCAGTATGCAGTAAAGGGCAATTTGTCGCAAAAAATCGTAAGGGATAGCATAAAACTTGCGGTTGATTTAGAAAAACCCAAGAGCGCAATTCCTTTTGAACTACAAAAAAAGTATCAACTTTCAGACCTGTTTTCGGCTTATAAAAACGTGCATAATCCCGAAAGTACTCAGGCGATTGCAAAAGCGTCTGACAGAATTGCCACGGAAGAATATTTTAAACTTATATCCGCTTTCAAAATATTAAAAGGCGGCAGGGAACAGGTGCGCCTTAACCGTTATTCCTGCACGGCGGAAGAGTTGAAAGACTTTATTAAACAAAGTTTTCCGTTTGAATTTACGAACGGACAGAACGAAGCCGTTAAAGATATTTTTAACGACTTAAAAGGCGAAAAAGTGATGAACAGGCTGGTACAGGGCGACGTCGGAAGTGGAAAAACGGCGGTTAGCGTGTGCGCTTTTTATATGGCCGTAAAAAGCGGTTATCAGGCGGTTATGCTTGCGCCGACGGAAGTGCTGGCACGTCAGAATTTTGCCGTTCTTAAGTCTGTCCTCAAAGATTATAACGTCGACTTGATTGTCGGCTCTATGACGCAAAAAGAAAAGAAGAAGGTCTATGATGCGGCAGAACGCGGGGGTATCGACATTTTAGTGGGTACGCATGCGCTTATTTCGGATAACGTAAAATTTAAAAACCTTGCTCTTTGCGTGTGCGACGAACAGCAACGTTTCGGCGTGGCGCAGAGAAGCGCGTTGCTTGCAAAAGGCAGAACGCCGGACGTTCTGGTAATGAGTGCAACGCCTATTCCGAGAACGCTTTCGCTTATTTTTTACGGCGACCTTGACGTAACCACCGTAAAAGATAAACCCAAGTGCCGTCAGACGGTTCAGACAAATATTGTGCCGCAACAAAAGTATGAAGGAATGCTTAAATTCATAGAAAAAGAAATCGCGGCGGGCAAGCAGGCGTTTTTCGTCTGCCCGAAAATCGACGGCGACGAAGAAGGGACCGCAATGAGCGTTACTAATCTTTACGAGCAGTTGAAAATCGCATTACCGACGATAAACATAGGGCTTCTCCATGGCAAGATGAAAGACGCCGAGAAGATTGCCGTTATGAATGATTTTAAGAATAAGAAAACGGGACTTCTGGTTTCTACAACGGTAATAGAAGTAGGCATAGACGTTCCTTCCGCTTCCGTTATGGTAATATATAATGCGGAACGGTTCGGACTTTCGCAACTTCATCAGTTAAGGGGGCGCGTCGGCAGGTCCGATATTAAAAGTTATTGCTTTTTACTGTGCGGAACCAAGTCGGAAACTTCTTTGGAACGGCTTAAAATTTTTGCCGAGAATTCCGACGGCTTTAAAATCTCTGAATACGATTATAAACTACGTGGCGCAGGCGACTTTATGGGTAGCCGTCAGAGCGGAAAGGCGATGAGTGATTTGGGCTACTTGAATTACGGTACGGAAGCCATTTTTCTTGCGAAAAAAATCAGCGACGAAGCCTTTGAAACGGGCAGAATAACGGAAGAAATCAGAGAAACCGCTCTTAAAAAATACAATAAGTTAAAAGACGTGGCGATGAACTAACGCTATAATTTATTGTAAAACTCGTTTACAATAATATTATCCGTCCGTTATAGATAATAATTATTCCGTTAATATTACGGGAATAATAATTTATAGAAAAAGGTATAAACGCCCCTAAATCATGCGGAGACGGGGGGGGTAAACAAAGAAAAAATAAAACGGAAGCGATTATTACTTATAATCGTTTCCGTTTTTTTAACTAAAATTTATGGTAACTAGAATTTAGAGTTTAAGCATAAATTCAATGTTCTATTTTTCTTTATAATAGAGCATACAGTGGCAAAAACCTTCAAAATCAGGGTCGGCAATCTGTTCTCTGAATTCTTTGCACATACACTTATAATCTTCCGTTTTAACTGCTCTGCACGGGCAATATCCGCCTGTTTTTGCCAAGCCTTTTTTTACCGTTTCCACCATTTTGTTATCGGGATTGAGATATACTTTCATTTTAACGGTCCTTTTTAGATTATCTTAATTTTTTGATTTACACCGATATAATTTTACCCTGTAAATTAAATTTTAAAACTAATTTTTTTGTACCAGAAAAATAATATTTCCAAAGCCTGCAACGGCACGCCTATCAAAAATAACATCCAAAGGGTGTAGTGCGGGTTTACAAGTAACGTTATAAGGCAAATATATATAGCAAGCAACGTAGACCATACCAAAAGCGAAATGGAAATAAATAGTGTTATGTAGTTTTTCCAGACTGCGGAAAGAACAAGGACGACTATAAACGTAACCGGTATTGCAATAATAAAACAAAGCCACACGTCGTTTGCAATAGTTGGCGCAATAAGTTTTATAAAAGTAAAGCACAAAACGGCGACAAGCCAGGTAAGTCCTGCCGAAGCGCACATTATAAGTCCGCGTTTTAAGTTTAAGTTAAGTATGGTTTTAGGTTTTTTGATTTTCGGCTCCGATATTAAATAATCAACCGTAACGCCGTATATATCCGCTATCTGTTTTACAACGATAAGGTCGGGTATCGCCTCGCCACGCTCCCACTTACTGACCGCTTTGTCGGAATAATTTAGTTTTTGTGCGAATTCCGCCTGAGTCATATTAAATTGTTTGCGCAATATTACAAGATTTTGCGCAAGATTATTTTTGATATCCATAATCTTATAATATCATAGAAAAACAATAAAATCAAACAAAAAACAGGGTAATTTTTTCAAAATTCTACTTGGAGTAGATATTTTTATCTCTCTCTCCCGATAAAAATATAAATGTAGAAAGTTGTTTATAAAGAATAGATTGTGGTTTTTTATATAAAAGAATAAAATATTAAATGAAAAATCAAGAGCACAACACGGAGGCATTTTATGAAAATTTCCATATCTGCGGAAAGCACGGTCGACCTTACGAAAGAACTTTTATCTCAATACGAGATTTCAATTGTTCCGTTTCATATATTGCTCGGCGACAGAAACGAACTCGACGGGGAAATAACTTCCAGAGAAATTATCGATTACGTTACCGCTACCAAAACCCTGCCTAAAACGGGTGCGGTCAATCAGTTCCAGTTTGAAGAACACTTTTCGGAACTCTTAAAAACACACGACGCGATTATTCACTTTTCGCTGTCGTCAGAAATGAGCAGCGCATACAATAACGCGGTTGAAGCGTCTAAAAAATTCAAAAACGTTTACGTTATAGATAGCCGTTCGTTGTCGACGGGTATAGCGCTTTTGTGTATCTATGCGAGAAAACTTGCAAATCAAGGGTTAGACGCAAAAACCGTTTACGAAAAAACGTTAAAGCGCGTGCCTTACGTTCAGGCGAGTTTCGAGCTTAAAAGACTCGATTATCTTTATAAAGGCGGAAGATGCAGCAGTCTTATGTATCTCGGTGCGAACATTCTTAAAATTCATCCGCAGATTATTGTTAAAGACGGCAAAATGATTTCGGGCAAAAAGTATCGCGGCAACTTCGATTACGTTGTTAAAAATTATGTAAAAGACACGCTTGAAATGTTTAATAACCCCGATTTAGAAGAAGTATTTATAACTTACACTACCGCAGACGCGGAAGTTTTGGGCTTTGTAAAAAACTATCTTTACGAATACGGCTTTAAAAACGTTCACGAAACGACGGCGGGTGGCACGATAACCAGCCATTGCGGTGAAAACTGCCTTGGAATTCTGTATATCAACGACGGCGGAAAAACCGAGTAAGCCGAAAAAAACCAACTACGGCAAAACGTTTTTATAAAATAAAGAAAGCGTTTTAATTGATTATATATTGATTATATTCAGATTGAGTATATATAGTTTGACTATAATTGATTATATATGGCATGCTTTATTAAACATTATATAAGATAAAATAATTAAAGAGCAAACGACATAAAGTAAACGATTTTAATTAAAAAACAGGATAGGTTTTACGAAAAACGGACGACTACTAAAAATGGTCGCTCGTTTTTTTGTTTTTGTTTTTGTTTTTTCGTTTGCCTTTTGGCTTATCGGATTTTAATAAGTTTTTAATATCTGTTTTTGTTTCGTGCGTTCCCGTATCTAATTACGGAATTTGCATGAAGCGGCGTACTTAATTGAATTTTTTATTGGCGTTTGCAACTTCGATAACGCGATTTTTATTCCCAAACAATAATTTACGAATAAAAATTAAAATTATTCATAAATATATTCATAAAACAAAGTTTTTTGCATATTTTTATAAAAATTTTCAAAAAATATGCAAAAAATGTTTGACATATAAAAAACAAAGTGATAGAGTGTGTACTGTAATAAATAAGCCGCGCGAAAAAGCGGACAAAGGAGAAAAAACAATGAAAAAAATTCTTACACTTATTGTAACGGCAGTTCTTTCAATAGGCTGCATATTCGGACTTACCGCTTGCGGTTCAGGTCGTACATTGGAAGACGTTAAAAATTCCAAACAACTTATAATTTCAACCGAAGCAACGTTTGCTCCGTTTGAATCCAAGGAAGGCGAAAATTACGTCGGTATCGATATAGACATCGCGCAGAAGATTGCGGATTATCTTAACGTAGAACTTGTAGTAAAAGATATGGCGTTCGATTCTGTTTGTACTGCCGTTCAGAAAGGTCAGGTAGACCTTGCGATAGCGGGACTTACGATAAGCGACGACCGTAAAGAAATCATCGACTTTTCGGACGCTTATTTCGGAGCGGCTCAATACGTTGTAGTAAAGAGCGACAACACCGCGTTTGACGCTTGCACCACAAAAGAAGAAGTTGACGCAGTTTTGAAAACTTTAAGCGGCAAAGCGTCTGCGCAGCAGGGAACAACCGGTTACTTCTATATCAGCGGTTCCGAAGATTTCGGTTTCAAAGGAATATCCAACCTTACGGCGACGGCGTTTGACTCCGCAGTACAGGCAGCGCAGGACGTTGCGAACGGTAGTTCCGTAGTCGCTATATTAGACGACGAAGTTGCAAAGAAAGTCGCACAGAACAACAGCGGCGTTAAAATCATCGAAATCGCTCTTTCCAGCGAAGAATACGGAATCGGCGTAAACAAAAACAACAAAGATTTGTTAGAAGTAGTAAACACCGTTCTTAAAAATCTTAAAGACTCCGGCGAACTTGCCGCTATCATTGCAAAACACACCGGGAACTAAGTGATATAAATGAACATTTGGGAAGTATTTCATAAATCCTTTATAATTCAAAAAGGATATATAAACGTACTCAACGGACTTGCGGTTACGATTGTAACCGCAATCTGTGCGTTAATAGTAGGTATAATTTTAGGAACGATAGTCGCGTTCGTCCAGATTTCCGACGGAAAGGGAAGACCCGTTCTTAAATTTTTCAAGTGGATATGCAAAGGCTACGTCGCGTTTTTCCGCGGAACGCCTATTGTAGTTCAGTTGCTTTTTATTTATTTCGTTATATTCCCCGCAATCGGTTTTGCGTTACTCCCTGCAACTTACGTGGGCGTGATAATTTTCGGGCTCAATTCGGGCGCGTATGTTTCCGAGATAATGCGTGGCGGAATTTTGTCTGTCGATAAAGGGCAGACGGAAGCAGGCAGGGCGTTAGGGCTTTCCGGCGTGCAGACGATGATAAAAATCGTTTTTCCGCAGGCGGTTAAAAACGTTATTCCGACCATTGCAAACGAATTTGTTTCGTTATTAAAAGAAACTTCCGTTTTAAGTTTTATCGGCGTAGTCGATATGACGCAGGCGTTCAGGCAAATTGCGGGCGCTAACTACGAATATACCGTGCCTTATTTGATTCTTGCATTATGCTATCTTGTGTTGGTGCTTGTCGCGTCGAATTTGGTAAAACTTCTGGAAAGGAGGATGAGAGCAAGTGAAAGAAGATAATCAGAATTTTTGCAGCGAACTTTCCGAAGATACTCTTATCAAGATAAGGGGACTGTTTAAATATTTCGGTAATACGCAGGTTTTGAAAGGCGTAAATTGCGATATAAAAAAGGGCGAAAAAGTCGTTGTGTTGGGCCCGTCCGGCAGCGGTAAATCTACGCTTTTAAGGTGTATGAACCTTTTGGAAACGCCGACTTACGGCGAGATTTGGTTTGAGGACAGACTTCTGACGCCGGTAGACCCTTATCTGCATAAAGATATAATCAAAAAATCCAAAACTTATTCTAATATTTTAAAACAAATTAAAGAACAAGCGCCGGATATTTCCGACGAAGAAGCGGAAGCAACCGCAATAAAAGAGATAAAAGAGAAAGACTTGCTTAAAAAGTTTGAAGGTTCCGAATATAAAAAGGCAATGAAAGACTTTTATGCGGCTTACTATCTCGACGTAAACAAAACCCGCCAGAAAATGGGTATGGTTTTTCAGCATTTCAATCTTTTTAACAATCTTACGGTTATGGGCAATATGATTCTGGCGCCCGTAAAGTTAAAATTAAAGACAAAAGACGAAGCGATTTTAAAAGCGACCGAACTTTTGAAAAGAATCGGGCTGGAAGACAAGGCGGACGTTTATCCGTCTACGTTATCCGGCGGTCAGAAACAGCGTATTGCCATAGTCAGGGCGCTTATGATGGACCCCGACGTTATGCTTTTCGACGAGCCGACTTCGGCACTCGACCCCGAAATGGTTGGCGAAGTTTTGTCGCTTATGAAAAAACTTGCCGACGACGGAATGACGATGGTAATCGTAACGCACGAAATGGGTTTTGCCAAAGAAGTCGCAACCAGAGTTCTGTTCGTGGACGAAGGCGTTATAAAAGAAGAGGCTCCGCCCGAAGAATTCTTTAACAACCCTAAAAACGACAGGCTTAAAGACTTTTTGTCTAAGGTTTTGTAATTAAACGAGTATCGGCGCTTGACGGAGTAATGGCGTTTGACTAAATAATGGCGTCTGACGAAGCAACGCCGTTAAATTGCAAAAGGATAAACGATAGTCGTTAAATACACAAATTCAACAATTGTAAACACAATAAGTTGTAGAATGTTTTTTCAATTTTAAAACCGAAGCGAAACGCTTCGGTTTTAATTTTGCCGCATTATAGAATAATCGTCGCCGCTCGGATAGTTAAAAACGTCGGAAGTATTCGGCATTGCTAACGCCAATCGACGGGGGAATATCGAGAACGCCGCTGACTTTCAAAAAGCAGCCGGTTCTCTTAACAAAAAAATCTTAAATTTACTATTTATAATAGTAAAAGTCGAGTACTCCTTATTGACAACGATAGTAAACGATGTTAAAATTAAAATAATCAAAGGAGAACGAATATGGATTATAAAGATACGTTGATGTGGAAAGACATAAGCGATACGCCGGAAGTTTTTTCTAATATAATGGGTGCAAACGTAACCGTTATGAAAGATCTTGTTTCTGCTATAAAAAACGGCTCCGCAACTAACTTTGTTGCAGCCGCCAGAGGGGCTAGTGATCATGCGCTTATTTTCTTCAAGTACGTTTTGGAAGTTAAGTCTAATTACACGGTTGGTCTTTCCGCACCGAGCGTTATAACCCTGTATAAAGGAAAAATCAACTATTCCAACAGTATCGTTATCGCTTGTAGTCAAAGCGGTCAGGCTGCCGACGTTCTGGAAGTTCTGAAAAAGGGCAACGAGCAAGGCGCAATAACTATCGCTATAACCAACGACAAGGAAAGCGCGATAGCAAAAGAAGCGAAGTATCATCTGTTTTGTAACGCAGGCGAAAAACGCACCGTTGCAGCAACGAAAACTTTCAGTGCGGAATTGTTCTTATTAGAATGGCTGGCTTCTGAACTATCTGACGATAAAGAAGCGTTGTTTACTCTTAAAAATCTCAAAACTTACATAGAACGCGCTCTCCCCGATATAGACAGGGAAACGAGCAAGTATGCAGAAAAGTTTAAAAATATGAACAGCGGATTTATCCTTGCAAGGGGACTTGTTTACGCAATCGCCTTGGAAGCCGCGCTTGTCCTTCAAGAAACAAGTTACATTCACGTTAAAGGATACCCCGGAAGCGAATTTTATCACGGCCCGCTGGCAATGGTAAACGAAGGAACGCCCGTTGTGATTTTCTGCGCGAAAAACGACGGGGATGAAGAAATTCAAAGTATTATCCGTTCCGACCAGATTCAGTGCATAGAAAAAATGTTGTCTTTGAAAGCGCCCGTGCTTTTGGTTACCAACGACCACGTTTTAACGGGTAAGTTCGCCCGCTGTAACGACGCGCTTATAGAATTTTCCGTGCCGGAAGAATTTACCATTTTTGCATTTGCGCTTTTTGAACAGATGTTTGCGTGTAAAATAAGTTGCGCGATAGGGAACGACCCCGATAATCCGAGAGCGCTTAATAAAGTTACCATAACGAAATAAAATAAAAGCATAAAAACAAAAGTATACGAAAAATAACGATAAAATAATAACAGTAAAATAAAAACATACAAAAAATATTGCAACAAATAACAAAATAGTAACCGTATAAAAACCGAACACAAAAATTGCGGAAAATAAAGGTCTTTTAAGGACAGTTATTTTCCGTACGGTGTTTTTGCGGTAAAAACAATATAAAAGCAAATAGAATTTTAAGTAAAAAATATAAGCGGAGAAGAAAATGGCTGACAAAATAGTTAAACTAATCAAAGAGAAGAAAGTTGCGCCTTATAGAAGCGTTCCGTTCTGGTCGTGGAACGATAAGTTAGAACCCGCCGAACTTGTTTCCCAGATAAAATGGATGAAAGAACAAGGCTTTGGCGGATATTTTATGCACGCGAGAGGCGGCTTGAAAACCGAATACCTTGGCGACGATTGGTTCGAGTGCGTGAACGCTTGT
>JAEYEN010000078.1 GCA_023403375.1 Bacillota bacterium
TCCGTATACTCGTTTACGACTACTTCCGCCGATAAAGGATTGTCTTTATCCATTCTCATATCAAGGTCGTACTCGCCAGCCATATAAGAAAATCCGCGGCTTTTATCGTCTAACTGAAAACTCGAAACGCCAAGGTCTAAAAGTATTCCGTCAAATCCGTCTATATTCAGGCGTTCTTTTATTTCAGAAAAATTTTTGAAGTTATCTTTAACTATCGTAAATCTTCCGTCAAACTCTTTAAGCCTTTCTTTCGCTCTTTCTATCGCGTAATCGTCAAGGTCGGTCGCAACAAGTTTTCCGTCGGGTGCGCTTCGCTTTAATATCTCGTAAGAATGTCCGCCGCCCCCTAACGTGCCGTCGAAATATATCCCGCCGCTTTTCACAAGCAAACCGTCTATACATTCGTTAAGCATTACGGGTATGTGTTTGTATTCAGCCATTATTTTTTAGCCGCTCCGTCAAAAGCGTCCGCCAAAGCGTCGAAACTGAAATTGCCCAGATATTCGTCAAACACTTCTTCGCTCCAAATCTCTATACAGTTAGGTCCCTTGAAAACGATTATGTTCTTATCTATTTTTGCATACTTTCTGAGATTTTCGGGTAAAAGTATTCTGCCCTGTTTGTCCTCTTCCGCTTCCCACGAATAATAGAGAATAAATCTCGCCGTCTGCAACTGGTCTTTTCTGAAAGGATTGACGTTTTGAAGTTTGTCTTTAAGGTCTTTCATCTGCGCTTCCGTGTAAACGTTAAGGCAACCGCCGGCGCCAACCGTTATGGTGTATCTTTCGCCGAGTTCCGCACGTAACTTCGCAGGTATTCTCATACGATTCTTTGCGTCTAACTGATGAGAATAACTCTTGTCCGACATACTCCTTACCCCTCCTTTCTTTTTTTTACATTAGAATTGTATCATAGTTTTTGACCACCGTCAACCACTTTTTGAAAAATTTTTTGATATTTTTACAATTTTTTTTGCAAATTAAAACCCACTGACCACTTTTTTCCAAACGCAATAATTTTTGTTTGCATTTCTTCCTACAAAAATCACTTGGTTTTTACTAATGTTTTTTATACCATCAGAACATATGTTTTCTTTTGATAATTTATCAATTAAGTCGTCTGTTCCGCTTATAATTTCAAGTGGTTTCAAGTGGTTGAAAATTTTATTTTTTATCAATTCGTAATGGGTGCAACCGAGTATTACTCTGTCGAATGCGCCCACGTATTTTTTATTGTAAAATTCGTATGCGGACAGGTCGATATTATCGCTGTCAAAGGCAAATTTTTCTATATCGGCGGCAAGATTTTTTACGGGCAGAATTTTAACGTTATCATAATTTAAATCGGAATATTTTTTACACGACACGGGCGTTGCCAGAAGCAGCGTTTTCTTTTTTTCTATAAGACACTTCTCTATCGGCGGAAAAACTCCGTATACTTTTACAGGGCAAAAATCCTGCGCTTCCGATAAAATATTTAGAGAAAGAGTATTGCAAGCAAGCACCGCCGCTTTAATATCAAAGTCCGATAACGACAGATAATTGCTTATAAACAAATCCAGAAGTTTATAATCGGACTTATCTCCGTACGGCGCGTTTTTGTTATCGCCGCAGTATAAAAAATTCTCCCCCGAAAATCTGTCGTTCATCGCTTTCAGAACAGAAAGTCCGCCTATTCCGCTGTCAAACACCGCAATATACCCTTTTTGCATACTTATTTGTATGTGTTAAGCGGTAAAAATAGTTAAAATACTTTATTTAGTTAAAATAATGTTTAAAATGTAGTTGCTTTTATATCTTTTTTGTGCTAAAATATCAAAAGTACTAAACGAATTAAGGAGAACTTATAGATATGCCTAATATTAAATCCGCAAAAAAGAGAGTTATCGTAAACGATAAAAAAACCGAACTCAATAAAGCCGTTCGTTCCGAAGTTAAAACCGCAATGAAAAAAGTAGAAGTTTTACTTAACGAAGGCAAAATCGACGAAGCAAAAGTCGCTTTAAGCGAAGCGTTTGCCGTTATCGACGCTGCTGCCGGCAAAAACGTTTACCACAAAAACAACGCCGCCAACAAAAAAGCAAAACTCGCTAAAAAAGTTGACAAGGCGCAGGCTTCCGATAAAGAATAATGTTTGATAAGTAAGTTTAGGTAAATTAAAAAGGTTGGCTTTTGCCAACCTTTTATTGTTTTTTTATTTTTTACCCTATTCATAGAGTTTCAATTTAATTTATAAAGTTTTAATTTATTTATTATCTTCTATTCATTATCTTCGTTTTTTGTTTTATCGTCTTTCGGTTCCGTTTCTTCCGTCTGTGCGACAGGTAACGGCTGCGCCTGTTTTTCGGCGTTTTTAAATCTGAACGGTATCTTTTTAAGGTAATAAAGCAAGAATAAAGCGGCACCGCCAACCATAAATAAAATAGACATCCATTGCGAAGGCGCAAGTCCCAAAACAATCGCGCCCCTTTCGTCGGTGCGGAATACTTCTATGATAATTCTCCATATTCCGTAAGCGATAAGATAAACGTGCGGAGTGATGTTAAAGTCCTTGAAATACAAAACGCTAAGAGCCGCAAACAACACAAAAAGGAACAACGCTTCGTAAAGTTGCGTGGGCACGTAATATCCCCAAGTTCCGCCGCATCTCATATAAAGTCCGCCGACAGTAGGTTCGTACCCCAAAAACTCGCCGTAGCAGCACCCTGCCATAAGGCACCCTATTCTGCCGAACGCGTGCGCTATTGTTATACAACACGGAGCGGCAAGTAAAATCTTATTAAAGTCTTTGAGATGAATATTGTCCTTCTTTCCGCCAAAAATGAAATGCCCCACACCGAAATATGCGACAATAAACACTGCGGCGCCACCGATAAAGCCACCCATTGCGGTTATACCCGCGCTGTAAAAATCAAACTTACCCGTTTCGATAAAATCGTACACGGCTTGAAAGAGTTTTGCAAAAACAAAACCAAGCGCAATTGACAAAATAGCCACTATAAATCCAAAGTCCTGCACTTCTCTGTTTATATTTTTTTTGGAAGTATAAACATAATATACTATAAGACAGGCAATCAGCCCTATCGCAATCATAATCCCGTACAGATAAACCGATACGGTCTTACCAAACAGCGAAAAGGAAAAAAGCGGATTAGGAACCATTATTTTTCTCCCTGTTTTTTTCTAAATTATACATTCTCTTAAAAAAAATGTCAACGAATATGTTTTTGCTTTGTTTTTTATTTGCAAATTTTTGCGCAATACTGTATAATACATAACGCACGGAGAAGTATCGAAGTGGTCGTAACGAGCTGCACTCGAAATGCAGTTGTCCGTTTTTGGGCACATGAGTTCGAATCTCATCTTCTCCGCCAATATTAAAAGGCGGGCGCCGAAATTATTCGCGCCCGCTTTTTGTTTTGTCTTTTACTTTTTTTGTATTCTTTTTTATTTTTCTTGTTTTACCTTTTCCTATACCATTTTTATATTTATTGATTGTTTTTATTATTATATTTTAAGAATTTTTAAAACAGCACAAAACGACATTATGTGTAAATATTTATACAAAACCGACTTTATTTTCTTTAAGCCCCAAAAAATATTTTATTTTTGCTATTGAAAAAACTTTTCTTATAATGTATAATGTTTCAGACAAACTAATTTGTAAGGAGAAAAATATGGCAAAAAGAAAAACCAAAAAGAACGACAGCACAAGAATTGTTATCGCGATAGTGCTTATTGCACTTGCCGTGCTTACGATATGCACTCTGTTTATGCCGATGTTTTCATCGCAGATACAGACCATTATCGGCAATTCGCAAAAATCCAGCGGAACAACCGGTGCAGATGTTTTAACGGCTTGCTTCAACGGACAAATTTCAACCGATTTTTCTAACGGAGCGAACACTCTTATCACTCTTAAAAATTCCGACGACTACGCATTTATTACGGGAGTTTTCTGCTGGGGATACTTTATAACCATAATTGCTTCTGCCGGCGTTCTTGTAACCGCGCTTTTATCTTTGATTAAGATAAAAATCGGTCTGCTTAACGCTATACTCGGAATTGCAGTTATACTTTTAGCAATAATTACCTTTATATTTGCTATAATCGTCGCCAAAAACTTCGGTTACGACGGATACTTCGCGTCATATAAAACAATGATTGCTTCCGGCGTGTATATTTTAATCGCCACCCTTCTTTGCGGTTGCTTTGAATTATATACCGTAAAAGCGTAAAAAAGTTAAACCATAAAGCGATTTAACAATCAATTCGGCAAGCAACACAACAACCGAATGGACAATAAAAAAGCCACCTTTACGGGTGGCTTTTTTCTTTCTTAAATAAACAAATCATATATAAATCCGATACAAACAAACATAAAATTCATAATAAAAATTGAACGTTTTACAATTAAAATACGATATAGAATATTTATTAAAACAATATTATACTAATTCTTCCAGAACGTTAAGAATTTTATAAAAATTATTTTCGGAATACTCTATCTCCGCAGAAAAGTTTATCGCCGCTTCTTTTAGCGCGCTTACGCCTTCCCCGTACAAATCTTTTACGCAATTTATAACGTAAACACCGAAAACCGCAAATAATATTCTGGTTTTCGCGTCCCACTCGTCTGTTGAGCCGCCAATATGTCTGTGTATAAAATAAATAAAAATATTTCTATATTTTATTGCGTCGCTTTCTGAAAAGTCGAAACGGTTTATAAAATTTGCGCGTTTTACTTTTTTCTTCCAACTTTTATATAAAACTTCACATTTAAGCAATGTCTTTTTATAATTTATACCGAAAAACGACTTTTCGTTTACTCCGATACAATCTAATATTTTACAAATCTTCTGATTGAAAGAGCAATTATCGCTAAACAAAAAAGAGCAGACTTTTCTGCCGAGAGAAAAAGCCGTCCTTTCTACGTCTGGTCTATTATCGTCGTTAAAAATTTCTTCGTAGTCCGCTTTCTTGCTATTATTTTCCCTGATAACTTCACTCGGCGCTTTATTAAAATCTATAATTAAATCCGCCGCTTTATCGCAGCACAAGCCGTAGCCGAAGTCTATAAATTCCGAACTATACGTTCTGTATCTCGGATGTTCCCGGCACACAGTACATAATGCGTTTTCCCCTGCTTTTAGAATCAAATCGCAAAGGTTATTTTCGTTCAAAAAAGAGCAACGCCTTTTTTTCATCTTAAAGCGGCGCTTTCTGAAATTCACGCCCTTTTTAATCCTTAAACCTAACCTGTCGCGCTCCAAATTCTTCCCCGATTTTTCTTCCGAAAGTTTTCCCGATAAAGCGATACGATTATTTCTCTTTCGGCAGTTTATTAAAGCGCGATAATTATTTAAAGAGTCTTCGTCTATATCTATCTCCCAGCCGACGCAACAGTTATGTTTACATTCGCCTGCGATACATTTAAACCCGTCGTAAAAATTTAGAGTGCGTATTTTCATTTTTCGTCAAAAGGTAAAATTATTTTATATAAGAAAGCGTTACGTCTTTAAGCCCGAAAGAGCGCTTTTCTCTATCATCGGCGCTTTGTTCTTCCTGTGTTTTTTCAGACGGATTGTTTTCGCCGATAGTTTCATTATCTATAAGGTTACCCTTTTCTATAATGCTTTCGCAGGTATCGAAACTATTTACAAGCGTAGAGGCCAAAGTTATTTCTATCGAATTATGTTCGCCTTTATGCAGCGGAACGTCCACATAGTCAACAAACAGGCAGTTGCCCCTTTTAACGTCGTTTATCTTTATTTCGGCAACGGCATAATCGCCTGAAACTCTTATACGTGCAAAGTTTTTCTCTGCAACTATATCTGCCGTAAAGGTAATCTTTCCGCAAAAGTTCTTTAACCCGTTGTCCCGATACGCACATGCGACTTCCGGCGGATAAAACGGTATTATACCGCCTTTCTCGTCAATTGAAAAATCGCCTAAAATATAACAATTATTAAGTTCTGCGTCAAAAAGAACGGGCGTTTTTTCGCCTTCACACTGCACGTTGACGTTGAGCGCGCGATACACTTCGGGCCGCTCAAAAAAGTCCATTTTAACGACGTATTCGTTAACTCCGTCTTTGATAAGTCCCCTGACGTCGGCGCTTTCAAAACAAGGGTCGAACGAAGTGTTTTTAAAGCATAATTGTTTGCCGTTTACAAGCGAAGAAGTATACTTCCCTTTTTCTCGCCAAAGATATGCGTTTATCTCTTTTTCTTTAACCGTGAATTTGTATTTTAAGTAAATTTCGCCGTTATATTTTTCTTGAATAAGCGAGTCAAACGCTTCTCTCACACAAGTGGGTTTTGAGTAGTCTTTACCGTTTTTGGAAAGGCAAACTTTATCTAAAACCAGCGCGTTTTTAGACATTCCCGTGAACCTGAAATTATCTATTATGGATTTTTCATCCGAAAAATGCGGGCGTTTTTTACCCACCATAGGCACAAGAACGATACTCTCTCCGCCGTCGAGCACAAAAGACAACGGCATTTTTTCTCTTTTAAGCGTGCTGACGTTCAGTTTTGAAAAAGACTTCGGCAAAACTATTTCAGAGCCTTCGCTTCCGTTATTGACGATAAATAAAAATTCAAATCTTTTCCCTTTGCGGTATGAATATCTGACTTTTCCGTTACTCCCGAAATCTATCGCCCCGTTTTTAGCGATTTCGCCGTAAGAAGCGTTCGTTTTTAAGAACGACCAATCGTCCTTTATTCCGACGGTGTATTGCGGAATGCCGGCGGCTATAATTTTACCCCCGTTTTTAATGTAATCGTTTAATATGTATTTGGTTTTAGAGAGCATATTTTCGCATTCCGGAACGATGACGTAAGTATACTCTTTTCTGCCGATTTTTAATTTGGACTTTGTAAGTTTTCCGTATTCTGTCAAAACTTTTTCGTCCGTAATATCGAACAAAATTCCGAACTTATTAAGAACGCCGATTAGTTGATAAAACTTTTGAAGAGTTTCCGCTTGATTTTGCCCGTCGCAAAAAGCGTATAAATCGGTGGACGGTTTAATGACCACGCAGTTTACCACGCTTTCGGAATTAGATAATAAATAGCCTAACTTTGTAAAATGGTTATTAAATTGCAAATACTCGTCTTTCCATGGCGTTTGCGAAGAAAAACAAGGATTCTGCCCCAACTCATCGCAATTTGCAATTGTGTAAGGATAATCGAAGCAAAGCAGATTAGCGCCGTGCACGAACTGTTTTTCTACAATGGTTTTCAAATCTTTGGGCGTTACGCCGTACCCCAATTTTTCAAACGAGCAGGCAAGAACGTGCTTTTTATTGAATTCGGAAGCGAATGAGCCAACTTCTTTCGCGCACATATCGCGCCCCGCAAATTCGCTTGTTCTGACTGCGGGAA
>JAEYEN010000097.1 GCA_023403375.1 Bacillota bacterium
TCTTATAACAGACCAATACTCCCAGCCATTTAGTCGTGATGCTTTTACTTTTTTTATCTTTGCAATTGCAGAATGGATGTCTGTTTCGGTTCCGTCATCTTTTAATAACTTACCCGTTTTGGTTAAAGAATAATAGGGTATATCTTTAAAAAACAACTTTTCGCCAACATTGAAATATCCGTTGTTTATCATTTCCTCAAAAGAAACTTTTGGTGGTTTTTTATCAAAAGTTGCATTTTCGATATCTCCGATAACGCATCTCTCGTTATCAATTCTTTTTTGTCCGTATTCGCAATAATGCTCATCTTTTTCAATGCAAATGTAGCGTCTTCCCATGCGTTTTGCTACCGCTCCGGTTGTCATCGTTCCACCAAAGGGGTCTAAAATAATATCATTTAACTTTGAAGTAATAGCAATTATTCGATATAATAATTCTTCGGGTTTTTGTGTGGAATGAAGTTTATTGCCTTTTTCATCTTTTATTCTTTCATTGCCTTGACAAACGGGAATTCGCCAAACAGAGCCAAGTTGTTTGCGTATTCCAGTCGAAAAATCTTTTTCACAAACAGTGTCTTTGTTTAGTTCTTTTGCGGTTTTATAATTAAAGGTATAAGAAGACTTTTGGCTTTTTACAGCCCAAATTAAGGTTTCGTGAGAATTGTTTAATCTTGTTCCCATAAAATTTGGTGTGGGATTTTTCTTTGCCCAAATTACATCATTTATAACCCAAAAACCGAGTTCTTGCATTATAGAACCGATAGTGTAAATACACTGCATTCCACCTATAACCCAAAATGACCCATTTTTTTTGAGAATCCTTTTGCATTCTGTTAACCACTTTCTCGTGAAATCTTGATAGTTAGTTAATGAAGTAAATTGATTGTCCCATTCATCATAACAACCTTCGTATTCATTTCCATTAACTCTGTGAAGAACACCGTCAAGTCTGAGCCAATATGGTGGGTCAGCAAAAATTAAATCTACGCATTCATCAGGCAAAGATTTCATTT
This sequence comes from Bacillota bacterium, assembly GCA_023403375.1. GTDB lineage: Bacteria > Bacillota > Clostridia > Christensenellales > Borkfalkiaceae > UBA1259. The sequence goes on from JAEYEN010000097.1 coordinate 1,011, forward strand.
TTTCTATGGTATCTCCGCACAATATTACGTTGGTTTCAAGTTCAATCATTCAATTACTCCTTTTGTTACAATAATAGTATATCATAAAAATAATTCTGACGCATCATTTATTAAAAAAATTTTATATAAAAAACAAGTTAAACTATTATTCATTAAACAAACTTTATTTTTTTGTGATACAATATAAAAAAAGGGAAAGGAAGTTTTTATCTATGAACAGGCGATATAAAATCGCAAGGGCGATACTTATATTCTGGACGTTATTTATCGGTATCGGCGCGGTTGGCGGCGCGCTTTGTATGTTAATAGACCCAAGCGGTAAATTTATGGGAATGGACGCTATGTTGCCGTACTTTCAGAAACTTCCGTTTGCAGAGCAAATCTTTCAGGACTTTGTGTTTTCTGGAATTGCACTTTTGATAGTCAACGGCATAACAAATTTAACCGCGGCGGCATTCTTGTTTGCAAAAAGAAAGGCGGGCATAATTTTAGGAACTATATTCGGCCTAACGCTTATGCTTTGGATATGTATCCAGTTTTATATGTTTCCGTTTAATTTTATGTCTACAATATATTTTATTTTCGGATTTTTACAGTTTGTAACAGGGTATATCTGTTTTGTCGGATATAAGCAAAGCGAGTTTACGTTCGATGGCGCCGATTACAAAAATATCGGTAAAGATAAATCCCAAATTGTAATTTACTTTTCCCGCACGGGCTATACTAGAAAAGCGGCTTACGAATATGCGGACAAACTCGGCGCAGAACTTTTAGAAATAACCACTACCGAAAAAATAAGCGGTAATTTAGGCTTCTGGTGGTGCGGCAGGTTCGGAATGCATAAATGGGGTATGCCGATAAATAAAGTCGAAACGGACTTTAACAAATATAAAACGGTAACCGTTTTTTCGCCCGTCTGGGTTTTTGGAATCAGCGCGCCCGTAAGGCAGTTTCTTTTGGAAAATGCAGAAAAATTAAACGAATTTAACCTTGTTATAACGCATTTTATGGCATCCGACCTTAATAGAGTAAAAAAGCAGGCTGACGAATTGACTAACAATAAATGTAAAGAATTTAGGTCTTACAAATGCCGTTTCGGAAAAATAACGCGAAAAAATGGCACGGAAAAATAATACGGAAAAAATAAAGGGAAGCGATTAAGATAAAGACGTTTAATTTTGAATAAAAATAAATCAGGTCCCGAAAAACAAATAAATTTCGGAAATGGAAAACAAAAACCCTTGTAGTTTTAAAAACTACAAGGGTTTTTCTTGGAGCTGCTAACCGGAGTCGAACCGGTGACCTCATCCTTACCAAGGATGTGCTCTACCAACTGAGCCATAGCAGCAAATAAGCGTTTTTGCAGGCGTTCTTTTTCGGAACGCTTTACCATTATATTAAATAAAAAAATTTTTGTCAATAAAAGACAAACAAATTATAACATTTTTTTAATAAAACTTATTGAAAATTATTTAACCTATGATAAAATGTTAAAAAAAGGAGTGAGTATATGCAAGTATTGATGATAAACGGAAGTCCGCACGAGCACGGTACAACCGCTACGGCGCTTTCGGAAATAGCAAAAGAACTTAAAGTTTGCGGAATAGACAGTAAAATCATAACCGTCGGCAATAAACCAGTCAGGGGATGTCTTGCTTGCGGCGGTTGTCTTACGAAAGGCGAGTGCGTTCAGCAAGATGCTTTTGTAAACGATGTTGTTAAGGAAATAAACGAGTCTGACGGACTTATTGTCGGCAGTCCCGTCTATTATGCTTCTATAAACGGCACGTTGAAATGTTTGCTTGACAGAGTGTTCTACGCAAAAAAGGACTTTTCGCTTAAACCTGCGGCGGCGGTTGCCGTGGCAAGGCGCGCGGGAACGACTGCTACGCTTGATATTATCAATAAATATTTTATGATAAGCGGTATGCCTGTTGTTTCTTCTTCTTATTGGAATATGGTGTTCGGTAAAAACGGGGAAGACGCGCTTAAAGACGAAGAAGGACTTGCCACAATGCGCAATCTGGCAAGAAATATGGCGTTTTTAATTAAATGTATCAAAAGCGGCATAAGTAACGGTATAGAAAAACCCGTGGCGGAAAAAGGGATACGAACTAACTTTATAAAATAAACAGTTAATCGTCGGACAAAATCTTTTATCCGTAACTTTTATCAGATAAAATTATCAAATATATCTCTTTTCACCATTAAAGCCGATATTATTAAAACGAAAAAGCAGCCTTGCTATTAGGCTGCTTTTTAAGTTATGACTTTATATGCGTATATTTGTGTTTGTTTTATATACTCTTAGTAAGTGCTTTGTATATTTTAATAGGGTTTTCTGAAATTTTTAAATTGCCTTACAGTAAGGCAGATGGATAAAACAAACAAACCCGCAAAAGAAATAACGCCGCTTTCTTTAAGTACCCATATAGCATCCGTTCCTTTTGCGATAAGTATAACGTAGGCAACCATAACCGCAAGGAAAGCTACCGCACATATTATAGTTACAAAACCCGAAATTATACTTAAAACGTTAAATAGAATTCTCACGCCGTTAAGTCTGAAAACCAAAAGAGTTACCGCAAGTATAACGTCCGCCAGAACTACTATAAAATAAGCGTAAACGGAGTACTTTATAACGGTCGCTATAATATTTATAACTGAAACGCTTAAATCGGGGATTATAAGACCGTAAGTTTCGGCAGAAATTTCGGCAAGGTCTAACAGTCCGCCATCGCCAAGAACAGGCATTTTGCTGTACGTGAACGTGATACCGTTTGCAAAAGTAAAGGGCACAAAAACCACGCACGCGCAAATAACCGCAAAAACAATCGCGGCAACGCATTTGCCGACAGATACATATTTCCAACTATCGTTTAACATTCTTTCCCTTCCGTCGGGAATACCGACTTTTTTTATTTTTATATATATTTTTGTATATAGAGTCTTTTCGGATTTTGTTTATATTTCTTATATTCTTGTCAGACCGATTTTATTTTAAGCGTTTTCAGAAACGCCTTTTTTTCATCGGTGATTCTGAAACTTTCAACGGCTTTTTGAATAGATTTGTTGTTTACAAACGCCGATAATTTTTTGTTTTCAAGATAGGGCATGGCTTTGTCGTATTGTTTTACAAGCGCAACGCTCCAAAACCAACTTACCGCCATATCTATATAATATTCGCCGCTTTTAACATTTCGGACGAGTTCTAAAATTTCTTCCGAAAAATTGTCGTCCAGATAGTAATCCAAAAGCAAAACCACCGCAAAGCGTATTGTATACGTTTTGTCGGAATCAAGATAATTCTTTATTATGCTCAAACTTTCCGCGGGGCGTTTTTTAACGTCCTTAAAGGCGGCGGCAACGCTGTCGCATATCGCCCAGTTGTCAACGTTCGGTAAAAACTCGCCGAACAACCTGATTTTTTCCGGAAAATCACATTTGACGTATCCGAGTATCAGTCCGTGCAGAAACCACTCTTCGTAATACCTGTGTTCGCGCTCTAAATATGTATATGCAAGCGAAAGATTTTTGCTTATGCTTTTTGCCGCGTTTTTAAGCGTGGGAACCTTTATTCCCAAAATTTCATATTCTGTATCCGGAACGAGTTTTTTGGTAAAATCCGCATATTCGCTATCTTTTAAGGAGAAGAGATAGGTCGTTATCTCGTCCGCACTTTTAAATTTCAACGCTTCGCCGTTCGATGCGGGCGAATTGTCGTTTGTAATTTTATCTCGGTTCATACTCGTATATAGATAGATATTTTTACTTCTGTTTTAGTTGTATTTATAATTTGGTTTACGTTTTTACGTAAGTTTATTTTGTAGTCTGATTTATGCTTTAATTTCGGTCAACGCTTTTTCGATTATATCTTTAAATCCTTTGCAGACCGTGGTTAAGTTAACGTAAAAATCTTGCGCAGGGCGGTCGAACGTGTCCGTTACGCCTTTAATCATAAACAACTTAACGCCGTTTGCAAGGCAGGTTTCGGCAATAGCGCCGCCTTCCATATCTCTTAAAGCGCAACCCGCTTTCCGCACGGTTTTAATGTCTGAAACCTTGTTTGAAAACCTGTCGGCCGTGGCAAGGCGAACGTGCGGTAAAAATTCAAGGCCGCATAACGTTGTGGGGAAAACCCATCTGTCGTAGTCCTGAATATAGCCGATTTCCACGTCGTCAAGTTCGGTTATATCGAAGTCGTATTGCACGCAGCCGTCTATCGCATAATAGGATAGGGGGATAACGGAATTGTCCGCGCCGCCGGCAGTTCCGAAATTCAGAATATATTCGGGTGAGAACACGGAAATAAGCGTTTGCGCGGTCATTGCCGCATTTACTTTGCCTATTCCGCTATACATAAGCACACAGTCTTTCCCGAAAAGTTTGCCCTTTACCGCCGTTTTGCCGTTTATAGTTAAACGACTGACTTCGGTAAAGCAATTTTCAACGTATTCGGCTTCTTTTTTAAGCGCGACGATTAAACCTATCATTAGCGTAACCTTTTATCAAACGATTTAAAATCAATCGTATATTATATACCATATTTAATAAATTTTGTCAATTTAATCACCGCGTAAACGCCGTTTCTCATAAAAATATAAGTGAAATATACGATTTTAAATTCAAGGGGCGAATTTTAAAATCGTGAAAGTATGATTTTTGGACAAATTTCATCTCTTTTAGTAGAGAAAATGGCGTTTTAAGGTGAAAATTACCTTTTAGCGTTGACTTAACGTTAAAAAAGGTTTATAATTTAATTAAATGTAAGGCAAAAAAACAAAATCGTGAAAGGGTGGATTATGAAATACGTTCATGGTAAAAATCTTGTCTTAAAAGACAAAAAAAGTATTTTTATAGACGCTACCGTTAAAATAGGAAATAACGTAACTATCTATGAAAACAACAGACTCTCCGGCAACACCGTTATAGGGGATAACGTTACGCTGCTTCCTAACAACTATATTGTAGACAGCGTTATCG
>JAEYEN010000066.1 GCA_023403375.1 Bacillota bacterium
CTCGGCGAAATTGACGAATATAATTGAAAGTATTTTATTTGTTTCGGGCACGCAGGTTTCTATTGCGGATATCGCGGATAAATTAGAAGTTACCGCGGGCGACGTTAACGCCGCATACGAAGAACTAAAAAACAAATACGGTAAAGACAGCGGTATTCAGATATTAAAATTCAATAATAAATTGCAGTTTTGCTCCAATCCCGAAAACGCAAACGACGTTTCGTCCGTTCTTAACCCGATAAAAGAAAGAGAACTTTCCAAAAGTATGTTGGAAACTGCGGCGATAATCGCATATAAACAACCCGTTACCAGAATCGATTTGGAAGAAATACGCGGAAACAGCGAGTACGCCGTTCAGAAGCTTCTTGAACTTGGAATGATTGAACCCGTAGGAAGAAAGGACGCAGTGGGTAGACCCGTAATGTTCGGAACTACCGACGAGTTTTTGAAACGTTTCCAGATTTCGTCGTTAGACGAGTTACCCGATTACGAAGAACTTATAAACAAAATTCAACTTATTCACGGCGAAGAAAACGACGACGAATATTTGTACAAAAAAGACGTTTATGTTGAGCCCGACGGCGGTTCGGAGGAAGCGGCGGCAACGGCGGCCGACAATGACAAAAATATCCCAAACGATAAATCCTTAAAATCCTCAAACGTGGTAAAAGGACTGAAAAAATCCAAAAAAGCCGATAATACTGATAATTCTGACGACTTTGACCTTCCCGACATAGAAGACGAAGAGATACCCGACTTTTTGAAAGACGAAGAAGTAATAGAAAAGATATAAATATAATAGCGATAAAAATTCAAAAATTATTATTCAAAAAAGAGCGTAATCGTAAAGATTATACGCTCTTTTTTATATTTGTATTTGCTTGTTTTTATGCGGATTTTTGCATAATAAACAAGTTTTTGCCGACAATAAATATAGTGTTTTATATTATCACAAACGTATTGAACTATGTTTCTCTAATATTTCCCATATATTTATTTATTTACGTTTACTATTCGTCGCAAGATAAAAAAGTATATTTTTCAACGTATATGTTTTTTTTGCCGTTTATTGGCGGCTATATAGAACTTATCGACGGCGGAATAGCGGTACACATAACGGAAAAAACGGCATTTGTATTTTTATTCAAAAACTTGTTCGGAATGAAAAACGCCGCAAAACCGCTAAACGACTATCATATCGTTGCGTTCAAATCGCTGACCGAAATAGGGGTATGCAAGGAAACAGATAAAAGAATCGGCGCAGGTTATATTATAGTTTTTTTAAGCAACTTATTCGGAAAAAACTTGATTTACTCCAAACCATATCTCAAAATTAAAAACGACGTTTTATTTAACAACAGCGAAGACGTTGATTCTTTTGCAAAAATTACAATTTTGTTCAATAATCTGATGTTGATATTAAGTATAATAAAAATTTTAACGGGGAAGATAATAAATGCAATCAAACAAGGAAAACAGGATAGACAAAGTAATAGAAACTACGCTTAAAAATTTGAACGAGATAATAGACGTAGATTCCGTAATGGGAAAGCCCATAGAAAGTGAAGACGGAATGCTTATTCCCGTTGCCAAAATAACAACTTGTTTTTTGGCAGGCGGCGGAGAGTACGGAAAATTGGGCTTATTTAAAAAAGAAAACGATTTACCGTTCACCGCAGGAAACGGAACAATAATTTCCATAAATCCTTGCGGTTTTCTCGTAAAGTCAAAAGATTCAGATTACAAGTTTTTATCTGTTAAAAGCGGAAAATACGAACGACTGATAGAAAAGGGCATAGACGTTTTAGACAAAATAAAAGGGAAAAATTAAAATGTATATAAAAGACAATAAAATTATTAAAATCACTTTTATTTTTATATTGATTTTATCATTTATTATGTGTGGCATAATACAGCGAAATTCTACTCTTTTTAATGTTTTAGCGGTTGAACCGTACCGAGATTGCGCAGAACTCGTTATCGACGTAAACAGCCTCAGGGTTTTACACGAAAAAAATTCAGATAGAAAAATGTATATGGCAAGCACGACCAAAATTCTGACCGCAATAGTTATTATAGAAAACTGCAATTTGGACGACGTTGTTACCGTAACGCCAAAAACCGTAGGCGTCGAGGGTTCCAGTATTTATCTTGAAGCGGGCGAAAAACTTAGCGTCAGAGATTTATTATACGGACTTATGTTGCGTTCCGGAAACGACTGTGCAGAAACCTTGGCAATACATTGCAGCGGAAGCATAAACGAATTTGCTGATTTAATGAACAAAACCGCCCAAAGGATAGGCGCAAAAAACAGTAATTTTGTCAATCCGCATGGTTTGCACAATGATAATCATTATACAACCGCATACGATTTAGGTATTATTTCGGCATATGCAATTAAAAACGCCGAATTCAAGAAGATTGTTTCAACTCAAAAAATTGAAATCCCTTGGACCACACGAGAATACAATCGTTTTTTATCAAATAAAAATAAAATGCTTAAAGAATTTGAAGGTTCGACCGGTATAAAGACCGGATTTACAAAAAAAGCAGGCAGATGCCTTGTAAGCAGTTGCGAGCGCGACGGCAAAGAATTTGTTTGCGTGGTTTTGAACTGCCCGCCCATGTTTGAACGTTCAAAAGAACTCTTGACGGAAGCGTTTAACAATTATAATAGTTATAATTTAGTGTGTTCCGACAACATCGTTGATTTCATAAACGTTGAAAACAGTAATGAGAAATGCGGAGTTTATATTAAAAAAGATATTTCCGTTGCAATGACCGAAAAAGAATATGAAAACTACAATATAGTTTACGAATTGCCCGATATTATAGCGCAGAACACAAAAAAGGACACGCCGATTGGCAAAATTAAAATTTATAGCGGAAATAACTTGCTTTTTGAAGAAAATATCTATACTATAATAGACGTATAAATTTTTCAGGAAAAACAAGTAGTATGAGAATAAATAAGTTTTTAGCAGAATCCGGCATTTGTTCCAGAAGAAACGCCGATAAACTAATTATGGACGGCGCGGTTAAAATAAACGGAAAAATTGCCGAACTCGGCGACGAAGTGGACGAATTCAACGATAGCGTAAAAGTCAACGGAAAGCCCGTAAACGTGGTAAAAAAATTTGATTATTATATAATGAATAAACCAAAGGGTTATGTTTGCACGGTTAAAGACGATAAAAACAGAAAAACCGTTATGGACTTAATGCCGCAAAACTCTAAAAGACTTTTCCCGATAGGCAGACTGGATTACGACACCGAAGGCTTGCTTATCTTAACCAACGACGGCGAACTGACATTCAAACTTACGCATCCGAAGAACGAAGTTCCTAAAACTTATCTCGTAAAAACCGAGAAACCCGTAAAAGAAGAGGACTTGGCAAAACTCCGCGGCGGAGTTTACGTAGACGGCGTTAAAACCAAAAAGTGCAACGTAAAACTTATAGAATCGAATAAAACGTCTTCCAAACTACACATAACCATAACCGAAGGCAGAAACAGACAAGTCAGAAAAATGTTTGAAGCGGTTGGAAATTCCGTAGACTTCTTAAAAAGAATTAAAATAGGAGATTTAACGCTTTCAGGCTTAAACAGAGGAGAAGTAAGACAACTTTCTCCGCTTGAAATTGACTATTTGCAGAAATTATAATTTTATTAGTATTAACAAACTCAACATAGTTTAATAAAATAATTTTAAATAATATTATAAAAATTATGAAACCCCTGTCCGCAAAAATCGGACAGGGGTTTCATTTAGAATTTTAAAACTTAATTTTATATAATTTATAATATTATTAGATAAATTTTACATCCAGCGTTATAAAAATTACAAGATATTATCTAAAACTTTTTAAGCCTTTTTTCTATGAGAACTGAATGTTTTTAAGGTAGAAATCAAATATCTTATCAAGAAATAGATGAACACGTCGGCAGAAACAATGGTAGGTATAATGAAATTTATCAATAATTCCGAAGGATTACTAAAAGAAGTTCCGATAAGCAAATTGATTATAACGTTAAACAAAAACAAATCAAAGAAAATTATTCCGCCAACCAAAATACTGTCAGGTTTAATCTTATCGCAAGTTTTCTCGGGTTTTTTTGCGTAAATGCCAACCATAATTGCAGGAAACAAAGCCATAATTACAATGGGCACAACGATAGAAACCGTTCCAAAGGTAACGTAATCCGCAAAAAGAACAATGCCTAAAAATTCAATTAAGGCGATAAGGAAAATAGACAAAGCAGAAACCATATTTAACTTGTTTTTGTAAATATCGCCAAGTTTAACTTTTCTGTTTTTAGTAGAAACTTTTAATTTATATCCATAACCGGCAACTTTATCCGCCAAGTCCGAAAAATCAATTTTGTTACATTCCATATCAGAAGCGGTAATCGGCGCAATATCTGTAATGGTCTCGTTAAATTTCTTTACGGTGGGTTCCGAAACCGTCTCGGCGGAAGTTTCCGCGTCTACATCGTCATTTTTTTCGTCCGCTTGATTTTCCGTTTTCGTTAAATCATATCTTTTTTCGGTAGATTTTATTAAACCGTTTAAAATATTTCTAAAATTTATATCGTTCTGGCTTTCAGAATTGTAAATAACTTCGTTTTTCTCGGCAGAAAAAAAATTTTGCTCGTCTTTTTGTTCGGTCTTTTCAGCAGAAACGACATTTTCGGTTTGCGCCGTTTTTTCATCATTTTCTTTTAACGAACTATCGGAATTTTTTAATTCTTTATTTAATAATTCCTTATAATTTTCCCGAATCGTGCTGCTGACAGATTGCTCATAAACTGTATTGTTGGTCGCTACGTTATTTCCGTCCGTACGGCTGATTTCGCCCGAATTATCGACTCTTTCAATAGTCTTTATAACTTCAACAGGTTTTTCAACAATTCTTTCGACAACGGTGGTTTTAACGATAGGCGCAGGTTCGCAATCCATAAGTTTATCTATAATAGCGCGAGAATACGACCAGTCGGATAAATTAGCGTTAACAGTGTTTTTTCCTGCGTCAGTTAACTTAAAAAATCTCCGTCTTCCGGCCTCGGAATCGTGCCAATACGCCGTAACAAGTTTCAGATTTTCAAGTCTTTTTAACGAACTATATAAAGTTGCCTGATTTATCTGATATTTGTTTTCACTTTTTTTCTCGATACTTTCGCTTATAAGTTGCGCGTGCTTGTCGCCGTCTAATAGGGTATAAAGAATAATTGTATCGATATGTCCGCGAATTAAATCGCTGCTTATAGATTTTTCCATAAAAACACCCGTTTGTTTTATGTAAAAATTATACTACCGATTGAAAATAAAGTCAAGACTATATAATAGCGCATCAAAAAATAAATTCAAATTTATTTGTCAGATAAAATTTGACTTAAAATCGCTTGACAAAATATAGCGATTTTGATTTTTATTCAAAAATAATGGAAATACGGAATATTGTTCAAAATGCAACATATTAAATAAAATTATATAAACAAAATACAATAAAAAGCGAAATAAAAATATAAAAACAATAAAACAATTAAAATAAATTAAGAATTTTAATAGTAAATTAACAATAAAATTAAAAAGAAAATCATAAATAATTTTTGCGGATTTTTATAAAAAACACTTTTTCACCTTTTTATAAACTTTTTCAATACAAACTTTGCGTAAAAGCCGTGTTTTGCGCATAGTTATCTATTTCCCTATTTTGCTATATAATTAAATATATCAAATAAAATCTAATGTTTTTCACTGTCAACAATTGTTGATAACCTATAAACTCTACGCTATTTTTTTATTTAAACTTTGCGCAAAAATCTTTACAACACACTATTTTTGAATTATAATATTGGTATGAAACAAAGAAATTATTACGAAACGCGAGAAATTAATTGCGTAGAAAGATTAAACAATATAATTAAAGATTTACCTTATTACGTTGAAGATTTTTTTATCGGAACAGAAAATCGTACTCAGGCGCTTACACGGCTTAATTACGGTTATGATTTACGTGTATTCTTTAACTTTTTGTCTAAAAAGATTTACCGAAATAAAAAAATGTCTGAAATCGAACTTTCGGATTTAGATAATCTTAAAAGTTCTGATATAGAATATTATATCAGTTACTTGTCGCATTACGAAATTAACGGAAAATACGAACGTTGTACGGAAACAGGTAAAGCAAGAAAACTATCCACCCTGCGCGCTTTTTACAAATATTTTTTCAATAAAAATATGTTGACGGCAAATACACCCACAAAAGTTGCCATGCCAAAAATACACGAAAAAGAAATTATTCGTTTAGACAGCGACGGAAAAATCGACGAAATCGGCGATATGCTCTACACCGTAGAAACAGGCAACGGACTGACAAAACGCCAGCGGGAATATCACGAAATAACGAGAATCAGAGATTCTGCTATCATTACCCTGTTTTTAGGCACCGGCATACGTATCAGCGAACTTGTGGGACTTAACGTCGAAGATATCGATTTTAATACTAACAGTTTTATAGTAACGCGTAAAGGCGGAAATCGAGCCGTTCTTTACTTCAATAATGAAGTCGCGGCAGCATTAAACGATTACGTTATAGAGCGAAATAATGACAAAACTGTTTCTCCGCAAGAACGCGCCCTATTTCTATCATTACAGAAACGCAGAATTTCAACAAGAACCGTAGAAGAACTTGTAAAAAAATATGCAAAAATCGTTTCTCCGCTAAAAAAAATTACTCCGCATAAATTACGGAGCACTTTCGGTACAAATTTATATAAACAAACGGGCGATATTTATATCGTGGCAGATTGCCTTGGCCATAAAGACGTCAACACGACCCGAAAACACTACGCCGCAATTTCGGAAGATTCAAGGAAAAAAGCCGCATTTAATCTTAGCATAACAAAAAAAGACGAATAAAAAAGGTTATCACAAACAAACAACTAAAAATTCATCAAAAAACATACGTAAAAAAACAAATATAAGAGCAACTTTTAAGAATAACCTTTTTATAATTCCCCTAAATGGCGCGACTTATATCTCAGCCCTATTCTATTTTTTTTCGTTTTCCACTCTATATTTTATTATTACGCTCAATATTTCCTTGTTTTATTCTTCTTCAGTTATAATTTTAGTTATTTTTATTATTTTATAGTTTTTATCAGGCTCTATACATTTGCCGCAATTATCACAAATTTTATTAGGGTCAAGGTCGCACGTATCGTCTGTTTCTTCATCTATTTCTTCGTTCAAATAATTTTTCTTATAATCATCCATAATTTTTTTCCTGTTTACTCTTTACCTTAAATTTATAGCTTATTTTTAATTATTTTAACACACGCCGTGATTTATTTCAACTTTTTTGCCCAAAAATTACCGAACAAACGTTTGACAAATTGAAAAATGTATTGTATCATAAAAATATGAAAAAATTGGAAGAAAAATTAAATAAAGTTTACGACTTTATGGTAAATTTTATTGACATTAACGGATATCCGCCGTCTGTCCGAGAAATCTGTGCAAAATGCGATATAAAATCGACTGCGACCGCTTATTCTTATCTGGAAAGATTGTCAACACGCGGCGTTATTCAAAAAACGCCGATGAAAAAGCGTTCGCTTTCTATACCGAATCAAAAGAATTTCAGGTCGGTTCCCATTGTAGGAACCATACGCGCGGGCGCGCCCATTCTTGCCGTTGAAAACCTTGACGGATATTGTCCCCTGCCCGATTATTTCGATAATTCAGAATCATTTGCATTAAGAGTTTCGGGCGACAGTATGATAAATGCCGGAATAAAAGACAAAGACCTTATTATAGTTAAAAAGCAGGAAACTGCAAACAACGGCGAAATTGTTGCCGCACTTGTCGGAGATGAAGCAACCGTTAAGAGATTTTATAAAAAAGACGGAAAGTTTATTCTTCACCCGGAAAACGACGAGTTATCAGATATGATTTTCGATAACGTTAGTATTTTAGGTATTGTTAAAGGTCTTATAAGAAAATTTTAACTTTATTTTCTGCAAACTTGTTTTTTGCGCCGTTTTAAAGCAATATAAAAGAATATTTACACAAAAATGTCTATAAAATAAAATTTACAAAACGTGATTTATTAAAAATCGTTCTTGCCGCTTTTGGCAAGAACGATTTTGTATTTTAATATGTTTTTTACATATAATAGCGTCTACAATTTAAATTCAGATTTTAAGATTTTTAAGAGCGATTTTTAAATGCTCATAAGTAAGTCCGCCTTGCATATATGCGATATACGGCGGTTTTACAGGTCCGTCGGCAGAAAGTTCAATCGACGCGCCTTGAACGAAACAACCTGCCGCCATGATAACCTGGTCCGAATAGCCCGGCATATCCCACGGTTCAACGCGCACAAAACTATCTATGGGCGAGTTCTGCTGAATGACGTTGATAAAATCTATCATAAGATTTTTATCGTTAAATTTTATTGCACGTATTATATCCGCAGGGACTTTACCTGCCGACGGCGAAGTTTCTATATGCAATTCGTCAAGCACAGCACCGAAAAGCAAAGAGCCTTTAAGCGCTTCTTTAACAACGTGCGGCGCCAGAAAAAGACCTTCGTAAAAATACTGATAACCAAAGGCGTAGGAGCCGACTTCGCCGCCGATTGACGGTGCGGTTAATCTGTTCTGAACAAGTTCTATAAGACGTTTATCACCGGCAACGTAACCGCCCGTGGGAACAATTCCGCCACCGATATTTTTTATCATCGAGCCAGCAACAATATTTACGCCGACTTCTACTGCTTCACGTTTTTCCACAAATTCGCCGTAACAATTGTCAAGCATAATAATTCCGTTAAAACCGCTATTTCTAATATGTTTTACGGCAGCGGAAATGTCGTCAATTGTCAATGCGTCGCGCCATTCGTAACCGCGCGAACGCTGGAAATAAACCATTTTGACCTTGTTTTCAGACAAAAACTCATCGATTTTCTCGTAATCGAACTTCCCGTCTTTTAAGGAAACCGAATAAAATTTTACACCATAATCTTTTAACGAACCTATATTATCGCCGTTTATAACGTCTATCAAAGTGTCGTAAGGCGTACCGCTGATAGAAACAAACGCATCGCCCGGTCTTAGCAAAGCAAAAAGACAAGCAGACAACGTGTGCGTTCCCGATACGAACGACGGCGAACAGATAGCGCTTTCGGCACAAAATATGTCCGCAACAAGACTGTTTAAAGTATCTCTGCCTTCGTCGCCGTAACCGTAACCCGTACTACCGTTAAAATGCCTTAACGCAATTTTGTTTTTCTTAAAGGCGTTAAGAACTTTTTCCTGATTATATAGAGCAACTTCGTCGAGATATTTGAATTGATTCTGCAACTTTTGCTCGCATTTTTCTATTAATTTAATGTCTATCATATAAATCTTCCAAAATAATTTCAGTAAGGTTTTCGATTTTATCGAATCTAAGCCATTTGATACCCGGCAGTTTTTTAAAGAAAGTTATTTGTCTTTTGGCGTAATGTTTTGTATTTAACTTGATTTTATCTTTTGTTTCGTCCAGACCCGTTTCGCCGCGAAGATACGGAAACAATTCTTTATAACCGATTCCTTGCATGCACTGGTCGTTTTCAGTAACGCCGCTATTTAGTAATTCTTTGACTTCTTCAACAAGCCCGTTTTCAAACATTTTATCTACGCGTTTTTCTATATTTTCGTACAAAACGTCTCTCGGACAATCGATTGCATAAGCCAGATAATCGTATTTTGGGTGCAATTCGTCTTTAATATCGGACTTTTTTATACCGCTTTCAAATATTTCCAACGCTCTCACAACGCGTTTTAAATCGTTACAATGAATTTTTTCACAAGATTCGGGGTCTTTTTCTTTCAAAATCCCGTAAACGTATTCGTTGCCATATTCTTTTGCAAGGTTAAAATATTTTTCTCTTGCTTCAAGGTCTGCTTTTCCGTTTCCGTAAGACAAATCATAAAGTAAAGAATTGATATAAAAGCCGGTGCCGCCGCAAATTATCGGTATTTTTTTATTTTTAATTAAAGATTTCAACACAGGTTCCGCCATTTCTTTATAGTCGCCGACTGAAAAAACGTTTTTCGGAGAAACCACGTCTATCAAATAATGCGGCACGCCGCACATTTCAATCTCGGTCGGTTTTGCCGTTCCTATATTTAAACCTTTATATATATCAAGCGAATCCGCATAAATAATCGACGTATCGAGCGCTTTTGCAACCGAAACCGAAAGAGCGGTTTTTCCGGAAGCAGTCGGTCCGCATATAACGATTATTTTGTCTAAACAATTCTTTTGAACCATTTCTCAATTTCCGTATCACTGATTTTTACTACAATCGGTCTGCCGTGCGGACATTTAAGTCCCAAATTACCGTTAAGCGCGTCTGTAAGCGCTTTAATTTCGTTTTCAGATAAATTATCGCCTGCTTTAATTGCCGATTTACACGCTTTTTGCGCAAGTTTATCAAACAAAACGTCACTTACGTTTATAAATTTTAACGTATTTAAGTCGCCAAACAAATCCTTAAAAAATAAATTGACGTCCATTTGAGTTAAAAATGCCGGTATCGATAAAACCCTGAACGAATTTCTTCCGAATTGTTCTAAATCAAAACCGATTTCGTTCAAAAAAGAAAGTTTTTCATTCAAAAAGATATGTTCGTCGGCGTTTACGTTAATAACGTACGGAAACAAAAGCGGTTGTTTTGCGATATTTTTTTGCTTATAAGCATTATATAACTTATCAAATAATATTCTTTCATGTGCGGCGTGCTGGTCGATAAGATAAATATTTTTACCATCTTCAAAAATAAGATAACATTTAAGCGCCTGCCCGATAAACCTTAAACTTTTTTCTACGGTTATCTGCATTTGTTCCGCTGAAATATTATTCTGCTTACCCGCTTGTTCGGATTTTTCTAATTTTTCAAGGTATTCTTTGTTTTGCGCAAAAATATCTTCTTTTAACTCATCGTTTTTTAAGCTTTGATTTTTGTTTATTTCTTTCTCGTAAGGGTCGATAAATTCATATTCGTGCTTTTCTGTGCCGTCAGACGAGTCTCTGAACACAAATTTTGCCTTTTCAATTTGATTATGTGTGACATAATCGCAATTATTTTTATTAGAAAATATATCAGTATTTTCAGTTTTTGCATTGTCGGAATTATTGCTTTGGACGACAATATCCACGGCTTCTTTTGTTCCGTCCAAAACCTTAGAAACAACGCTATACAAACTGCCATACACTATCTGATTGCTTGCAAAGCGCACGTCGGTTTTGTTTGGATGTACGTTTACGTCCACCGCGTCTATCGGCATTGCTATATTCAGAAAATAAAACGGATATTGTCTTTTCATCAAATACGAAGAATACGCATTCATTACCGAAGATGAAATAGTTTGATTTAACACGTATCTGCCATTTAAAAAAACCGTCTGATAACTTCGGTTCGGTTTTGTAAAGAACGGCTTACCTATATACCCCGAAATATGTATCCCGTTTTTCTCCGTATCGATATAATAACAATTTTTAAGCGTTTCAACGCCGTAAACGGATATAAACGCAGATTCTATTCCGTCGCCAAAAGATTGTAAAACCATTTTATCGTCCGCATAAAACTTAAACGAAACGTCAGGATTTCCAAGAATAAATCTGGCAACGATATTATAAATTTCGTTTTCTTCGCTTTTTGGCGTTTTTAAGAACTTTGCCCTGACGGGTGTGTTGTAAAACAAATTGCAAACCGTAATTTCCGTTCCGTTTGCAGATTCACAGGGGTCCACAACTCCGTCCGAACCGCCTTCGGAATATATTTCCGCGCCGCAATCCTGCTCTTCTGTTTTTGATTTTATTGTTATTTTGGATACGGAAGCGATACTTGCAAGCGCTTCTCCCCTAAAACCCAAGGTCGAAATCGCGTCCAAATCTTCTACGGAAGATATTTTACTTGTAGCATGCGGCAACAATGCTTTTTTCAAATCGGCCTTATCTATTCCGCAACCGTTATCGGTAATGCTTATTCTGGAAATTCCGCCGTTTTCGATAGCGATTTTTATTTTATCGGCGCCCGCGTCGATAGAGTTTTCCACCAGTTCTTTTACAACGGATGAAGGTCTTTCAACAACTTCGCCCGCGGCTATTCTGTTAAAAACGCTGCTGCTTAAAATATTTATTTTAGACATTATAATTCACCTTTTATTTTTTCTGCAAGGTCTATTAAGATATTGAACGCCTGTATGGGAGATAAAGAATTTATATCCAAATCTTTAATAATTTTTTCCGTTTCGGAAAGCGTCGGACAGTCGCTCGTCGCCGCCGCTTCAACGCTACCGTTATATTTTGTAATATCTCTCTTTTCAAGTTCTTTCAGAATCTGTTTTGCACGGGAAGTAAGTTCTTTTTTTACTCCCGCAAGTTCGGCAACTTCTATACCAAAACTCTTGTTTGCACCGCCTCTCATTATTTTTCTGATAAAAGCAATACCGTTGTTAAGTTCTTTGACGGCTATTTTATAGTTTTTAACACCGTCAAGTTTCCCTTCTAATTCAGTAAGTTCGTGATAATGAGTAGCAAACATAGTTTTTGCTTTAACGTGGTTTGTCAGATATTCCACAACCGCCCACGCAATACTAAGCCCATCGAAAGTACTTGTTCCCCTACCGATTTCGTCAAGAACAAGCAAACTATCTTCGGTTGCGTTATTTATAATAGTTGCAACTTCCGACATTTCCACCATAAACGTACTCTGGTCCGAGATAAGATTATCACTTGCGCCAATACGCGTAAATATCTTGTCCGTCAGCGGTATTTCCGCCTTTTCCGCAGGAACAAACGAACCTATATGCGCCATCAAAACGA
Source organism: Bacillota bacterium (assembly GCA_023403375.1). GTDB lineage: Bacteria > Bacillota > Clostridia > Christensenellales > Borkfalkiaceae > UBA1259. The sequence continues at coordinate 12,881 of JAEYEN010000066.1, forward strand.
TAAGCGCAACCTGCCGCATATACGTGCTTTTACCGGCCATGTTCGGGCCCGTTATTATCATCGTCCTGTTCTCGCCGTTGTCAAGCAAAACGTCGTTCGGTACAAATCTCTGCTTGATTATTTTCTCTACCACGGGATGTCTGCCCGCGGTAATTGAAAGTTGCGCGCCCTTATCCATAATTTGGGGCATAACGTAATCGTTCTCTTTTGCAACGCGCGACAAGCACAACAAAACGTCTAACGTTGCAAGCGCGTCGGAAGTAGTTTTCAAATCGTCAATTCTTGCCGAAAGAGTTTCCTTTATTTCGTCAAATAATTTTAGTTCCAGATTCAGCGCCTTTTCGCCGCTACTTAAAATATCGCTCTCTAACTGTTTAAGCTCGGCGGTAACAAATCTTTCGGCATTTGCCAAAGTCTGACGTCTTTCAAAATCGTACGGAACCAAATCTTTAAACGAGTTGGTAACTTCAAAACTGTATCCGAAAACCCTGTTATATTTTATTTTTAGGTTTTTTATCCCCGTTCTTTCACGTTCTCTGTTCTCCAAATCGAGCAACAGGTTTTCGCCGTTTTTCTTTAATTCGCGGTATTTATCAAGTTCTGCGTTATATCCACTTTTAATAAACTCGCCGTCTTTTGCCGTCGGCGGGCAATTCTCTTTTTCTATCGCACTGTCTAAAAGCGCAACGATGTCCCCGAAATCTTTTAAGTCGCCTGAAATATCCGTTATTATTTTTGCAGGTATCCCCGTCAACTGGAATTTTACCGACGGCAGATTATTTAACGACCCCGAAAGCGCCATAC
>JAEYEN010000102.1 GCA_023403375.1 Bacillota bacterium
CTTCCATATTGTACAGTACGTACTCGGCGTCTCCGTCTGTTTCTATTTTATGAACGCATTCGGGGCGTACTACGAAAAAGTCGTTTGCTTCGGCAACGATTTTTTTGCCGTCCGAACATTGGAAAAAACGACCTCTTTCAACAAAAGAGAAGTCGAAAAAGGTATGGCAATGCTCCGCTTTGTAGTGGCATTGGTTGCTGTTTACGAATAAGTTAACGTCTCTGACGGTTCCGTCTTTTGACTTCGCCATTCCGAGTTTTAAGGGCATATTCTTATTATCCATATTATCTCCGCGGTTAAAAAAGTGATAATATTTTTTTATATCATAATATCACCAAAACAGCGACAAAACAATATTTATATCGAAAAAAATCATAGATTTTTTATGAATTATTGCAAATTTTTGCGGAGAATAAAATTATTTCCGGGACGGAAGAATATAAAAAATATTTTAAACAGTACAATTTTGTGTATAGATTATAAAAATAAAGCGTGATAAAATATCAGACGAAAGTAAACCGTATAAACGGCGGTCGGTCAGGCGGAAAAATAAAATGATACTTTGTATAGGCGAAATTTTAGCCGATTTAATCGAAAAAGAAGAAAACGGTCGGCATTCTTACGATATGTTTATCGGGGGTGCGCCGCTCAACGTTGCCGTAAATGCGAAGCGCGCGGGCGCGAAAGTAGGGTTTATCGGCAGAGTCGGAAAAGATCCGATAGGCAAATTCCTTATAACTACAGCAAAAAAAGTAAATCTCGACTATACGGATATTCAGACAGACGGCGAAAGAAATACCACGCTCGCAATAGTTTCGCTTAATAACAGCGAGCGCGATTTCGCGTTTTTCAGACACGACGCTGCGGATTTTAATATAGACATAAGCAAAATAGATATAAAGCAGTATACGGATCTTAATATCGTTCATCTGGGTTCTCTTATGTTGTCCGAAGAAAAAGGCCGTATTTTTGCCGTAAATATCGTAAAAACGGTAAAAAATGAAGGTAAACTTTTATCCTTCGACGTGAACTTCAGAATGGATTTATATAACGATACGGAGTCTGCGATAAAAGCATATAAGCCGTTTATCGAAGCCGCTGATATATTAAAATTCAGCGACGACGAGATAAAAACTTATACAAAAAAAGAAGATCTCGGAGCCGCCGTGAAAGCGGTTAAAAAAGAGAATACCCTTTTACTCATAAGCATGGGAAGCCGCGGCAGTATGTATGTTTATAACGACTTAAGCGGAGTAATCCAGTCAAAAAAGGTCGTTCCCGTCGATACGACGGGCGCGGGAGACGCATTCTTCGGAACGGTGCTCGCATATCTTGACGGAAAAGAATTTACGAAAGAAAATATAGAAATTGCCTTAAAAAAAGGTAACAAAGCGGGAGCCGGAACGGTTTTATTCAAAGGAGCGATAAAAATATGACGGATATAAAAAAATTAGTAAGAGAGCCGATATTTTTCGAACGCAACAGAGTTTACAGGATATATTCCGGCGGAAAGCAGTATTCTGAAATTTTCGACGGAGCGGACGGTTACGACGACGGAACGGATAACTTTTTTCCGGAAGAATGGATCGCGAGCAAAGTAAAAGCGATAAATCCGGTATACTTTGGCAAGCGTGACGGCGTTTCGATAGTAAAGGGTACCGATATTTTCTTCGACGATTTACTTAAAGTGCATAAAGAAGAACTTTTGGGAAACAGAAAGTACGACTGCCTCGTAAAGTTTCTGGACAGCGCGATAAGATTGCCGTTTCAGGTCCATCCGACTAAAGAGTTTGCCAAAAAGAATTTTAATTCGGAATACGGAAAAACCGAAGCGTGGCTTGTTGTCGAAACGCGCGAAAACGCAAAACTTTACTTCGGATTTAAGAATAAAATTGCAAAAGAAGAATTATCCGCGCTCGAAGAAAGAAGCGAAACCGAAAAAAATATAATGGGCAACCTTCTTTTCGGCGTGGACGTAAAGCCGGGCGACGTGTGGCTTATAAAAGCGGGACTTATACACGCTCTCGGCGCGGGATGCACCGTTATCGAAGTGCAGGAACCGACCGATTTTACAATTCAGCCCGAACGCTGGTGCGGCGATTACCATATTTCTTATAATGAAGAATACATAGGTCTTACAAAGGAAACGGCTCTGGACGCGATAAATTACGATGTTTACGGCGACGCGGCGGTCGCCTACGCGAAGGTTAGCCCGAAAATTACCGTAAACGAACCGTGGTATAAAAAAGAGGAACTTATTACTTACTCGGACACGCCGTGTTTTGCCGAAAACAGACACACGATAAGTAAGGGCGGAAAGTTTACTTTAAGTTATGCGCCGAGCGTATGGATTTGTTTAGGCGGCGAAGCGGCTATAAAAGGCGAAAATTATGAACGTAAAATAAAACGCGGGGATTATTTTTATCTTCCGTACGTTGCCGAAGGCAAATTCTTTGTCACAACCGATTCTTCCGCTACGCTTATAGAGTGCCTGCCGAGTAAACAAAAATAAGAAATAAAAACAAAAAATAAAACCCGTTTCTTACGAAACGGGTTTTTTGGTAGCCCCAAGGAGACTCGAATTCCTGATTTCGCCGTGAGAGGGCGACGTCTTAACCGCTTGACCATGAGGCCTTGAACAAGATCGAATATATTTTAACAAATAACTTTTAATTTATCAAGCGTTTTGACGCGTTAAGATTAAATAGCTCAAAAAATAAAAAACCCGCCTGTGCCGACGGACGAATTTTGATAATCCGTTTTTACACGGTGAGCGTCCTGCCTGTCGTTTCCACATTTCTTTTTTAGCGACCTTTCGGTCAAGAACACCGCTCCGCGACATTGGACTCCGGACCTCTATATTATCATTGTGGATCCCAAAACAGTCGTCCAATCGAACATTGCAGGCAAATTTGCGGCATCGATAAGTCAAAAGATATTTATTTTAAGCGGCAACTCGTTCGGCCGCTTACGGAAAAATATCGGTAATTTTTTATTTACAAATATAATATATCACCAAAAAATAAAAAAATCAATTTTATATAAATAATTTTGCAAAAACTTTTGCTTATGCCGTTGACATATTATGAGTAGTATTTTAAAATTATGTCGTAATATATCAAGGGGCGGCTTTTTGCCGATAGTTTACGGATGAAGAAGGGAGAACGATTTATAAATTTAAGACCTGCGGTTATGCTTGCCGTCGGGATAATTTCGGGGATAATATCCGCGTATATATTCGTTTTTTATTCTTCGACGGTTTTCTTCGCTTTATGGGCGGTTTATATTTCGGTTTTTATATTTCTTTTTATAATATTTTCAAAAACACAAAACTTTTCAATAAGAAGACGATAACGGTTATAGCGTCGTTTATTTTATGTATTTTAGGGGCGTTTTCGGGTATAACCGTTCATAAAAATTACGAAGCTGCTGATATAGCTGAAAAATCTTATACCGTAAGCGGAAAAATAACCGCGGTCTCGGGGAGCGAAGACTCGATCGATATTATTTTAGGCGATCTCGTGTTCAAAGATACGGACGATTTTACTTCACGATATAAAATGGTCGTAAGCGTTAACGAAAATTCGTTTGATATGCCCGTAAAACAGGGGGATTATATTTCGTTTACCTCCGTCATAAAAAATCTCGGAACGGTTTATAACGACCGTCCGTCGGTTTCGTATCTTTCGGACGGCATAAAATATTCGGCGAAAATAAGTTCGTTTTCGGAGATAAAATTCATAAAATCAAGGAGCGATGTTTTTGCCGCCGTTTCGAACTTTCTGAACAACTCGCTTAAAAAGGGACTTAAAAACACCGAAGAGTACGGGATAGCAAAAGGTCTTATTTTAGGTGGCGGCGGGAATATTTCGGACGAAACTTTGTCGACGTTCAGATTTGCGGGAGTTGCGCATATTTTTGCGGTTTCGGGACTTCATATAGCTTTTCTTGCCGGGATACTTTCGTTTGTTACCAAGGTTTTGAAGATAAAAAAGCCGATCGGCGCGATAATAACCGTTGTTTCGATGTTCTTTTATTCGGGCGTGTGCGGTTTCACGGTTTCGTCGTTAAGAGCCGCCGTAATGTTTTCGGTTATGTCTGTAGTGGATGCGGCGTTTAATAAATACGATCCGATTCCTTCCGTCGCGTTTGCCGGGACGGTACTTTTAGCCGTATTCCCGTACGAACTTTTCGGGGCGGGATTTCTGCTTTCGTTCGGAACGACTTTATCGCTTATTCTTTTAACCGATCCCATAAAAAGGATATTCGCAAAGGCAATAAAATTCTGTTTTTTCAGAAACGGGAAAAAGGAACCCGTTGCCCGGAATCCGCACGTTCACGAACTTAGCGATAACGAAGCGAGACTTATTATCGAAGAGAAAATAAAACTCGAAAAGCGTGACGAAAAAATAGATAAAATATCCGCGGTATCAGCCGTTCCGATAGCTTCGCTACTCGGAGCGACGCCTTTAAGCGTGTACTTTTTCGGATATTTTTCTTCCGTCTCGGCGGCGGTAAACGTAATATTCGTTCCGATAATTTCGCTTCTTTTTCCGTTCGTTATACTCGGCGCGGTCATCGGCGGAATTTTTAATATAAGCGGAGTCACGCTGTTTATTCCGAAGATTTTTATCAGGCTGATAAGAATTATTATGTGGAGAATAAACGCCGCGCCGCTCGCAGTAAGTCTGCCGTTTTATTTTATTCCGACAATTATTTTTTATCTCGCCCTTTTATTCTTTTCCGGAATTTTTAATATCGGGCAAAAAACAAACCGCATAATAACGATAACTCTTATTTTGGTTTCGATAATTTCGTCCGTTTCGTATACTGTGTATTACGATAATTCGGTTAAACTTAAAACTTATTACGACGGATACGTTTCGGCGACACTGGTTACTCGAAACGATACCGATATTTTAATAGTAACGTCTGAAACCACTGATTTTTACTTTATAAAGAACATTGTAAAAGAAGTTAAGGACGGCGTTATCGAAAACGTCGTTGTATTAAACAAATCGTCTGACGTTAAAAGCGTTATCAGGGGGATGAAGGATAAAATAAAATTTTATCCGTTTCGTATTTCGGCGGCGTTGATGAGTTGTATTTTGCCTTTGCGTTCCTGCCGCTTGTTCTTCGAGAGAATCCAAACGTAAGTCTGAATGCCCGTGTTGTAAAACAAGTCGGTCGGCAAAGCGATAATCGCTTCTATCAGGTCGCTTTCCAAAAGCCAACGGCGTATCTGACTTTCGCCCGAAGAGGTATCGCCGTTAAACAGCGGCGAGCCGTTTTCGATAATTGCCGCTCTGCCGCAAAAGTCGTCCATTTTATCCACGGCAGACTGCAAGAAAATCATTTGCGAGTCGCCTCCGCTCGGAAGTCCGTGTCCCCATCTGCCCGTTTCACCTTTGGCGTATTCGTCGCGCACGGCTTGTTCCTGTCCGTCCTTTGCGTCTTTGCCCGACCACGGCGTGCCGAACGGCGGGTTTTCGATTACAAAACGCATTTTCGTATCGGCAAAGCAATCGGTTTTGAAAGTATCGACGTGACGGAAATTATCCGAGTCCTGATTTTTAATGAGCATTTCGGCAAGTCCTACCGCGTAAGACTGCCCCATAAATTCCTGTCCAAACAGTTTGACTTCCGCCGTAGGATTATAGTGTTTTATGTAAGTATACACCGTGGAAAGCATACCGCCCGTTCCGCAGGCTTGGTCAAGAACGGTAATAACCTTGTGGCTGTCGAAAATATCGTCGCAACCTTCCGCCATTAAAATTTCTACGAGCAATTTGATAATATCTCTACCCGTGTAAAATTGTCCGGCGTCCACGTTCTGATAAAATCTGCCGATAAGGTTTTCAAAAATATAGCCCATCTTGATACTGTCGTAAGTTTTTATGGATAGGTCAAGCACGGAAAACGCTTCGACGACGAAATACAGACAGCCGTCCTTTTCCATTTTGTCGATATGCTTGTCCATTTCAAGTTCGGCAAAAATGTCTTTTACGTTAGCCGAGAAGCCGCTGATATAATTTTTGAAGTTCGCCGCAATATGCTTGGAATCGTTGCAGAGTTCTTTTAAGTCATATTCGCTCGTGTTATAGAACGAGAACCCCGCGATTTTGCAAAGTGCCTTCGGCGGGTAATTCGGATTTGACTGATAGGCTTTTAACACCGCCTGTTTTGTGGCTTCGAGCGCACACTCAAAACGGCGCAGAATCGTCATAGGAATTACGACGTCGCCGTATTTATCGGGCATATACGAGCCGCGCAACTTGTTGGCAATGCTCCATAT
>JAEYEN010000074.1 GCA_023403375.1 Bacillota bacterium
ACGCATTCGGCGACGCATACGAGTATTTAATGAGTATGTATGCGAGCAACGCGGGCAAAAAAGGCGGCGAATTTTTCACACCGCAAGAAGTATCCGAACTTTTAACAAAACTTGCCATCGTCGGCAAAACGGAAGTAAACAAGGTTTACGATCCCGCGTGCGGTTCGGGTTCACTTCTTTTAAAAGCGGCGAAGATTCTTGGAAAAGACAATATCCGTCAAGGCTTTTTCGGACAGGAAATCAACATCACGACGTATAACCTTTGCCGAATCAATATGTTTTTGCACGACATCGAGCCGGATAAGTTCGATATAGCGCACGGCGATACGCTTATCGACCCCGCGCATTGGGATGACGAGCCGTTTGAAGTAATCGTGTCTAACCCGCCGTATTCTATCCCTTGGGCGGGCGACGATAACCCGATTTTAATCAACGACGAACGTTATAGCCCCGCGGGTATTTTAGCCCCGAAATCGAAAGCGGATTTTGCTTTTATCATGCACTCGCTTTCGTGGCTGGCAAGTAACGGAACGGCGGCGATCGTATGCTTCCCCGGCATTATGTATCGCGGCGGCGCGGAGCAAAAAATAAGAAAATATCTTATCGATAACAACAAAATCGATTGTATTATCCAACTGCCGAGCAATTTGTTTTTCGGCGCGTCTATCGCCACTTGCATTATGGTGTTAAAGCACTCGAAGGCGACGAACGACGTGATTTTTATAGACGCTTCAAACGAGTTTATTAAGGTTACGAACAATAATAAACTTACGGACGATAATATCGACAGAATTTTGCAGGCATATATCAAGCGCGAAAACGAAGAGCATTTTGCTAAAATCGTACCGAATGAAGTTATCGGAAACGAGGAACATAATTATAATCTTTCGGTTTCGACTTACGTTGAACAAAAGGACACTCGCGAGAAAATCGATATAGTAAAACTTAATGCAGAACTTAAAGAAATAGTAGCCCGCGAGCAAGTTTTACGCGACGAAATAGATAAAATTATTGCAGAAATAGAGGGGTAAAAATATAGGGGAAAATGCAGAAGCGATTTAACGAATATTTTGCGAAAGTAATGTTAGAAAATTGTTTTCCGAATAAATTCCAAAATATAGAAGTTTCGGACAAGCCCGATTTACGATATAACGGAAACGAAATAGGAATAGAAGTAGCCTATTGTATGCCCAAAGACGTAGCGGAAGCGTTTAATTGTATCGATCGGTATGAAAAAGCGGAAGATATCCCCGAAACAACTTTGAAAAAATCAAAAAAAGCCGGCGTAACGATTGACGAACAAGGCGTTTTGTGGAATCAAGATTCTTACGGTGATAACATGGCGATAGGAACAACACCGATACGTTATTTTTTAGATATGGTTCGGCAAAAAGTAGAAAGGCTCAATAGTAAAACCGCAGACTATGCCGAAATGAAAAGTTATGAATTGTTTATAAACTCGCCGATTACAATGCCGGATTGGTTTAAAATAGAAACTTTTCAGACTTTGAAAAATATCAATAATCACGAAAAACAGTATGATACAATTTATTTGCTATTAAGCGAGCCGATATTGCTTGTTTTTAACTTGAGAGAAAATAAATATAGCGAATTACTGTTAATCGGTAAAACAGAAAGATTTGTAAGAGTAGCAAAAAATTTAATAAGGGAGAATGGGATATGAGAGGAGAAGAAGAACAAAAATGTTTGAATGTTGTTAAAAAAATTGTTTTTTATAATACCGAAGGAAATATACTTCACGATTGTAATAATAAAACATTTTTAGATGTTGATGACAATACTTTTTGTGAACATCTATGGCAATATTTTAGATTTAATAAAAACGCTTTTGGTTTGTCTAAATCCGATATGATAGAAGTAGCGGATTTGTTGAAAAAAGCAAAACCTAATGAAAATAAAAGTGATTTTCCTGATTTTGTCGCAGAAAACGGATTTATAGAGCATTTTCAAGTTACTTCTTCGAAAGAAAACAGAAAAGGTTCCTTGCAAAAAATTGAAGAAAATAATTTTTTACGTGAATTTGGGCAAAAAGAAGAAGTTTTTAAAAAGCAATGTAATGAAAGTCAAGAAGATTGCACCGGTAAGTATGTTGAGCAAAAAATGACCGATCCCGAACATGGATATAAATTTTTTCAAGAATCTTTTAAGCGTAATTTTCAAAATCATTTAGAAAGTTTAGATAAATATAAAGGTAATAAACAGGTCGGGATTTTTATGATTGAAAATGACGATTTGTCTGCAGAAATGTTTGAAAATATTTACGAAAATTTTCCGAAAGAAACGACTTGGGGAGATTTGCGTGAAGCTCAAACATTTCAATGTTACAGATTAAGCCGTGATAAGAACTTGTTAAGGTATATATATAATTACAAAGATAAGCTGAAATATGTAATACATGTATATTACGATTCTGTACAAGATAAAGCCGCTAAAGGAATTGATGCCTTTAACTGTACGGCTGTGCCTAAGATTGAAGTAATAAAAATAGAAAGTATACCGAATATATTACGGTTATTACCATGGAATTTTTATATAGATATATCTGGAATGACAAGGATTAGTAGAACATATTGCGTTAGTGTAAAAAGGTAATTAAAATGACTAAATTAGAAGAATTGATAAAAGAATTTTGCCCGAACGGGGTGGAATATAAAAAAATTAATGATATAGCAGTTCAGTTAAATGGCATGAGCGGCGTTTCAGGTAAGTGGGCTGATGAGGGAAATTGTGAATTTATAGATTATATGAATGTCTATAAAAACATAAAAATTGATACTGATTTAATAAAAAAAGCAACGGTAAAAAGTCAAAAACAAACAACATTAGAGCAAGGAGATATACTTTTTACAAGTGCATCAGAAGTTCCTAATGAATGTGCGATTTCATCTGTAATAGAGAAACCTATAAAACGGGGAGTATTTTTAGATGATCACTTATTCGGGATAAGGATAAAATCAGATTTTAAGAGTGAAATTGATTCGGTTTTTCTTAATTATTATTTTAGATCGGATAGCTTTAGATATGAAATAAATAAAGTTGTTAGAGGTGTTACAAGGTTTTATATCTCGAAGACGGATTTTATGAGTTTGCAAATTCCGTTGCCGGCTCTGCCGGTACAGCGTGAAATAGTCCGAATTTTGGACAGTTTCACGCTGTATAGCGCCGAGCTTACAGCCGAGCTTACAGCTCGCCGTAAGCAGTACGAATTTTACAGAGATAAGTTATTGAATTTTGATAGTGGCAATATTCAAAGGGTAAAATTAAAGGATATATGCGGAAAGGTGTCAAATATCAAAGGGCAGAATGATGATAATGAATACGCTTATATTGATTTATCTTCAGTCGATAGAAAGACACATAAAATAACAATTGAGCAGAGAATAAATAAAGAAAATGCACCGTCGCGAGCGCAACAAATTGTAAATAAGGGAGATGTTTTATTTGCAACGACTCGTCCTACATTAAAAAGATATTGTAAAATAACAGAAGAGTTTAATGGTCAAATTTGTAGTACCGGATTTGTTGTATTAAGACCAAAAATAAATATAATTTTATCCGCTTATTTATATTATATTGTATCTTCAGATAGGTTCTTTACATATGTGGAAAAAAATCAAGAAGGGACAAGTTATCCCGCAATTTCGGATAGCAAGGTTAAAGAATTTGATTTTTCTCTTCCGCCGATTGAAGTGCAGGAAAGAATAGTGAAGGTGCTGGATAACTTCGACGCGATTTGTTCCGATTTGGGAATAGGACTGCCTGCGGAAATTGAAAAAAGACAAAAACAATATGAATATTATTGCGAAAAACTGTTGACATTCGACGGCAAGTTTGGGACAATTTTAACAGACAGACAGACAGACAGACAGACAGACAGACAGAC
>JAEYEN010000129.1 GCA_023403375.1 Bacillota bacterium
GCATAGGCGTTTGATTAAACGTCGGTATAATCGTTTGATTAAATTTCGGCAAACGTACGGATAAACGGCGGAATAAAAGTTTTATAACAAAAGGTTGTAAAAAAGCGGAAAAACAACGGGGAAAACAGGAATACGGAATTTGGATATGAAAGATACGGGATTGAGAGCGGCGGAGATAATGCTGGCGAAAGATTGCGATTTAACGGATTTTGCCGTTATCGCCTGCGACCAGTTTACAAGCGAGCCGAAGTATTGGAACGAACTGAGAGATAAAGTAAAAGGAAAAAGGACTGCGTTAGATCTTGTTCTGCCCGAAATTTTTCTCGGCGACGGCGATACCGAACAAAAAATCGCCCGAATAAACGATAACATAAAAAGATATTTAAAAGACGGAGTTTTTCGCACTCTTCCGAAAGGTTTTGTTTTAACGGTAAGACAAACGCCTTACGTAAAGCGGAGAATAGGGCTTGTCGGCGCGATAGAACTTGAAAAATACGAGTATTCGCAAAAAAGCACCGCGCTTATAAGGGCGACGGAAGGAACGATAACGGAACGGATACCCCCGCGCCTTGAAATCAGAAAAGACGCGCCTATGGAATTCTCGCACGCGATGATACTTTTCGACGACGAAAAGAAAGAAATAACCGAAAAGTTATATGACGAGAGAGATAAGTACGAAAAGTTGTACGACTTTACGCTTAATATGGGCGGCGGCAAGTTGGAAGGCTGGTTTATACCTTACGACAAAAAAATTGAAGAAGCCTTTTCGGGACTTTTAGACGACGACAGGCTTATAAAAAAATACGGAAAGAAAGATTATTTTGCCTTTGCCGTGGGCGACGGGAATCATTCTCTCGCAACTGCAAAAACTCACTGGGAAAGAGTTAAAAGCACGCTGTCGGCGGAAGAAAGAGAAAATCATCCCGCAAGGTTTGCGCTGTGCGAATTCGTAAACGTTTACGACGAAGGAATATATTTCAGACCTATTTACAGGTTTGTCAAAGGCGTGGACAGAGCCGATTTTATAACTAAAATAAAAGAGATAAAGGGCGGCGGATTTAAAATAAGCGACGGAAAGACAATAACCGAAATAAAGGGCGAAAACGCTTTGCCTGCGGCTATTGCCGAAGCGGATAAATTTATAAAAGAGTATATAACGGAAAAGGGTGGAACGGTGGATTACGTTCACGGCGAAAAAAGTCTTAACGACCTTGTTTCCGAAAACGAACGTTCCGTAGGCATTATGTTTGACGAAATGAACAAAAACGAATTGTTCAGGTTTGTTTCCGAAAGCGGAGCGTTACCCCGAAAAACCTTTTCTATGGGCGAAGCGACTGAAAAAAGATATTATCTCGAAGGAAGAAAAATAGTAAAATGATAAAAGTATGTAAATTCGGCGGAACGAGTATGGCGGACGCCGCCGCAATGTTAAAGGTAAAAAGCATTATAGAAGCGGACGAGAACAGAAGATACGTTGTGGTTTCCGCACCCGGAAAAAGGAACAAGAGCGATATAAAAATTACCGATTTGCTTTATAAGTGCAATAAGGAAGCGGTAGAGTGCGGCGACTGTGAAAAATCTTTCTCGATAATAAGAGAAAGGTTTATGGGTATCGTCAACGACTTAAAACTCGATTTGGATATTGCTTCCGTTCTTGAAAAAACCAAGCGGGAAATAAATTCAAGGCGCAGCGAAGATTTTGCCGCTTCGAGAGGGGAATACCTTTCCGCAGTGGTTATGGCAAAACTTTTAGGCGTGGATTTTATCGACGCGGAAGAAATTATAAGATTTGACAGCACGGGCAAACTCAACGAAGAATATACCGACGATAAGGTTAAAACGCGTTTTGAAAAGGTGGAACGCGCGGTTATTCCGGGATTTTACGGTAAAGATTCTTTCGGCAAGATCAAAACGTTCAGCCGTGGCGGAAGCGATATAACGGGTTCTATAATAGCGCGCGGCGTAAATGCGGACCTGTATGAAAACTGGACGGACGTTAGCGGATTTTTGGTTTGCGACCCGAGAATCGTTCCCGAATCCAAAGTAATAAAACAACTGACTTATAAAGAATTGAGAGAACTTTCCTATATGGGCGCGTCGGTACTTCATTCCGAAGCGATTTTCCCCGTAATGAAAGGTAAAATTCCCATAAATATAAAAAATACTTTCAAACCCGAAGACGCAGGCACGATGATTGTGCCAAGCGAACAATATTCGCTTAACGGTTCGGAAGGTATAATTACAGGTATAGCGGGCAAAAAAGATTTTACGGTTATTTTCATCGAAAAGTCGATGATGAACTCGGAAGTCGGTTTTGTCAGAAAAGTTTTATCCGTAGTCGAACATCACGGTATTTGCGTAGAACACATACCGTCCGGTATAGACACGCTTTCTATCGTTCTCGCTTCCGAACAACTTAAAGACGGAGTGCTGGGCGACATCGTTTCCGAGATAAGAGAAAGCGTCAGTCCCGACTACGTTCACGTTATAGAGAACATTTCGCTGATAGCCACCGTAGGACACGGAATGGCGAGAAGGTCGGGCACCGCGGCAAGGCTTTTCACCGCGCTTGCAGAACAGGGTATAAATATCAAAATGATAGATCAGGGTTCCAGCGAACTGAATATCATTATAGGTGTAACCAACTCCGATTACGAGAACTGTATTCGCACAATATATAGAGCTTTCGTAAAGGACTGATTAAATTAAATATATTTTGGAGGTCGTAATTATGGATTATGCAAAAGAGTCGTTGCGTTTGCACGGCGAGTGGAAAGGAAAAATAGAAGTAATTTCTAAAGTACCCGTAAAAACAAGGGACGATTTGTCGCTGGCGTACACGCCTGGCGTTGCTCAGCCTTGTCTTGAAATACAGAAAGATTATAATAAATCTTTTGAACTTACCGCAAGGGGCAATATGGTCGCGGTTATAACCGACGGCACCGCCGTTTTAGGACTCGGCGATATAGGTCCGGAAGCGGGCATGCCCGTTATGGAAGGCAAATGCGTGCTTTTTAAAACTTTCGGAAACGTAAACGCATTCCCGCTTTGTATCAGAAGCAAAGACGTAGACGAAATAGTTAAAACCATTAAACTTTTGGCAGGTAGTTTCGGCGGAGTAAACCTTGAAGATATTTCCGCGCCCAGATGTTTTGAAATAGAAAAAAGACTTAAAGAAGACCCCGAAGTGGATATTCCGATTTTCCACGACGACCAGCACGGCACCGCCGTGGTATGCGTGGCGGCGGTTATAAACGCCCTTAGATTAGTGGGCAAAAAGTGGGAAGACGTGAAAGTGGTATTCAGCGGAGCGGGCGCGGCAGGCGTCGCTATCGCAAAACTTATGATTACCATGGGCGCAAAAGAAGTAATTATGTGCGACAGACACGGCATCATCTATAAAGGCAGACCCGAAGGAATGAACTCTTCCAAAGAAGAAATCGCTTCTTTCACCAATAAAGAATGTAAGAAAGGCACGCTTGCGGACGCGCTTAACGGGGCGGATATATTCGTCGGCGTTTCTTCGCCCGGTCTTGTTACCGAAGATATGGTAAGAAGTATGAATAAAGGCGCGATAGTTCTGCCTATGGCAAACCCCGTGCCCGAAATTATGCCCGAACTCGCATTAGAAGCAGGCGCAGCTGTCGTCGGAACGGGCAGAAGCGACTATCCCAACCAGATAAACAACGTTTTGGTATTCCCCGGAATTTTCCGCGGCGCGCTCGATTGCAGAGCAAAAGATATAAACGAAGAAATGAAAATCGCGGCGGCTAAGGCAATTGCAAATATCATTACCGACGATGAGTTAAGAGCGGATTATATTATCCCCGCACCTTTCGACGAAAGGGTTGCTCCCGCAGTTGCAAAAGCGGTTAAAGAAGCGGCTATAAAAACGGGCGTTAACAGAATTTAACTCCCTTTTATAAACATAGTCTGTTTGTTATGACGTTCGACCAAAAGGTATACGAAGCGGTTAAAAAAGTACCGCGCGGAAAAGTGGCGAGTTACGGCTATATAGCGGCTGTATGCGGCAATTTACGGGCCGCAAGGGCAGTCGGCAACGCTCTTCACAGAAATTCCGACCCTGAAAACGTGCCTTGTTACAGAATTGTAGGCAAAGACGGAAAAACGTCCAAGGCATTCGCTTTCGGCGGGGCGGACGTGCAGAGAATCCTGCTCGAAAAAGACGGCGTTTCGTTTGATGAAAACGGTCGCGTTTTAAAAGAGTTCTTTGTCAGTAACGAAAAACGATTTTTATCGCCGCGTTTTTAAGATAACTTAAAATCTATATAAAGGCGATATAAGGGCGCTATGTGGCGATAATAAATAGCGTTTAACTCGTCCGCAAAATAAAAAACAAATTAAAAGCATAAAAAAGAACGACTTTTTGCCGTTCTTTTTTTCTTTTTGTAAAAAATCGGAATATCATAAGTTCATAATAATTCGGAACAAAATCACGTTGCAATTTCGGGGCGCAGAGCGGAGATTTAAGCACAATTTCAGTGCGATTTTGACGCAATTTAAGAGCGGCTTTCACACGATTTCGGCACTCCATGTGGCAATTTCAACATAATTCCTGTGCAGTTTCGGGGGTGCTTCGGTGCAATTCTGGTACAAAAATACGTTGCGTGGAAAAAGACGGAAAACCCGTTCTGAAAACACGTTCGGGAATAACTTTTCAGTATTCCGTGCGTTTTTTCGTAAAAGCAGCAAAGCTTTTTTGGAAAAAACGGATTTATTTATAAAATATAAATAAAGGTTATAGAAAATATGTAGTTTTATTGTAAAAACAGTTTGAAAAAGGTACCAAAATATGATATAATGCGTTAGAATGATACGATAAAAGTTAAAATTATGTCTTTTTTGACTTTTTTATCGGTATAACGACAAAAAAATTAAAAACGGAGTGTGAAATTATGGGTTATCGTGTAGAAAAAGACACTATGGGCGAAATGCTTGTCCCCGACGATAAGTATTGGGCGGCGCAGACCGAGAGAAGTTTTGAAAACTTTAAAATCGGAACGGAAGTTATGCCGCGTGAAATAACTCACGCTTTCGGAATACTTAAAAAAGCCGCCGCGATAGCGAACAAAAATCTCGGCAAGATTTCCGAAGAAAAATGCGCTGTTATCGAAAAGGCGTGCGACGAAGTTATTTCGGGCAGTCTTAACGAACACTTTCCCTTGGTGGTATGGCAGACGGGCAGCGGCACTCAGTCTAACATGAACGCCAACGAAGTCATTGCAAACCGCGGCAACGAAATCGCGGGCAAAAAACTTCTTCACCCCAACGACGACATAAATAAAAGTCAGAGTTCCAACGATACCTTTCCTACCGCAATGCACATCGCTTCCGTTATCGCGATAGAAGATAATCTTTTCCCCGCGATAGACAAACTTATCGAAACGCTCAAAAGATTAGAAGCGGAAAACGAAGGAATAGTCAAAAGCGGAAGAACGCATTTGCAGGACGCCGTGCCGATAGCGTTCTCGCAGGAAATCAGCGGCTGGCGCAATATGCTCGAATGCAGTAAAGAGCAAATTAAGGCTTCGCTTTGCGGCTTGAAAGAATTAGCGCTCGGCGGCACAGCGGTAGGTACGGGACTTAACGCGCCCAAAGGCTTTGACACGGAAGTGGCAAAACAGGTCAGCAACATTACCGGCAAAGAGTTTGTAACCGCAAAAAATAAATTCCACGCGCTCACTTCGAAAGACGCAATGGTGTTCAGCCACGGCGCGCTTAAAGGTCTTGCCGCTAATATGATGAAAATCGCAAACGACGTGAGATGGCTGGCTTCCGGTCCCAGAGACGGTCTTGGCGAAATTTTCATTCCCGAAAACGAACCCGGTTCTTCGATAATGCCCGGTAAAGTAAATCCCACCCAGTGCGAAGCGGTGACGATGGTTGCCGTTCAGGTAATGGGTAACGACGTGGCTGTCGGTATCGGCGCTTCGCAGGGGAACTTCGAACTCAACGTGTTTATGCCCGTAATCGCATATAACTTCTTGCAGTCCGTAAGACTTCTGGCGGACTCCATAGTTTCTTTCGAGAAGAACTGCGCTTGCGGAATTAAAGCGAATAAAGAAAAGATGAAACATAACCTTTATAATTCCTTAATGCTCGTTACCGCGCTTAACCCTTACATCGGATACGAGAACGCGGCGAAAACGGCTAAAAAGGCTTATAAAGAAAACATTTCTCTTAAAGAAGCGTGCGTAAGTTTAGGCTTCCTGACGGCGGAAAAATTCGACGAAGTGTTCCGTCCCGAAGAAATGGCGTATCCGCAAAAATAAAAAAACAAGTAAAATCTGAACGGAAAAGGAAAATATGAAAATCAGTTATTATCCCGGATGTACATTAAAGACCAAAGCGAAAGAGTTGGATAAATACGCAAGATTATCCGCTGCGGCTTTGGGAATAGAAATGGAAGAAATAGAAAACTGGCAATGTTGCGGCGCGGTGTATCCCACTTCCCGCGATGAGATAGCCACCAAACTTTCCGCGGTTCGCGCCTTGGACAACGCTAAGCATAACGGCGGAAAACTGCTAACTCTTTGTTCCGCGTGCCACAACGTGATTAAAAGAGTAAACGCAGATATGCAAAACGACGACAATATCAGAACGAAAGCGAATAATTATCTGCAACTTGACGAACCGTACGCAGGCGAAACGCAGGTAATCCATTATCTCGAAATGTTAAGAGATTTGGTGGGCTTTGACGTTATTAAAAGCAAAGTGGTAAACCCCGTAAACAAAAAAATCGGCGCATACTACGGTTGCTTGCTTCTTCGTCCGTCTTCCGTTATGGCTTTCGATAATCCCGAAAACCCCACTATTATAGAAGACTTTATAAAAGCAATCGGCGGCGAACCCGTTAAATATCCTATGCGCAACGAATGTTGCGGCGCGTACGTTTCGCTTAAAAACGAAAATCTCCCCAAAGAGAGATGTACTAAAATCGCAGACAGCGCGCTGTCTTTCGGGGCGGAAGAACTTATAACGGCTTGCCCGTTGTGCTTATATAATTTGCAAAACAATTGCGGCGATAAAATTCCGACAAGATATTTTACCGAAGTGCTTGCGGAAGCATTGGGGGTTAAATAATGGATAAACAAGAATATTTGGAAAACATTTCGCTGATAAGCGGAACCGACGCCAGAAAATGTATGAAGTGCGGTAAATGTTCGGGGCGCTGCCCCGCGTTCAAGGATATGGACGTTAAGCCGCACCAGTTCGTTTCTTATCTGGTTCAGGGCAAAATAGATAAATTGCTTGAATCCAAGGCTATATGGCATTGCCTTTCCTGTATGGCTTGCGTGGAACGTTGTCCGAGAGGGGTCGCGCCGCAGGGCGTTATAGAAGCGGTTAGAACGACCGTAACGAGAGCCCAGAATATGAACGGTCTTAAAGCGGAAGACATTCCGCCCATAGTGGACGAGTTTATTCCCCAGCAACTGCTTGTTTCCGCTTACAGAAAGTACAACAAGTAAGGCGCAACAACGAAACTTAAAAAAATTTGTACAGAACAAACTTAAAATACTTAAAGAAGAGAGATTATTTTAATGCAAAGAATAGGTGTGTTTATATGTTGGTGCGGCAGTAACATTGCCGCCACGGTAGACGTAGAAAAGGTTGCCGAACTCATTAAAAACGAGCCTAACGTGGTTTATTCCGCTTCTTATCAGTATATGTGCTCCGAAAACGGACAGCAACTGATAAAGAAAGCGATAAAAGAATATAACCTGACGGGCGTTGTTATCGGTTCGTGCTCTCCCAGAATGCACGAGGCAACTTTCAGAAAGACTGCGGAAAGCGCGGGACTTAACTCTTATATGGTAGAAGTCGCGAATATCCGCGAGCAGTGTTCTTGGATACATAAAGACAGGGAAGAAGCGACCGAAAAGGCTCTTATCCTTGTTCGTACCGCAATTGCAAAAGTCAGACTTAACGCTCCGCTTACTTCGGGAGAGAGTCCCGTCGTAAAACGCGCGCTGGTTATCGGCGGCGGTATAGCGGGTATACAAGCCGCTCTCGACATTGCGGAAGCGGGCTATCCCGTAGATATCGTTGAAAAGAACGCGACCATCGGCGGAAGAATGAGTCAGTTAGACAAAACTTTCCCCACGCTCGACTGTTCCGCGTGTATTTTAACCCCCAAAATGGTTGATTGCGCACAGAACGAAAACATCGATATTTTGTCCTATTCCGAAGTGGAAGAAGTAAAAGGCTTCGTCGGAAACTTCAAGGTAAAAATAAGAAGAAAGGCAAGATACGTAGACGAAACAAAGTGTACGGGCTGTAAAGTCTGTATGGAAAAATGTCCGTCCAAGAAAGGTCTTAACGAATTCAATATGAATCTTAACACCAGAACAGCCATTCATATTCCTTTCGCGCAGGCTATACCTAACGTTGCCGTTATAGACCCCGAACAGTGCATAAAACTTAAAACGGGCAAATGCGGTATTTGTCAGAAATTCTGCGGCGCGGGCGCGATAGACTACACGATGACCGATAAATTCGTTGAAAGGGAATACGGCGCGATAGTAGTCGCAACGGGTTTCCGCCCGATTAAACTCGATAATTTCAACGAGTACGGATATGCCGATAATAAAGACGTTATAACTTCTCTGGAATTAGAACGTTTAATGAACGCGGCAGGTCCTACCAACGGCGTTCTGCTCCGTCCGTCAGACTTAACCCACCCCAAGGTAATAACCTTTATCTCCTGCGTGGGTTCGAGAGACGTTTCGGGTTGCGGCAAACCTTACTGCTCTAAAATATGCTGTATGTACACCGCAAAGCACGCAATGCTTATAAGAGAAAAATATCCCGATACAGAAGTTCACGTTTTCTATATAGACGTCAGAACGCCCGGTAAAAACTACGACGAGTTTTACCGTCGCGCCGTCGAACAATACGGCGTCGATTATATAAAAGGTATGGTCGGCAAAGTATATAACGAAAACGGCAAACTTATGGTTCAGGGGTCTAACCTTATAGATAACGAACAGATAACGATAGCGAGCGACCTTGTAGTCCTTGCGACCGCTATCGAACCCGAACCTTCCGTAAGAAAAATCGCAACGCTTCTTACCGCAAGTATAGATACCAACAACTTCTTAACGGAAGCGCACGCAAAACTTAAACCGGTCGAAAGCCCCACAGCAGGCGTATATCTGGCAGGCGTATGTCAGGGCCCCAAAGATATTCCCGAAACCGTTTCTCAGGCTTCCGCCGTTGCGGCAAAGGTTATAGGACTTTTAGCGAAAGACCACTTAAAGACTAATCCTTGCGTCGCTCATTCCAACGAGAATATGTGTAACGGTTGCAGCCAGTGCGCAAACGTCTGCGCATACGGCGCGATAACTTATATAGATAAAGAATTCAGAATAGGCGGCGGCAAAACCGAAACCAGAAGAGTGGCAAGCGTTAACCCCGCGGTATGTCAGGGCTGCGGCGCTTGTACGGTTACGTGTCCGTCCGGAGCAATGGATTTGTCCGGATTCTCGTCTAAACAGATTATGTCGGAGGTAGAAGCGATATGCAAGAGATAAATACCGAGAAGAAAGAATTCGTGCCGAACATAGTTGCGTTCTGCTGTAACTGGTGTTCGTACGCGGGCGCGGACCTTGCAGGTTCGTCCAGACTGTCTTATCCCGCAAACGTAAAAATAGTAAGAGTTCCTTGCTCTTGCCGCGTTAACCCGATGTTCATATTAAAAGCGTTCCAGCGCGGTGCCGACGGCGTTATTCTGTGCGGTTGCCACCCCGGGGACTGCCATTACGTTACGGGTAACTACTATACCAGAAGAAGAATGTCCCTTTTGTTCGACTTCCTTAATTATCTCGGAATAGAGAAAGGAAGAACGAGAGTAGAGTGGGTTTCCGCTGCGGAAGGCGCAAAATTCTCTGCGGTTATGAACGATTTTGTTAAAACCGTTACCGAACTCGGCGAAAACAAACGTCTTGAAGATTTGAGAGTTAAGGAGAATGATTAACTATGAAAGACGTAGAGAGAAAATTGATTGAAAGGGCGGCGGAACTGTTAAAAGACGGAACGGTGCAAAGAGTCGTCGGCTGGAAAAAAGGCGAATTTATTTACGACCCGTCCCCCGCAACGTTTGAAACCGAAGAACAACTCAAAGATTTCACCTATAACGATTTTTGCGGCGCAAACCTTTCTAAATATTTAATAGAAAGCAGCAAAAAAGAAGGCAAAACGGCGGTATTTCTGAAACCTTGCGACACTTACAGTTTTAACCAACTTGTAAAAGAGCACCGCGTTAAAAGAGAAAACGTTTACGTTGTCGCCGTGGAATGTCAGGGTAAATTAAACGTTAACCGCCTTACCGAAAAGGGAATAGCTGCGATAGAAGACGAAGATTATTCGGGCGAAGAAGTTCTGCTTAAAACGGCGTTCGGCGACGTGAAAACGAACAAATCGGAAGTGCTTTTGGAAAAATGCCATACCTGTAAGAGTAAAAAATTCGCCGTGAGCGACGAAGAAATCGTTCTTCACGAAATGGCGGAAAGCAATGCGGACAGGTTTGAAAAAGTGAGAGAATTGGAAGCGATGACCGAAGAAGAGAGATTCGCGTTCTGGAAAAGTCAACTTTCAAAATGTATCCGCTGTAACGCGTGCCGTAACGTTTGCCCCGCATGTTCCTGCGTGAAATGCGTGTTCGATAACAATAACTCGGGCATTGCGGCAAAAGCGAACGACAGTTCCTTTGAAGAACAACTTTTCCACGTTATAAGGGCGTTCCACGTTTCGGGCAGATGTACCGACTGCGGCGAATGTTCGAGAGTATGTCCGCAAAACATCCCCCTGCAATTGCTTAACAGAAAATTCATTAAAGATATAAACACCCTTTACGGCGATTATCAGGCAGGCGAAACCGCGGACGGAAAAACGCCGCTTACCGAATACACCACGTCGGACTTAGACCCCGTGGAAGCCGTCGGTAAAGGAGGAAACGCATAATGATAAAGATTGCAAGAGAAAAATTAGACTCCGTTTATTCCGCTCTTAGCGAAAAATACGGTTTGTATCTTCCCCTTAAAAAGGGCGGCGAAGTAAACTGGGGATTGTACGACGGGCATGCGGAAGTATCTCTGGATACTTTGAAAACGGTAAAATCTCCCAAAGAAATTTTCTTCCCCCAAAGCGAAAATATGATGAAATTCAAATCGCAGGGTAAATCGATAGAAATTATCGACATCCGCGAAGAGAAAGAGAAATTTATCGTATTCGGTGTGAAGGCGTGCGACTTTAAGGCGTTTGAAATTCTGGATAACGTATTTTTGGGCGACCCCGTAGACACCTACTATAAATCTCGCAGAGATGCAGGCGTTATAGTAACGCTTGCCTGTTCCAAACCCGACGCAAATTGTTTTTGCAGCGTGTTCGGTTTAGACCCGACAAACCCTTTGGGCGACGTTACCGCATGGCTTGACGAAAACAATATATATTTAAACGCAAATACCGATAAGGGCAAAGAAGTCGTAAATTCCATTTCGGCTTTTGGCGAAGACGGCGGAGAAGACGCGGTCAACAATCAAAAACAAAAGACCGCCGAAATAATGGAAAAACTTCCCTTTAAAAATCTCGACTTATCCCGCTTCAAACACGAAAATTTAAACGAACTGTTTAATCTTCCCGTGTGGCAGGAACTTTCCGAAGCGTGTCTGGGTTGCGGGGCGTGTACTTTCGTTTGCCCCACCTGTCAGTGCTTTGATATAAGGGATTTCAAGACTAACGAAGGAGTTATAAGATTCCGTTGCTGGGATTCCTGCATGTACTCCGACTTCACGCAGATGGCGGCGGCAAATTCCAGAACTACCCAGATGCAAAGATACCGTCAGAGATTTATGCACAAGTTAGTGTATTATCCTTCTCAATACGGCGGAACTTATTCCTGTGTGGGTTGCGGAAGATGCGTTGCAAAATGTCCGCAACACTTAAATATCGTTAAAGTAATTAAAAAAATAGGGGGAGAAAATAAATGATAAACGAAAATCTTATCCCTAAAATCGGCGTTGTAACCGATATAAGACGCGACACGCCCGACGTTAAAACGTTCAGAGTGGTAGGGTTAGACGGTAAAAAACTGTTTGAACATCTCCCCGGTCAGTGCGCAATGGTTTCTATACCCGGCGTCGGCGAATGTATGTTTTCTATAACGTCTTCGCCCACAAACGAAGAATTTATGGAATTTTCCATAAAGAAATGCGGTTGCGTTACGGAAGTTATCCACTCAATAGAAGTGGGTCAGCAGATAACGGTCAGGGGACCTTACGGTAAAAACTTCCCCGTCGAAGGCGACTTCAAAGGGAAAGACCTGTTGTTTATAGCAGGCGGTATCGGTCTTGCGCCTTTAAGGAGCGTTATCAACTACGTTCGTCATTACCGTAAAAACTACGGCAAAGTAGTTATCGTTTACGGTTCGAGAAGTATGGACGATTTGGTAGATATAAACGAAATAAAGAACGAATGGATGAACGAACCCGACTTTGAAGTGTACCTGACTATCGACCGTCCGCAGGACGGGTGGGACGGACACGTAGGTTTCGTACCCGCTTACGTAAAAGAGTTAGGGCTTGACAGCAATATGACGGCTGTTCTTTGCGGTCCGCCCATAATGATAAAATTCACACTTCAAGGTTTGCTTGAACTCGGCTTTAAGAAAGAAAGAGTTTATACTACCTTGGAACTTCGTATGAAATGCGGCATAGGTAAGTGCGGCAGATGTAACGTAGGCGACAAATTCGTTTGTAAAGACGGACCTGTTTTCAGAATGGACGAACTCGACGAACTTCCCAACGAATATTGATAAAAGGAGCAGATATACCACTATGGAAAATAAAGTAAACGTATATTTTTTCGGTAAAAAATATCAGGTACCCGAAAGTCTGACCATTATGAAAGCGATGGAATACGCGGGTTATCAACTTATAAGGGGTTGCGGTTGCAGAAACGGTTTCTGTGGCGCGTGCGCAACCATTTACAGAATTTACGGAAAGCAGGAACTGAAAACCTGTCTTGCTTGCCAGCAACAGGTAGAAGAAGGTATGTACGTTGCGACTCTTCCTTTCTTCCCGCTTGTAAAACAGGTTTACGATATAGAAAAAATCAAACCTACCGAACAGATTATGATGCAACTCTATCCCGAAATTTATTCCTGTATAGGTTGTAACGCCTGCACCAAGTCGTGCACGCAGGGCTTAAACGTTATGCAGTATATCGCATACGCTCAACGCGGCGAATATAAAAAATGCGCGGACGAAAGTTTCGACTGCGTGATGTGCGGCGTTTGTTCGGCAAGATGCCCCGCAGGCATCTCTCATCCGCAGGTTGCGGAACTCGCCAGAAGACTTTACGGCAAGTATATCGCGCCCGAATGTAAACATCTGGAAAAGAGAGTGGAAGAGATAAGAGAAGGTAAGTTTGAATCGCTTATCGAAGACGTGATGAATAAACCTATTTCCGAACTTAAAGAACTGTATAACAACAGAGAGATAGAAAAATAACGGGAGAAAACAAAATGTATAAATATACTGAAAGTCAATTAGAATCGATGAAAAAAGTCGAGGCTTCAAGACAGCAAAGACTGGAAAATCTCTTTCCCAGAATGCCTGCGGAAGAAAAAGACAAAGTATTGAAAGAAAATCATCCCGATTATATCGAAAGCACGTACGAAGCGTTGAAAGTGGGCAAAAACAAGGGCGACAAAGTTCTGCACGAACTTGCGGGGCTCTTACAGGGCAGGTCCAGAATTCTGGGTAAGGATATAGACTTATCTAATCCCGCTTACGACGTAGACGTGCTCGTAATAGGCGGCGGCGGAGCAGGCTCTTCCGCGGCGATTACCGCACACGCTAACGGCGCAAACGTTATGATGGTTACAAAGCTCCGCATAGGCGACGCAAACACGATGATGGCGGAAGGCGGAATTCAGGCTGCCGATAAAGAAAACGACAGCCCCGCTATCCATTATTTAGACGCGTTCGGCGGCGGACATTTTGCCGCAAAACCCGAACTTCTTTACAAACTCGTAAACGAAGCGCCCGACGCTATCGAATGGTTGTCCGAACTCGGCGTTATGTTCGATAAAGCGCCCGACGGAACTATGATAACCACGCACGGCGGCGGCACCAGCAGAAAGAGAATGCACGCTTGCAAAGACTATTCCGGCGCGGAAATAATGAGAACTTTAAGAGATGAAGTACTTAACAGAAAAATCCCCGTCGTAGACTTTACCGCGGCGATAGAACTCGTTAAAGACGACGAAAATAAGGTTTGCGGCGCGGTTTTACTCAATATGGAAACAAAAGAGATAACCGTTGCAAAAGCGAAAACCGTTATTATAGCAACGGGCGGCGCAGGCAGACTGCATTATCAGGGCTTTCCCACGTCTAACCATTACGGCGCGACGGCGGACGGCTTGGTATTAGCGTACAGAGCGGGCGCAAAACTTCTTTATGCGGACACGCTTCAATATCACCCCACGGGCGTTGCGGAACCCACGCAGATTTTCGGCGCATTGGTTACCGAAAAAGTAAGGTCTTTGGGCGCGCAACTCGTCAATAAAGACGGCGAACCTTTCGTTTATTCTCTTGAAACGAGAGACGTAACCGCTTCTACCATAATCAGAGAATGCAAACAGAGAAATAAAGGTATAAAAACTACCGACGGCGAAGGCGTTTGGCTTGATACTCCTATGATTGAAATGATAGGCGGCGAAGGCACGATAGAAAAACGTATTCCCGCAATGATGCGTATGTTCGGTAAATACGGTATAGACATAAGAAAAGAACCTATACTTGTTTATCCCACGCTCCACTATCAGAACGGCGGTATAGATATTTCTTCCAACGGCGAAAGTTGTGTGGAAAATCTGTTCGTCGCGGGCGAAGCGGTTGGAGGTATCCACGGCAGAAACCGTCTTATGGGTAACTCTTTGTTAGACGTTATAGTATTCGGCAGAAACGCAGGTAAATACGCTTCCGAAAAAGCAAAATCCGTTAAAGTGGGCAAGTTAACGCTCTCCCACGTAGACGAATTTGAAAAAGAATTAGAAGAAGCGGGTATAGTTACAGACGTCTTATCTCCTAAAATCCTTCCGGATTACAGAAGAAAGGATATGTAATTAAAGTAGGGATAGAAGGAAAAAAGGGAAAGGAAAACTATAATGGAGAATTTAGAGGAAAAGCAAACTAAAAAGACGCGTGCGATAGTCTTATGGTCTATCGTCGGCGTCGTTGTCGCGGCAGTCGCGGCGTGGTGCATTTATAATATTGTAACCGTGCCGTCAGATAAAGTTAGCAAAGTTACGGGCATTTCAACCGTTGTCGCATTGCTGCTCGGTATATTTATTATATCCGCTTTGGGATATTTGCTCGGAAGCATCACTATAAAGGGCGTTTCGCTCGGAACGGCAGGCGTATTTTTGGTGGCTATCGCTTTCGGTTGTTTGTGTACTATTTCAGGACTTAAAGATATTCCGATATTAAACAATTTCTATATCGAAAACTCTACTTCTGCACTTTATAAATACTACGGCAGCATAGTTCAGAATATCGGTTTGGTATTGTTTGTCGCTTCCGTCGGATTTATTGCAGGACCGAGTTTCTTTAAAAACTTAAAGAAGAACGCCAAGTCTTACGTATTGCTTGGTATTGTCATAATCTGCGTAGGCGCGTTTGTTGCGGTAATGTTTGCGCTTATACTCGGCGAAGGTTACAGCGGAAAAGAGTTTTCCGTTGGTATTCTCTCGGGCGCGCTTACAACAACCCCCGGATATTCCGCGGCGTTGGAAGCGGCAACTACGGAAGGCGCAAAGTCTATGGTTACGTTAGGGCACGCGATAGCCTATCCTTTCGGCGTTGTCGGCGTTGTGTTGTTCGTTCAACTTATGCCTAAAATCTTAAAGGCGGATATGGACAAAGAACGCGGATTGCTTAAAATAGGGCAAATGGAAATAATCAAAAAGAGAGAAGGTCTTTTTGAAGCCGACCCCTTTGGTTTGTGCTCCTTTGCGCTTGCGGTAGTCGTCGGTCTTTTAGTCGGCGCAATCAAAATTCCGCTTTCTTCCAAGGGCTACACGGGCACCTGCTTCTCGTTGGGTACGACGGGCGGCGTGCTGATTATGTGCCTTGTTTTCGGACACTTCGGTCATATCGGTAAACTTTCGTTAGAAGTTCCCGAAAAAACATGTAAAGTTTTCCGTGAATTCGGACTTATGCTCTTCCTTATCGGCGCAGGCGTTGCAGGCGGCGCACAATTGGTTACCAAAATCAGCGAATACGGCGGACTTATAATTCTTTATGGTTTTGCTGGCGGAATAGTGATGACGCTTCTTCCGATGATAGTAGGTTACTTTATCGCAAGCAAATGCCTTAAACTTCCGCTCCTTAACAACCTTGGTTCCATAACCGGCGGTATGACAAGTACTCCCGCACTCGGAACTCTTATAAAGGTTTCTGAAACGGACGACGTTGCTTCCGCATATGCGGCAACGTATCCTATCGCACTTGTTCTTGTAGTGCTTGCTTCTCAGTTTATAATAACGCTGATGTAGTTTGTTTGAACGTTAAATAAACCGCGGCAATCTGCCGCGGTTTTTTAATACAAAGTTTTTAAGTTTTTACCTTAAAATTAAAACTGCCCGTCAAAGCCGTTCGAACCGAAGTTTTTGCTAAAACACCCCCACCATTAAAATATCCGCCCGTTGAATAACGGGCGGATATTTTAATGGTGGGGGCGGTAAGGCTCGAACTTATGACCTCATGCATGTCAAGCATGCGCTCTAACCAACTGAGCTACGTCCCCAAAGCCTTTATATATTATCATATTTTCAGATAATTTACAAGCGCTTTAACGATGATTTTTTAAAAGCGCGGTTATTTTTTATCGGTCTTTCGGTTATTCCTCGTCGTCGGCTCAATTGTCGCTATTTAAAATATAAAATATCGTCTTACAAAATTTTACAGATAAAACAGGCAAACACGCAAGAGAAAAAAGAAGCGACAAGCGATATAACGATAGGTTTTAATAGTTTGTGCGTTTTCGCCCCTGCAAAATAAACGGCGGCAACGTAAAAAACCGTTTCGCTTGAACCGTATATAACGCACGCGCATCTTGACAGGTAACTGTTCACCCCGTAGGTGGAAAAAATCTCACTGAGCAGCGCCAACGCTCCGCTTCCCGAAAAGGGCTTTATAAGCACTAATTTCGTCAGTTCGTCAGGTATTCCCAAAAAGCCGAAAACGGGCGACAAAACCCTTGTTAACAGTGCGGAAAGCCCACTTATCTCAAATAATTCGGTCATAACGAATATACTTACGAGATAAGGGAAAACGCTTACGGCAAAAGGGATGGCGGACTTTGCGCCTTGGGTAAAAGCGTCGTACGGCTTGACCTTTTTAAAAAGAGATACTATCAGTATTATAAGGAAAAAAACGGGTATGAAATAAGCGGACATATCATATTTCTCCGTATAGTTTTTTGTGCGGTTTTCTGCACGTTATCATAACAAGCAAAACGCCTATCACAGTGGATAACAACGTGGCTAAAATAGTGGGCAGAATAATGTCGGAAGGGGTCAAAGCGCCCATAGAACTTCTTAAAGCCAGAACGGAAGACGGAATGACCTGAACGCTTGTCGCGTTTATAACGAAAAACATTATAATCGCATATTCGGTGTTTTTATGCTTTTCAAGTTCTTGTATGGACTTTATACCCATGGGAGTGGTTGCGCCGCTCATCCCCAAAATGTTTGCCGAAATGTTAAGCGACATATAATCGTTTGCTTTATCGGGCAGTTCGCCGAAAAGCCGCTTATTTACAGGTTTTAAAAGTTTTGCTATCTTTTTAGAAAGACCCGTTTTATCAAGCAGTTCGAACATTCCCATCCAGATAGCGTAGATTACCACCATTTTAAGAGTTAACGAAAGCGCTTTTTCGCCGCCGCCGAGATATGCCGAAAGCACCTTGTCCGGCGAAACAAATATAAGCGTTGCGATAGACGATATTAAAATTATTCCGAAAATTACGTTCATAATAGAACTTTATGCTGTAAACTCCTTGAATATGAAGCGAAAAAGTGTTAAAATAGTAAACGGAAAATTATATAAGAAGGTAAGCGGGTTTGAAAGAAAAATATTATATTACAACGCCTATTTACTATCCCAGCGGGAACTGGCATATCGGACATTGTTACACCACCGTTATATGCGACGCGATAGCAAGATACCAAAAAATGCTCGGTAAAGACGTGTTCTTTTTGACGGGAACGGACGAGCACGGCGCAAAAATAGAAAAGAAAGCGGCGGAAAAAGGTATAACTCCTATGGAATTTATCAATCCGCTTGTGGACGATATAAAATCTATCTGGCGCGCGCTGGATATAAGTTACGATAAGTTTATAAGAACGACGGACGAATATCACGTTAAAGCCATTCAAAAGATTTTTAAAACCCTTTACGATAAAGGCGAAATTTATAAATCCGAATACGAAGGCTGGTATTGCACCCCGTGTGAAAGTTTCTGGACGGATACTCAACTTAAAGACGGCAAATGCCCCGATTGCGGCAGACCCGTAACGAGAGAAAAAGAAGAGAGTTATTTCTTCCGTCTTTCTAAATATACGGACAGAATTTTGCAGTATTTTAAGGACAATCCCGAATTTTTGCAGCCCAAGTCCAGAGTTAACGAGATGATAAACAACTTCTTAAAACCGGGACTTTCCGACCTTTGCGTTTCGAGAACGTCTATAAAATGGGGAATCCCCGTTTCGTTTGACGAAAAACACACCGTTTACGTCTGGATAGACGCGCTTTCTAACTATATAACCGCTTTGGGTTACGGTAGTGAAGACGACAGCCTGTTCAAAAAATACTGGCCCGCAGACTTGCACTTAATGGGTAAAGAGATAATCAGATTCCATTCCATTATCTGGCCCGCGATTTTAATGGCGCTCGATTTGCCTCTACCTAAACAGGTTTACGGACACGGCTGGCTTTTAATCGGCGGCGATAAACTTTCTAAAAGCAAAGAAGAAAACGTTAAGTACGAACTTACCGACCCCAAGGAACTTGCCGCTCGTTACAGTAGCGACGCGTTAAGGTACTTTTTGCTGAGAGAAATACCTTTCGGGTCTGACGGCGTGTATACTAACGAAAGTTTTATAGCGAGAATAAACGCAGATTTGGCGAATAATCTCGGCAATCTGGTTTCAAGAACAATCGCTATGATAAACAAATATTTCGGCGGAGCGTTGCCTGCGCCGACCGAAACGGACGAACTCGATAAAGACCTTATTTCGGTAGCGGAAGGCGTGTACGACAAGTTTGTTAAGGCAATGGACGGACTTAACGCGCCCGAAGCCATTTCGGAAGTGTTCAAACTTATTTCGAGAGCAAATAAATATATAGACGAAACTATGCCGTGGAGTCTGGCAAAAGACGAAAGCAAGAAAGAGCGTTTAGGAACGGTTTTGTATAATCTGAGCGAATGTATAAGAATTTCGACGATATACTTAAAACCCTTTATCACCAAAGCGCCGGACGTTATATTATCCGCTTTCGGACTTGACGGAAAAGATTATAATAACTTTGAAACGGTTAAAAAATTCGGGGCGCTTAAAGCGGGAATAACGGTAAAATCCATTCCGCCGCTTTTCCCGAGATTAGACCCCCTAAAAGAACAAGAGGAAATCAGAAAAATTATGGAAGAAAAACATTCCGTAAAATCGGAAGAGAAAAATAAAGAAGCGGCAAAACCCGATAATCAGCCTAAAAAAATACACGACCATTCGGCAAAACCGCAGATAGAAATAGACGACTTTGCTAAGGTAGAACTTAAAATCGCAACGGTTATCGCTTGCGATAAAGTTGAAAAAAGCAAAAAATTACTGAAACTTACCGTTAAGGTGGGCGACGAAACAAGAACGGTCGTAAGCGGCATAGCGTTCCGCTATTCGCCAGAAGAACTTGTCGGTAAAAAACTTACGATGATTACTAACTTAAAGCCTGCAAAACTTTGCGGCATAGAAAGTCAGGGTATGATAATCTGTGCGGAAGACGAAAACGGAAACATCGCTTATTTAACGCCCGAAAGCGACATTGCGGACGGCAGTCAGGTGTTCTGATTAAAAGGAACTTTTCAGAATACCACCGTTAATAACGGGCAAAAAAATAAAAATACAAATAAGTTACAAACCGGTTATTGAAATATAAAATGTATATAGACACACACTGCCATTTAGACGATAAAGCGTTTACCGATATTGATAGTACGGTTGAGAAATATCTTTGTTCATCCGTAGACACCGTTATAAACGCAGGGTGCGACCTGAACTCTTCTTTAAACGGAAAAATCCTTTCGGAAAAATATAAAAGCGTATATTTTCTGGCGGGGGTTCATCCCGAATTTGCGGACGATTTTCTGAAAAATCAATCGGAAAATTTAAAAACTCTTTCTGCCCTTGCAAAAAACGATAAATGCCTTGGCATAGGCGAAATAGGTCTTGATTATCATTACGACGGGTTCGATAAAGAAAAGCAAAAAGCCGCGTTTATCGCCGAACTTAAACTTGCGGAAGAATCAGGGCTTCCCGTATCCATTCATAGCAGAGACGCAACGGAAGACACCTATAAAATTCTATGCGAATACGCACCGAGAGAAAAGGGCGTTCTGCACTGCTTTTCGGGTAGCGTAGAAACGGCAAAATTATATCTGGAACAGGGGTTTTATATCGCTTTCGGCGGCACGCTCACGTTTAAAAATTCCGTAAGACTTAGAGAAGTGGCAAAAGCGGTGCCGTTGGACAGAATTCTGACCGAAACAGACAGTCCGTATCTTTCTCCCGAACCGTTCAGGGGAAAGATGAATTCTCCCGAGAATATTCCTATAATTACGGCTTTTATAGCAAACGTTAAAGGAATCGGCGTAGAAGAGACTGCTTGCGCTATAAAGGAAAACGCAAAAAGACTGTTCAAAAAACTAAACGCTTAAAACAATAAAGAGTAAACAATAAAAAAGCATATAAACAAAATAAAGCCGACGTTAAATCGGCTTTATTTTGAAATTTATCATTTGTGAAAAATGACTTGTAAAGAAGTTATCTTTACGTTATTATCGTGTGCGGAAAACACTTTATTATACGCAAAACATAAAGGAAATAAATGGAAAACAATTTAAGAAATTTACTTTTAAAACACGGCTTTTCGTTCAAGAAAAAATACGGACAAAATTTTCTGACAGACGAGAATTTGCTTAAAGAAATAGCGGAAAAAGCGGAAATAGATAAAAACACCGTCGTTTTAGAAATAGGTTGCGGGGCGGGCGCGCTCACAAGCGTTTTATGCGACTGTGCGAAAAAGGTTGTGGGTTACGAGATAGATATCTCCTTAAAGCCCGTGCTATGTGAAGTATTAAAAGGAAAAGAAAACGTTGAAATAGTTTATAAAGACGTTTTGAAAGAAAACCTTAAAGAGTTAGAAAACAAACTCGGCGAAAACTACGTGCTGGTCGCAAACCTGCCGTATTATATAACCACGCCTATTATTATGACTTTCATAGAAAAAGCCGAAAAGATAAAATCGCTTGTCGTAATGGTACAGGAAGAAGTGGCGGACAGGCTTTCGGCGGCGGCAGGCGAAAAAGATTACGGCGCGATAACCGTCGCGATAAATTTGCGCGGGAGCGCAAAGACCATTTTAAGCGTTCCGAGAACAAAGTTTACGCCTGCGCCCAACGTGGATTCGGCGGTGGTTAAAATAGATATAGATAAAAGCAAAAACGCGGGCGTGGATTTTACAGCCGTGCGTGAAACCGTAAAATGCGCATTTTTAAGCAGAAGAAAAATGCTCGTTAATAATCTGATGAATTATTATAAAATATCGAGAACGCAAGCGGAAAATCTGCTTAACGAATGTGAAATTCCGCTTACGGCACGCGGAGAAACTTTGGACGAGAGCGCGTTTATAGCGCTTTCGGAGAGTATAAAAAGATTATGAAAAAACTGATAGTTGCAAGTTCCAACAAAGGGAAAATAAGAGAGATACAAGAGATTTTAGGAAGCGAGTATAACGTCGTCGGCTGCAATGACGCAGGTTTTACGGGCGATATAGAAGAAACGGGCAAAACCTTTTACGAAAACGCGCTTATCAAAGCGATGACGGTTGCAAAAAAACTCGGCGTTCCCGTAATTTCGGACGACAGCGGATTGTGCGTAAACGCCTTGTCGGGCGAACCGGGGCTTTTCAGCGCAAGGTATTCCCCAGAGGGAACGGATAAATCTAACAGAGAACTCCTTTTGTCAAATATGAAAAATATAACGGACAGGAGTGCCGAATTCGTGTGCACGATGGTGTATTACGACCCTGCGGACGGAAAAACTTTTACCGCAACGGGTAAAACCGACGGCGAAATTCTGTATGCGCCGCAAGGGGAAAACGGCTTCGGTTACGACCCGATATTTTTTAGTAAAGACTTAAATAAAAGTCTTGGGCTTGCGACGGAAGAAGAAAAAAATTCCGTAAGCCACAGGTCGCGCGCGCTTAAAAAACTTAAAGGGTTTCTGGTATGAAAACCTTTCTTATATTATCCGATACGCACGGGAATATCGCCGCAATGAATAAGTTAAAAGGCATTATGGCGGAGTGCGACTATATTATACATCTCGGCGATTATCACAGAGATTTACTAAGTTTTTCGGAAGAATTCTGCGAAAAAATTTATTCCGTAAACGGCAATTGCGACGGCGGCGGAGAAGACCTTGTTTTTGAAGTAGACGGCAAAAAAATATTGCTCACGCACGGCGACAGATACGACGTAAAAAGTTCGCCTTATAAACTTTTGTTAAAAGCAAAAGAAATCAAAGCGGACGTGGTAATGTTCGGGCATACGCATATTCCCGTTGTGGAAGAATGGGACGGAATACTTTTTATAAACCCCGGCACGCTTAACGGATATACGGAAAAAACCTATTGCTATATGGTTTTAACCGGCGGCAAAGCAGTGGCTAAAATAGTAAACGTCTATTAAAAACGTAAGTGCCGAAAGACGATAATATTAAACGTCGCAACTACCCAAAGCAGAAGTATATAAACCGAAAGTATTAAAAACATAAATATAGCAACTGCAAATATAAAAAGAAAAAGTATATAAATTCCAAGTATCAAAAAGCGAAAGAATAAGAGTTGCAAGTAAAAAAGCATAAAAAATAAAAAGAAAAAAGAGCAGAAAAAACGAAAAGAAGAAAGATAATCGAAAAGAAGAAAGAAAAAACC
>JAEYEN010000007.1 GCA_023403375.1 Bacillota bacterium
ATCTTATAGAGGGCGTGTTGATGAAGTATAAATACGGCAACACGCTGTGTATTTCCACGCAAGTAGGGTGCAGAATGAATTGCGCTTTTTGCGCTTCGGGACTTAACGGACTTATAAGAAATCTTACCGCGGGCGAAATGCTTGGAGAAGTGGTTGCGGCAAACAGATACGTAAGCGGCGGACTTAAAGACAAGCGCGGAATAATAAATATCGTTTTAATGGGCAGCGGCGAACCGCTTGACAATTACGATAATACAGTAAAGTTTTTAAGACTTGTTTCCGATGAAAAAGGACTGAATATCAGCACCAGAAACATAAGTTTATCTACCTGCGGACTTGTTCCAAAAATGTATAATCTTGCGGAAGAAAATCTGCACGTAAATCTTACAGTTTCTCTTCATTCGCCTTTCGATGAAGAAAGGAAACGCATTATGCCCGTCGCAAATAAGTATACGATAGAAGAAATTCTTAAAGCGTGCGACTATTATTTTGAAAAAACCGGCAGAAGATTTATCTTCGAGTACGTTTTAATAAAAGGCGAAAACGATACTATTCGCCACGCAAACGAACTTATCAGACTGTTAAAAGGCAGACCGTGCCACATAAATCTTATAAGACTTAACGACGTTAAAGAAAAAAATCTGACCGGCGTAACCGATAAAGAAGCCTATTGTTTTATGGGCATTCTTGTTAAAGGCGGACTTTCTGCCACTTTAAGGCGAAGAATGGGCGACGATATAGAAGGGGCTTGCGGTCAACTGAGAAGAAGATTTCTGGAAAACGAAATTTAAGCGGCGGTTTTTTGGTGAGTTGTTAAAATTATCGCTGAAATATCGTTGAATTCTTAATATCAGTGAACTCTTAATATCGGTGAGTTCATAAAATTGGTAAATGCTTATAGTTATCGTTTAAAGTAAATGTGTATAATTATCGTTAAAATTTTTGATAAATATTCGGTTTCGGCATACGTCCGATAGCGGAATGCGTCGGAAATTTTCGATAGACAAAAATGGTTAAATTAAGGAGAAAATATGTATAAAGATATAAAAATCGCGCCGTCGGTATTGTCGGCAGACTTTTCTATGTTGGGACAGGAAATTACGAATATAACGAAAGCGGGCGCGGATTTTATTCATTTAGACGTTATGGATGGCGTTTTTGTTAAGAATATAACTTTCGGTCCGAAACTCGTAAAAGACGTGAGAAAATGTTCGACTGCCGTTTTCGACGCGCACTTGATGATTGTGGAACCGTGGAAATACATCGAAAAATTTGCCGAAGCGGGCGCTGATTATATTACCGTGCATTATGAAGCGTGCGGCAATCGCCTTAAAGATACGCTTAAAGCGATAAAAAGTCTGGGCGTTAAATGCGGCGCGGTTATAAATCCCGATACTTCGGCGGAAAGCGTTAAAGACGTGCTTGAAGAGTGCGATATGTTGCTTTTGATGAGCGTTTTTCCCGGGTTCGGCGGACAGAAATTTATAGAAAGCGTTTTGCCGAAACTTAAAATCGCAGACCGCATGATTAAAAACGTCGGTAAAGATATTTTGCTTGAAATAGACGGCGGAATAAATAAAGACAACGTGAAAGCGGTTAAAGAAAACGGCGCAAACGTTATCGTTGCGGGCAATACCGTGTTCAAAGAAAAAGACAGAGCGAAAATAATTAAAGAATTAAGAGAAATATAAAAAATCTTTCTTCCGCAATAAAAATGAGCGAGCGGGGAAAAGATTGTCAAGTTTTGGGTTTTGGTACATATAATGATAAAGCGAGGTGTTTTATGAGAATTATATGTATTAAACCGCCGAAAATTATAAGATGTTTTTTAAGATTGATTTTTTGTTCTAAAACGAAAGAAGAAAATTAAAAAAACCCGATTTTTTAATCGGGTTAATTTTTTAAACATATAGTCTTATTTTTTACGGTTTTGTTTTATTCGATTGGGCAAAAGCCGTATTTTATAGTTTGATTTTGATTAGGGGAAACCGTTAAATTAAAAGTTTTGTTCGATAATGGTTTCGCAAATTTTTCCCGTTTCTTCAAAATCTTTATTCATTTTTTCCAAAACTTCGGGCACTTTTTCGTAACTTTCCGTTTCTGTTTTTAAGTGCGAGAAATTTATCGCTTTATTTGCCAAAAGGTTTATGCTTGTGGCGGTGTTGCCCACACTGTCGCTTATGCAATGAATATTGAGTTGTTTTTTGATTGCCTGAGAGAAAGAAACCGAGTTGTTTTTGTTGGACAAGCCCGTGATTACTATGCCTGCGTTATAAGAAGCGATAGAGAACGCTTTTACTACGGGGATATTGCTATCCGAAACGTAAACCACGCTTTTCGTCATTCTGCCGCCCGTTATCGCCGAAACTTCTTTAACCCAGTTGTCTTCTTGCCCTAAAACGTAGTAAATTCCCGATTGCCTTGCGGAGTTAAGACCTTCTTCGTCGTAGCCAAGAACAATAGGAACTGCCTGATAATATATGAGAAGTTGCGCAAAAATATTGGCAAAGTTATCCGTTCCGACAATAGCGACGTAATCGCCTTTGTCTATCTCTAATTTATCGAAAATCGCTTCCGCCAGAGAAATATGACCGATAAAAAGCGCTTCGGTATCGGTAACGTTATCGGGCAGAGCGTAGATTTTATCCGTTTCCGCCGACACGAAGTCCGATAAAAATCCGTCGTAATCTTCGCCTGCGACTAAAAGGGCGGAACATTTGTCGGTTTCGCCGTTTTTACAGTTGTAACATTCCATACAGGGCTTGTTAGGCTCTATATAAACGTGGTCGCCTTTATTTACTCCGAAAAGGTTGGCGTCCGCTTCCGAAACGACGCCGATTCCGAAAGAACCGAGAACGATTTCGTCCGTACTTATATCGCCGTTGTACCTTAAAACGTCCGAAAGAGTGAGTAACGCTTTTGTGATTTTTACTTTCGTCGTATTCGCGATTTTTTCGGTTTCGGGAATTTCATTTTCCGAAACGGTATGCGGTTTGACGATTTTCCAACCTTTCATTTTTTCTCCGTTATTTAGTCTGAATTCGAATTTTAGAGCCATTATAGTATATCTTTAAAAAAAATGCAAGCAAATTTATACAACTAAAAAAAGGGCTGTAAAATAAGAAAAAATTATAATTTATTTGTATTTTCGGCTTGCATACAGTTGACGGAACGGATAAAATATAATATAATAAATCGGTAAAAAACTTAAAGAGGTGCGTTATGAAACAAGATATTCATCCCGACTATCACGAAGTTACGGTAGTTTGCGCTTGCGGTGAAACGTTTAAAACGGGCTCCACTAAAAAAGGAGATACTATAAAGGTTGATATATGCAGCAAATGTCATCCTTTCTTTACCGGTAAGCAAAAATTGGTAGACACCGGCGGCCGCGTTGATAAGTTCAACAAGAGATACGGCAAGGCTAAATAGTTAGTTGTATTCTTCGGCTTTAAGTGTAAAGTTTACTCTTAAAGCCGTTTTTTATAAGGAAAGCAATGGGGCGTAAAGAAACTAAAAAAGAAAAGACCAGAAAAACCTATATCGGCGGGCAGGCTGTTATCGAGGGCGTTATGATGCGCGGCGAAAAATCCATGGCTATCGCGGTCAGGGATAACGACGGCGTTATCCGCCTTGAAACAAAACGCGTAAAGCCCGCTTATAAGCGTAATCTTTTTTTGAGATTACCTGTTATCAGAGGTATGGTTTCTTTTTTTCTCTCTCTAATCGGGGGCGTTAAAACTCTTATGCGCTCGGCAGACGTTTTCGGGGAAAGCGAACCGACTAAATTCGAAGCGTGGCTTTCAAAAAAACTGAAAATAGACGCAACCGCCGTCGTTACGACTTTCGCAATGATTGTAGGCGTGGCGCTTGCCGTTTTGTTGTTCGTTTTTTTGCCGCAGGCTTTACGAAGAGCGATAGAAGCCATTGTCGGTAACGGTTTTGCGTTTGACCCTTGGGGTAAAAACTTTATCGAGGGCGCGTTCAAAATAATCGTTTTTATTTCTTATATTCTGTTGTGTTCGCTGATAAAAGACGTAAAACGCGTTTTTATGTACCACGGTGCGGAACATAAAACTATAACCTGCTACGAAAAAGGGCTACCGCTTACGGTGGAAAACGCAAGAAAATGTAAACGAGTACACGACAGGTGCGGAACGACGTTTATCTTTTTCGTTCTTACTATAAGTATTATATTGTTTGCGCTTTTTGAAGCGTTACTTGCGGCGAACAACGTAAAACTTGACGGCGCGTTAAGAATTTTGTGCAAAATCGCGATGTTGCCGTTTGTTGCAGGAATTTCTTACGAATTGCTTAAAGCGCTTGCAAAAACGGACTGCGCGCTTGTGTATCCGCTTAAAGCGCCCGGACTTCTTTTACAAAAAATCACCACAAAAGAGCCGGACGATAAAATGCTTGAAGTGGCAATCTCTTCTTTTCTGGCAGTCAAAGAAATGGACGAAGACGAGAGTATTCCCGAAAAGAAGTTTATAACCGCAATGAAATGTAAAGATTTAACCGAAAGCGTTAAAAAACGTTTAAGCGCGGCGGGAATAGACGAAGTTGCCGAAGCGGAGTGGATAGTTTCTTTAACCTTAAAAATCAAGCGGGACGAAGTTTATTCCGAAAAGACGATTTTTCCTAAAAAGATAGAAGAAATAAACAAACTCGCAGACCAAAGAATTACGGGCAGACCGCTTTGGTATTGCATAGGCAATACCGATTTTTACGGATATAATATAGACGTAGACGAGAGAGTGCTTATTCCAAGACCCGAAACGGAACTGCTTTGCGAAAAAGCAATAAAATTCTGTAAAGAAGACAGCGAAGTTCTGGACGTGTGTACGGGGAGCGGCGCAATCGCCGTTACCATAAATAAAGAAACGGGCGCAATGGTTACCGCAACAGACGTAAGCGAAGACGCGCTTAACGTTGCAAAAGGTAACGCCGTTAAAAACGGGGCGAGCGTCGAGTTTATAAAAAACGACCTGTTTTCTGCGCTTAAAGGCAGAAAGTTTAACGTTATAGTTTCTAATCCGCCATACATACCCACGGCGGAAATTTCGTCGTTACAAAGAGAAGTTAAGGACTTTGAACCGAGTTTAGCGTTGGACGGCGGCGACGACGGACTTGATTTTTACAGAAAAATTTGCAAAGCCGCGCCTGAATATTTGAAATGTAACGGCGTTCTTATAATGGAATGCGGTATAGGGCAGGCGCAATCGGTCGTTAAAATGCTTAAAAAGTTTTCTAAAACCGAAATTATAAAAGATTACGAAAATATAGACAGAATAGTATTGGCGGTGCTTTAATGTTTAAAAAACTCGATAAAATACTCGAAAGATATTCCAAACTTAACGAACTCGTGAGTAATCCGGACGTTATATCCAATATGGAAGAGTGGAAAAAATACACCAAAGAATTGTCGGATATAAGCGATACCGTAGAAAAATATACGGAATATAAAAAAGTATTGAAAGAGCAGGAAGATTTGAAAGAACTTCTCCCCGAAGAGAAAGACGCGGATATGAAAGCGTTGATGGAAGAAGAAATACAGTCCTGTAAAGAAAAAACAGAGAAACTCGTGGAAGAATTGAGAATTTTACTTCTTCCCAAAGACCCGAACGACGATAAAAACG
>JAEYEN010000061.1 GCA_023403375.1 Bacillota bacterium
TCATTTAGAAGACATTCTCCATAAACGCGTAATCGGTCAGGACGAAGCGGTAAAACTTATTGCAGAAGCGGTTTTAAGGTCGAGAGCAGGTATTCAGGACCCCAACAAACCAATCGGTTCGTTTATGTTTTTAGGCCCCACGGGCGTCGGCAAAACAGAACTTGCCAAAACGCTTGCAGGCACGCTTTTCGATGATGAAAACAATATAATCAGAATCGATATGAGCGAATATATGGAAAAATTCAGCGTGTCCAGACTGATAGGCGCGCCGCCCGGATACGTAGGGTTTGAAGACGGCGGGCAACTTACCGAAGCGGTAAGAAGAAGACCGTATTCGGTCGTGCTTTTCGACGAGATAGAAAAGGCGCATCCCGACGTATTCAATATTTTGTTGCAGGTTTTAGACGACGGCAGAATAACCGATTCGCAGGGGAGAACGGTAGACTTTAAAAATACAATTATTATAATGACGAGTAATATCGGCGCTCCCGCGCTTTTAGGCGGATTGCTTCCCGACGGAACAATTAAGCAAAGCGCGTTGGACGAAGTAAATGCGGAATTAAAGGCACATTTCAGACCGGAGTTCTTAAACAGACTTGACGAGATAATAATATTCAAGCCGTTGACTCAGGCGGAAATAGTTAAAATAGTAGACCTGCTTTTAGATAAGGTAAGAGCAAGACTTGCCGATAAACAGCTTCGCCTGACCGTAACCGATAAGGCAAAAGAATTCATCGTTAAAAACGGATACGACGTGAACTTTGGCGCAAGACCGCTAAAAAGATATATCGACCATACCGTAGAAACGCTTATTGCAAAAGAGATTATCTTAAAAGATATTGCGCCCGAAAGCGAAATCGTTGTCGATTCGGACGGAGAAAAATTGTTTGTAAAATAAACTTTACCCCCCGAATTGCTGCGTAAAAGCACATTATCCGAAAAAAAAGGGTATAGTAAAAATTAAAAAAGTCAAAGGTTTCGCCTTTGGCTTTTTTACTTCGTTCGTCGTAGGAAAATGTTTTTACAGTGAAAAAGAAGTATTTGTTCGCGGCTTTTGTTGGCCAGAAAAATACTTATTAATCCAGATAATTTCCTATAAACGACTGAATGATTATTCGGAAAGAATTATGGCGATACCGTTTGATATAATAGCATTTTGCTGAAATTTGTACTAATCTGTATTCAATTATAAAGTAATTTAAAATAATTGAAAATATTGCGAAGATTAAGCAAGTATGATATAATATTTTATATTTATGAAA
Organism: Bacillota bacterium; assembly: GCA_023403375.1. GTDB lineage: Bacteria > Bacillota > Clostridia > Christensenellales > Borkfalkiaceae > UBA1259. The sequence continues at coordinate 1,263 of JAEYEN010000061.1, forward strand.
ATGGAAACAATGGCAGTCTCAACTCAAAAATTGAATGGGCGTTTTTATACGCCTGAATTTATTGTAAAAAATGTACTTGATTTGTCGGGATATTATGGACAAACGATATTAAGAAAACACGCCATTGACCATAGTTGCGGTGATGGCGCATTTTTAGTTGCAATCGTAAATAGATATTGCAAAGAATTTTTAAAAAATTGTTCTGATTTAGTATTACTTACCGAAGAATTATCTATTTATATCCACGGTATTGAAATAGATGAAACAGAAGTCAAAAGATGTATTGAAAATTTAAATAGTACAGTTAAGCAATACGGTTTAAATAATGTTGTTTGGGATATAAATTGCGCCGATACTTTAACTGTTGATAAGTATAATGGCAAAATGGACTTTGTTTTGGGAAACCCGCCCTATGTAAGGGTTCATAATTTAGGTAGTTCTTTTGACTATATTAAAAAGTTTTCATTTGCTCAAAGTGGTATGACCGATTTGTATATAGTTTTTTATGAAATTGGTTTAAAAATGCTTAATGAAAACGGTGTTTTAGGCTATATAACGCCAAGTTCGTTCTTTAATAGTCTTGCGGGTAAATATATGCGGCTACATTTGGTAAACAATAACTTGCTTGATAAGATAGCTGATTTAAAACATTTTCAAGCATTTGATGCAACTACATATACAACAATTGCTATTTTAAAAAAGAACCGCCAAAAGACAACGACAGATTATTATCAATTTAAAGATAATTTTCCTTATTATATTGATACATTAAGCGTGGAAGATTATTATATTTGCGACAGTTTTTATTTTGCCCCAAAAAACAATTTGCAAGAATTAAAGAATATTTTGACTTTAAATGTTGCAAAAGACCATTTTGTTGTTAAAAACGGTTTCGCTACTCTTGCAGATAAGTTCTTTATAGGCGAATTTGATTTTGAGGAATTTACCATTCCTATTGTTAAGGCATCAACAGGGAAACAATATAAATGCTTATTTCCTTATAAAAACGGCAGGCTCGTTTCTTATGAAAAATTAACCGCCAATTCTACAATTAAATTATATTTGGAAACTTATAAAGAACAATTATTAAAACGTAGTTTGGAAAAAAATAGCGGTTGGTATGGTTTTGGACGAACACAGGGAATAAACGACGTATATCATTGTAAATACTCGATAAACACTTTAATAAAAACACAATCCGATTTAAAACTTATTAAATGCGATAAAGGTGTTGGAGTTTATAGTGGTCTTTATATCGTAACGCAAGTTGAAGAAAGTACATTGCGTGAAATGTTATATAGCAATGATTTTGTTTCTTATATTTCATTACTCGGTAAATATAAAAGCGGCGGTTATTACACTTTCTCGTCAAAAGATTTGAAAAATTATCTTGAATTTAAATATACACAAAGGAAAAGATTTTAAAATGAACAATACTCAGTTTTTAGCTATTCTTAAAAAGTCTTTTATAACTTACTTGCGGACAGGAGCAAGAAGTAATAAAAAGTTAGCCATCTTGCATGGCGCAATTTCAGAAGATTTGCAAGAGCGTTTAAATGATAATAATTACTCTGTTTATTCGTTGGGTTACGGAATAGGTAAAGAGCATAAAATTAATGGACGATATGTGGATAAAGCCGTGGACATTACTATTGTAGAAAATAATAAGCCTGTTGCTGGTATTGCCGTTAAATATGTAATGAGCAACTACTCACAGAATTCAAATAATTATTTTGAAAATATGCTTGGAGAAACTGCAAATATCCGTTGTGCTAAAATTCCTTATTTTCAGATTTTTACTATTCCTGATAAAATACCCTATTTTGACAAAGACGGCGGTGTTTCAAAATGGGAAACGATAAACGAGCATAACTTAAATAAATATATTAAGCTGTCAAATGATAATATTGATACATACCTTCATACTCCAAACAAAACGCTTGTATTCATCGTTCACATTCAAGATAAAAATGTTATCGCTAAAATTTCTAATAAACAAGAATATGAAAATTATTATTTAAATAACGATTTTGAGATGACTATGTCCGATTTAAGTTTTGCTTTTGGCAGTACAATTGTTTATAACGATTACGATAAATTTATAGATAAAGTTGTACACGCAATCAAGAGTTTATAAATGTTATTTTTTATTTAAATGAAATGTAAAGCAAGAAAAATTCTTCATTTGGTAAATTCATAAAAAATTGTGGTGGGTTTTAGTATACTTATAAGTATTGTTGTATTATTTGGTAATCAAATAATTAATATAATTTTTCCCAAGAATTAAAATATTCCTAATAAAAAAATAGGATCTTTAAAATAAATTTTAACCGAAATACTGAATTGCACACCAATAATTAATTAGGCTGAACCATTTTATATATATGGATTGGTTTTTTTATAAAGAAAAGAGTGTAAACCGATTGTTTCGATTTACACTCTTTTTGGTGCGGGTAAAGGGACTTGAACCCCCACTCTTTCGAAATAGATCCTAAGTCTATCGCGTCTGCCAATTCCGCCATACCCGCAAGCCAAATAATAATATCACAAAACAACTGTTTTTGCAAGTAATTGTTTTATATTTGCAAATTAAAAAATGTTTTCAAAATAATTTCTATCGGCTTTAATATAAATAAGTTTAATAATTAAAATAAAGCAGTAAGAAAAAGTTAAATATAGATAAAGCAAAAATATAGGTTTGCTAAAATTAACTAAAAACAAAAGAATAAAGCCTGAAAACAAAATGTTTTCAGGCTTTGGTGCCGGGAACCGGACTTGAACCGGTATGGTGTTTCCACCGAGGGATTTTAAGTCCCTTGCGTCTGCCAATTCCGCCATCTCGGCGTTTTTTGGAGGCGCCACCCAGATTCGGACTGGGGGTGAGGGTTTTGCAGACCCGTGCCTTACCACTTGGCTATGGCGCCTTCTTGGGGAAAAACCCCTATATAAAAAAAATGGAGCGGGAAACGAGATTCGAACTCGCGACATTTGCCTTGGCAAGGCAACGCTCTACCACTGAGCCATTCCCGCATCGAATATTGGTGCAACGGAGAGATATGTTTGGTGGGAACAATAGGGCTCGAACCTATGACCCCCTGCTTGTAAGGCAGGTGCTCTCCCAGCTGAGCTATGCTCCCGTCTATCTCGCCATTGCTGATATAATATACCAAATTTAAGAAATAAATGCAAGTGTTTTTACACGTTATTTTAAAATTTTTTTGAAAAGTTTTTTGACGGGCGTTTTGATATATTTTTTAGCAAAAAAAGCAGGGGTAAATGCACAAACGGAAATATTTTTCTTTTAGATTAACGTATTTTTTATCTGATTGTTCCTAAATTTTCGTTTAGCATTCATTTATCAAAGGTCATTTATTAGCATTATATTCAGATTAAAATTTTTTGGCGACTTTATTTTTTAATATATTTAATAGAGAAACTTTTAAAAATTATATTTTTGAACGACTAAAAATTTATATATAGTTTATAATTTTAAAAATAGACAAAAAAACAAAAAGTTTAGTCTTGAATTAAGTTTTTTTATATGTTACAATAATTTACAGAAACTATGGGTGGATATATATGATAGAAATAATTTCTTCTATATTAGAAGCTGAAAAGAAAGCAGACGAAATTGTGGAAGCCGCAACAAAAAAAGCCGCGGAAATAACTTTATCCGGCGACAGCGCGGCAGACGCGATAAGAGAAAGTACGGTTACGTCTTTTAAAATAAAGCGGAAATACGGTTTAATCAAAGCCAAAGAACAATCGGAAAAGATTTACGTCGACAAGATAGAAGCGGGCAAAAAATCTGCCGAAGATTTTTATAATTCCGTTTACGTTAAAGAAGACGAGATTGCCGAACGGCTTTTGGGAAAACTTTTGGAGATTTAATATTCGTTTCAGGATATTAAATTTTTCTAATAATCGGAAACTAATAAAAGAAATAAAAAAACGGAGCGAACAGGTTTATATAAATGGCTATCGTTAAAATGTCCAAAATCAAACTTGTCGGTCTTTCTAAACACAGGAACGAGATTCTTGACGCTCTTCATAAAACGGGGTGTGTGGAAGTGGTGGAAACGCCAGACTACGAAAACACCGTGAAAGTAAAAGAAGAGAAAGAAAAAGAGCGGGTTCAGGCGGAATACGAAAGGCTTAAAAGTTGCATTGATTTTATAACTGAAAATATAGAGAAAAGTAAAGGAAAGAGTTTTTATCCCGAAAACGCGAAAGAACTTTCCGACGGTATTTTCACGTCTTACGAAGATTTTAACGCCATTATTAAAAGAAAAGAAGAACTGTTTTCGGTTGTTTCCGAAAACGAGAAACTTAAACAAAGCCTTTTTGAAAATAAAACGCACAGAGTTAAACTTGAAAACGAAATCACTCTTTTAACCCCGTACAAAAACATAAAAGACAAGTTGGGGGATTTTAAGGATACAGAACGCACTAAATGTTTCTTCGGCACGATAAAAGAAGAAGAGTTGCCATTTATAAACAAATTCATTGAAGAGTGCGGATATGCGGAAGCGGACGTTTTGTCGCAATCCGCGCAGACGGTTATCTCGCTGGTAACGTTAAAAGATAATTCCGAAAAAGCGGCAAAGATTTTATCCGAACACGGTTTTTCGCCTTGTCGGTTCGACTATGACTGCACGGCTGCGGAGAGTATCGGTTCGCTTTCGGGAGATATAGAAAAACTATATAAAGAAGATGAAGAAACGGTTAAAAAGTCGGTAGGATTTGCGACTTTTATAAAACCGCTTAAAATACTTTGCGATTATATTAAATTTCAACTGGAAAAATTAGAAGACGAAGAAGAGTTTTCTATGACTGCCAAAACTTTTGTGCTGACGGGGTATACGCTCGAAGACAAAACGAAAGAAGTAAAGGTCGCGGTAGAAGACGCTTGCAAAGCCGTCTTTATTGAATTTTTAGAACCGTTGCCGACGGATAACCCGCCGACGCTATTAAAAAACAACCCTGTCGTAAGGCAGACGGAGTTTGTAACCGAAATGTATTCCGTGCCTAATTACAGAGAGTTGGACCCGAACAAAGCGGTATTTTTCTTCTTTATGTTGTTTATGGGCGTGATTATGGCGGACATCGGTTACGGTATCGCTATGATAATTATAGGGCTTGTTCTGGCGAGAAGAATAAAGGTAGATAACGGAACGAGAAGACTTTGGTATATCATAACGATAGGCGGCGTGTTTGCGGTTTTATTCGGAGTATTATTCGACTCGTTTTTCGGGATAGAAATAATAGGAAACAGAATTTTACCAAACCCCGTGCCATCGACGGACGGCGGCGGAGATATGACAGACCTTATGGCGGTTTTGTTAATGTGTCTGGGGCTCGGCGTTTTCCAGATTGCGGTCGGGTACTTCTGTAAGGCGATAAACTGCTTTATGCAAAAAGACATAGTAGGCGGTATATGCGACGGATTGGTGTGGGTGTTGTTTTTTATCGGACTCGTATTTGCGGCAACGCCTGTGCTTTTGGATATGCTTATGCCGAGAAAAATGGCGGGAACGCTTTCCGCACCCGTCGGCGACTTTTTGCTTAAAATGCAATTGCCCGCATTGATAACCGTTGCGGTTACGCTTTTTATAGCGGTGGTTACCGCAGGCAGGAAAGAAAAATTTATAGGAAAGTTTACAAAAGGCTTCGGTCAAGTTTACGGACTTATCAATATCGTAAGCGATATATTGTCTTACGCAAGACTTTTCGGATTGATGCTTTCGGGTATGATTATCGCGCAGACATTTAACGATATAGGAATGTCGCTTATAAACGGCGGCGGTGTAGGGTACGTTTTCGGTGCGCTTGTAATTATAGTAGGACACGTGTTTAACTTGTCCATGAACGTTCTCGGCGCATATATTCACGACAGCAGATTGCAGTATATAGAATTTTTCGGAAAATTCTACACGGGCGAAGGCGATAAATTTACGCCGCTCGGTTCTCGGCTTAACTACGTGTATCTGACCAAATAAAGAAAAGAGAATAAGGCAGATTAACTTTTCGATTGTTTCGTAAAGTTACAAAATATCAAAATATCAAATAAAAAAACAATCTTAAACAAACTTTAAGTTTTGTAAAAAGGAGAATTTATTATGACAGGACAAGCATTGGCGACCTTGGGATTGGCGCTCTGCGCGGGACTTTGCGGCGTAGGCTCTGCAATTGGTTTATATTTTACCGGTTCTGCCGCGTCGGGCGTTTTGGCAGAAGACCCTAAAAAGTTCAGCAAAGTGCTGATACTGGTGGTTTTACCCGCAACGCAAGGTATTTACGGATTCGTCTTGGCGATAATGGGAATGGGACAAGTTACCCAGATAGCGGCAATGGCCGACGCGGCTGCCGCAGCGGTAGCGGGGGCTAAGGTGTTTGCGGCTGCTATGCCGCTTGCCATCGCGGGACTTGTTTCGGGTATATTTCAGGGCAAAACCGCAGTGGGCGGAATTTACGCCGTCGCTAAAAACGAATCGCTTTCGGGCAAACTTATTTTGTTCCCTGCAATGGTAGAAACCTATGCGATTTTAGGCCTTGTCGTTTCTATTTTACTTATGTTGTAAGGGTGAAATATGGAAGGTAAAGAGGCTATTATAAACAAAATAATAGAGGACGCCGAAACGCTTGCGAAAGAGAAAATCGCCGCGGCGGAAAATAAAGCCGAAGAAGTGAAAACGGCGGCAGAAGAATGGGCGGAAAATTACGCTTCCGTTCAGACGGATATTCTGTCAAAAGAACAAAAATCCGTTATCGACGGAAAGGTAACGCTCGCCCAACTCGATTGCCGTAAGATTATGCTTTACGAAAAACAGAAGATAATTTCGGAAGTTCTTGATAAACTGTACCTTAAACTTTGCGGTCTTAATAAGAAAGAGTATATTGCTTTTGTAGAAAAACTTTTGAATTCCGCTGCCGATAACGGCGACGAAATTATTTTATCGCGCGACGGCGTTATTAAAGCGGAAGACGTTAAAAAGTTAAAAGTCTATAAAGATAAAAATCTTACGCTTTCGGAAAAATCGGGCGAATTTGTCGGCGGCGTTTATCTTAACGGAAAGATAAGCGATAAAGATTTGACTTTCAAAAGCGTTTTAGAAGATAAAAAAGACCAACTGATTTTTGAAGTCGCAGAGGAGATTTTCGACGACTGATGGCAAACGTAACCTATTCCGGCGCAAGAGCGAAAGCATTGGAAAAAGGCCTTCTGGGCGCGGGAAGATTAAACAGAATGGCGGAATGCTCTTCTTCGGAAGAAGCGTTTAAGATATTATCCGAAGTGAATTTTGCCGACGGAACGATTTCGCTCGTTTCGGATTTCGAGCAGGCCATTGCGACCGAACTCGATAAACTTTATCGGTTTATCAGAGAGGACGCGCCGTCCGAGAATATTAAAAAATTTCTATTGTATCCCGAAGACTTTCATAATGCGGAAGCGTTTATTCGTGCTAAATATTTAAAAATCGAGCCGGATAAAATGCTTGCGCCCGACGGGATGTTTAAAAAAGAGTATCTGAAAGAAAAGATTTTTTCGGACGAATATAAAAATTTTCCCAAGTCTATGGCGGACGCTTTGCTTTATTGCGATATGGAATTCGTTTCGGGAAGAGCGGACGGATACCTTGTGAACAGCGCGTTTAATAAGGCGCTTTACGACGAATTGTATCTGTTGTCTAAAAAGGATAAGTATCTTAAACAGATTTATTCGGTAAAAGCCGATTGCGTGAACATAAGCCTTGCGTTAAGGACGAGAAATTTTTCGGAGTGCAAAGACTTGTTTATAAAAGGCGGTGCGCTTTCTTTAACGGAACTTGAAATTTTATGTACGGAACAGGCGAACGCATTAAAAGAGCGAACCAAGTATTTTAAAAACGCCGATTTTATTTGCGCTGCGGCGGAAGATTTTGCGGTTAATATGCCGCTGAAAGAATTTGAAAAAAAGAGCGACGAGTACGCCGTGAAATTTTTGAAAAAGGAAAAATATTCGCAGGACGGCACGCACGCATTTTTATCTTACGTTTATTATAAACTTGCGGAACTTAACGACGTGCGTATAATAATCACGGGTTTAAGCGGCGGCGAAAAATCTGACAAGATAAAAAGGAGAATACGAGATGGTTACGACGGATAAAATGGCTATGATTGGCGACCGCGACAGTATTCTCGCGTTTCGGGCGGGCGGTATAGA
>JAEYEN010000077.1 GCA_023403375.1 Bacillota bacterium
ATTTATAATAGGTATGCTTATTTTAAGCGACGTTCTGTCCGCCACAGGTTTTATAACAGACGGGCAAACCGTTTTATACTTTTTGGTAATCGGTTGCGCGGGCGTAAACTTTTTAATAGAACTTGCCATAAACGCGGTTTTATCCCCCGCAATATACAGAGTTATAACCACTATCAAACGTGAAAAATCGGGCGGCGCAGAAAGTACCGTAAATACCGAAAGCGTCGTAAATACCGAAAACGAAAAAGAAGACTTTGCGGTTATAGACGGAGAAGACAGCGACGGAAAAGTCGGAAATAGCGGCGAAAGTTCCGTTATGAATTCCGATATAAATAACGATAAGGATGAATGATATGTTACTTGCAATAGACGTTGGCAATACAAATATAAAATACGGGGTGTTTGACGGCGATAATCTCGTCGCGTCTTACAGAGTGTCGTCAAGGCTTACGAGAACGGCGGACGAATACGGTTCGGTGCTTGTAAACCTTTTAAGCGATAAAGGCATTAAAAAAAGCGATATAGACGGGATAATCGTTTCTTCGGTTATACCTTCCTTAAATTACACCGTTTGCCATATGTGCGAATACTTTTTCGGTATAACTCCGCAAATGGTGGGACCCGGCATTAAAACGGGGCTTAACGTAAGAGTTGAAAACGCCAAAGAAGTGGGCGCGGACAGAATAGTCAACAGTATTTCCGCTTTCACGAAATACGGCGGACCCATCGTGGTGGTGGATTTCGGCACGGCGACTACATTTAACGTTATCGATAAAAACGGAACGCTTATGGGCGGCGTTATCGCGCCGGGCATAAAGACCGCGCTGGAAGGACTTGTTAAAAACACGGCGCAACTTCCTATGATAGAACTTGTTTCGCCGAAGAGCGCGATAGCGAAAAATACCGAAACGAATATGCAGGCAGGCATAATTTTCGGCTTTGCGGGACTTGTGGATAATATAATAGACAAAATCAAGACCGAACTTAAAGTGGATAATCTTAACGTCGTTGCGACGGGCGGATTAGGAGAAATAATAGCGAAAGAAGCGAAATCGATTGCCAAAGTAGACAGAACGCTTACGTTGGACGGATTGAAGATAATTTACGAACTCAACAAAAAGAGTAAGGAGAAAATATGAAAAAAGCAGGCGTTGCAATTTTAGGACTGGGCGTAGTGGGCGGCGGTACCTATAAAATTCTTACCGAAAACAGAGAATATTTCAAGAAATCTCAGGGTGTGGACCTTAGCGTAGAAGCGGTTCTGGAAAAAAATATAGACCGTGCCAAGGCTTTGGGTATAGACCCCGCTATCGTTGCGGGCAATATAGAAGAAGTTGTTTCCAACCCTAACGTAGACATAGTTGTAGAAGTTATAGGCGGTATAGAACCTGCCAAAACTTTCGTTCTTAAAGCGTTGATGAGCGGAAAAACCGTCGTTACTTCCAACAAAGAATTGTTTGCAAAACATTGGCCCGAACTCGAAAGAGAAGCAAAGGCGATGAATGCGGGACTGTTCTTTGAAGCGAGTTGCGTGGGCGGCGTTCCGATTATCAGAACTTTGCAGGAAGGTATGCAGGCAAACAAAATACTTTCCATAAAAGGTATAATAAACGGCACCACAAACTACATTTTAACCAAAATGAGCAGCGAGGGTTCCGATTATGCGGAAGCACTTAAAGAAGCGCAAAAGTTGGGTTATGCGGAATTCAATCCCACGGCGGACGTCGAAGGGTTTGACGCAACCTATAAACTTTCCATTCTGTCCAGCCTTGCTTTCAATACCAAAATATCTATCGAAAACATTCACAGAGAAGGTATAACTTCCATCACGAAAGAAGATATTGCTTTCGGTAAAGATATGGGTTACGCGCTTAAACTTCTCGCTATCGGCAAAAACACCAAAAACGGCGTGGAAGTAAGGGTACATCCCACGTACGTATCAAATTCTAATCCGCTTGCAAGCGTTAACGATTCTTTTAACGCAGTTCATCTTGTTGGCGATTCCGTGGGCGAAATTATGCTTTACGGCAGGGGCGCGGGCGCGCTTCCCACAGGCAGCGCAATAGTATCCGATATAATCTTTGCGGCAAAACATCCCGAATTCTATTACACCTATTTCAACAACAGTGAAAAAGGCAATAAAGAAACCAAGTTCGTAAACGACTTCACTTCTCAACATTTTATCAGAATGACCGTTAAAGACGAAGTGGGCGTTTTAAGCAAAATTTCGGGCTTGTTCGGTAAAAACGGTTTAAGCATAAAAGAAGTTAAACAGTATTCGGGTACGGACGGCAAAGTTCCCGTAGTGATTATCACGCACGTCTGCTCCGAAAACGCGGTTAACAAAACGCTTGCTAAAATTAAAGAGTTGCCCGTCGTTTATTCCGTAGACAGTCTTATCAGATTAGACGACTAATCGGCAGGCAAAGTATCGCTAGTTTTTATACAAAACAAAAATAAAAAGCGCCGCTTAAAAATTAAGCGGCGCTTTTATAATGTTGTTTAGTGTTCTTTATTATACTATTTGATGTTTTTTATAATACTGTTTAATGCGCTTTTTAAACCTTGATTTACAAAACCGTTACCGACGTAATTTGCATATAATTTAAAGCGTAATTATAAGTATTGTTTCGGTATGGTTTTTTGTCCTTTTTTGAATTTTACCGTGCGGAAAGCCGACTAAACGATAAAAAATTTATCGGTAAAGGCTTAAAATTTTATACCGGTAACGGTCAAATCGCTATATCGGATAGTTGTTTTACTTTTTACCGAAAGACCGATAAAAGTTACGATAATTATAATAGGTTATACGGGCTTTTTGTCAAAGCAATCGCACCGTTTGGTACCTACGTAACCCGTATCGTGGCATTTGTCGCACAAAAATTTAGGGGACAGGTCGGATAGGGTAAGTCCTATTCCCGAAAGTATCTGTTCCGCCTTTTCGTGAAGGGCCGACTTTTCGTTTTCAAGTTTAACAAGCAATTCTTTATCTCCGCCTATTTCGGCAAAAGCCAAGTCGCGCTCGATAGAGTTAAGTCTGCCGTAAACGTCCGAAAAACCATCTACGTTCATTGCTTTTTCGGTGTTCTTCTGAGCAATGGAAAGCGCTTTATTTCTTCTCTTTTCGTATTCTACGTTATACGCTTCCTGAGAGTTCACAAAATTGCCGTTTACTTCTTTATGTGCGGTTTCCGCTTTGTTTAACGTATATATTCCTTCTCTTTTCCAGTTGGATAATATGCCGTTTATGTAAGGAATAGGGGAAGGTTTGCCAGATGAAAGCGCAGCCGCTTCCAGAATCATTTCGTCTGAAAAATTCCAGTTTTTCCAGTTTGCAAGATTGTTCCTGTCCCAATCGTTGGGGCGCCTGTTTATGCCCGCCGTGGTAAGCACTTTTTTAATGAAAAGGTCGGTAGTTTTAATTTCTTCAAAATAGTCCGAAACGGAAGTTAAATCTATAAGACCTTTCCCGTATAATTTTTCTATAAGTTCGTCCATTTTGATAAGCGTATTGTCGCCGTTTTTAAAGCAGAACCCCGCAACGTATAAAAGCGTTTCTTCGTCAAACCCGTAAGACAACCACTTTTTGGTGTAAGTGTCAACCACGGGGTCCAGAACTTCTACGTAAAGGGAAAGCGCGCGGTTTATCCTTACCGCCAAGTCGTAAACGTATTGCTTTTTAGCGGCATATTCGGAAATTTCTTCTTTGGAAAAACTCTTCATCGAATAGAGTTCTATCAAAAAAGCGTCTAACTTTTCCATAGAACCTTTTTTAAGTTTTTCGGCGGCAAAAAGTATCGCGTCGAAGTCGAAACAAAGTTCTTTCGACCATTTTTTAAGCAAGTTCAAATCTTCTATTTCTGGTTTGCGCTTTAATTTCAGCGCGGCGAGAACTTTCTGAATCTCCGCCGTCCTTACTATGTAAGAAGACAACTCTTTTTCCACTTTATCCACCGTGGTAATGCCGCGTTTTCCGAAGTCTTTGGCGACTTTGGAGATATAGGCGCAACCGATGTCGCCGCCTTTTATATCCACGCAGTATTTTACTATCATAAGCATCGCTTCGGGCTTAATGGAATACACGTCCATTATGTTAAAGTATTCCGAATATTCGTTTGTGGAAATCATTCTGGACGTGATAAACGCCTGAACGCCTTTGGTAAAATCGGCGTATTTTTCCGCCTTGTACTTTTTGGGTTTATTGCGATACGCGCTGAAAACGGGCAGATACTTAACTGTAAAAGGATTTTCGGATATAACGGAAACCAAGCCGTAATCTTCCCAATAAGAAAAACATTCCAGAACCTGTTTCGCCGTAAGATTAAGCGCGTCCGCAACGTCTTCAACCGATTTATCGAATTCGGAATTATTGCAAAGAAAAAGACCGTAAAGGTAAACCTTTACGTAGTTTTCGGGCGCGGACGGCATATATTCGTAAATAAACACGTTTTCCACGTTCGTCAAAGCGGCGGCGGAAAATTCTTTGGAATAAGAAAAGGTCATTTGTTTTCGTCCTCTTGCGGTAAGAATAAAAAAACGCTTGCTTAAACGCCGCTATTGTATTATAATAAATAATATTCTTAAATATAATAGAGCGTAATGGCATTTATCGCGTTTCAGCGTTGATGAATATTATACTTTATACTTCGGCAAAAATCAACTAAAAAACCAAAATTTAAATGTGCCGAAACCGATATTATATTTTACGGGAGAGTTTATGGCAGGGAATATTCTTACGCCCGTTTCGCTTTGGAACGGATTTAAGATAGAAGAAAACATAACGGCGGAAACGGTGGAAGTTATCGCCTGCGGCGACGTTACCATAACGTGCTTTTACATTACGGGGAGAACGCTTACGGACGGCGCGGTCAAGATATACTGCGAATCAGCCGTTAAAAACGAGTTGAAACTTCGTTCCGCGCTTCTGGTCGTTCCGTCGGTAGCGAACGGAATAGACCGCGAATTGCTCGTTAAACTTGCGGAAGAAGGGTATCAGGCGATTTCAGCCGACTATTCGGGCGAACGTGAAGATAAAACAAACTTTACCGTTTACCCGCCGAGCAGGGCTTACGCCGATTACAAAAACTCAAAAGGCAAACTTTACGCGCTTACGGAAGACGTCGATTCCACTTGCTGGTACGAATGGGATTGCGTTATGAAATACGCGCTTTCTTACGTCTGCTCGCTTAAAACGGTCATATCGGTCGGCGCGCTGGGGATAGGGCTCGGCTCTACCGTACTCTGGCACGTCTGCGCGAACGAGAGCAGGCTTTCGGCGGCGGCGTTCGTAATGGATTCGGGCTGGCATATTTATAAGGGCTTTCATAAATTCGGCAAAGAAGTGCCCGAAATGTTTTCGGACGAAAAACTTAAAATTCTTGCCGGCATAGAAGCGCAGGCGTATTCGCCTTACGTCAAATGTCCCGTATTATCGGTCGTTCCCACAAACAACGCCGATTTCGACGTGGACAGAGCGGGCGACACGATGGCGCGCGTCGGCACGGGTATTTATTCCGCTATCGACTATACGGTAAACCAAGTGGAATGCGTGGATAAAAGTGCGTTTGAAGACGTTCTCGTTTTCTTCCGCACTTACCTGAATGACGGCAAAAAGGGTGATAAAAATCTTCCTTTGGCACCCGAACTCAAATGCGAAATTGCGGACGGCAAATTTTTGGTTACAGTTAAAAGCGAAGATAAAGAAGAAAAAACGTTAAGGCTTTACGTTGCGGAGCAAACGGTAAATCCTGCCGACAGAGCGTGGGAGTGCGCGGACGAAAAGGAATGTTCGGACAGCGAAGCGGTTCTTTCTTATACCCCCGATACTTTTTCCGAAAATCTTTTCTATTTTGTAAAAACCAAGTATAAACAAACGGGATACGCCGTTTCTACCGGTGTGTTCTGTAAAAAGAATGCAAAATCGGAAAAGTCCGATAGTCAGGCGGCGGCTCAGAACAGGGTGATTTTTTCCGGCAGGAATAAACTCACGGGCACCGTTTTTGCGCCGCTTTATAAAAACGTTTCACGTTCGCTTATAGACTTTAACGGCGACGGCGAAATATCCATAAAAAAAGGTCCGATGGACATTGACGGCATTTACTGCAAAAACGGACTTATAACTTATAAAATCAACAACGATAAAGACAAGCCGAAAGACGACGCTATTCTTCTTTGCGACGTTTACGTTAAAGAAGACCGACTTGCGGCGTTTACGCTTGTTTCGGGCGAAGAAGAAAAAACGGAATATACGGTTTACGTTTCGCTTAACGGCGGCAACGTGTGGCACAACGTAAAAATTCCGCTTTCCAAATTCAAAAGCGCGGAAGGCAGATTGCTTAAAGGGTTTGAAAGCGTAACCGCGCTTGCCGTGAAAATAGACGGCGAATATCTTATCAACAACCTTTTGTGGGTATAATACACGCGACGTTCACGAAAGAAAACGCGGAAGCGGACGGAAAAACGACGAGAGAGCGAATAAGCCGAAAATGGGCGAAGTGGCAGGAGTTATAGCGTAATGTACAAAGTCAAAGACAGCATGTGGGAGAAAAACCGTAAAGAAAAACGTTCGCAGAACAGATTTCATCTTTTTGTGATGTTTATCGTTTGCGCTATGCTTTATCTGATTTTCCTTAACGCTTTCATTCTTTCTACCGTTATGGTGGTGGGGCGGTCTATGG
>JAEYEN010000086.1 GCA_023403375.1 Bacillota bacterium
CGGCGAAATGCTTTTTACACATTTCGGCGTTTCCGGTCCGATTGTTTTAAGCGCTTCTGCTTATATAAACAAACTTGACGGCAAAAACATAACTCTTGAAATAGATTTTAAACCGGCATTGACGGAAGACGTTTTGGAAAAACGAATTATCAGAGAACTTGCCGCGGCAAACACTAAATACATTTCTTCCGCAGCGACAACTCTCGTTCCGAAAACGTTTGTTAAAACTTTTCTGAAAACCGCAAACGTGAAGTCCGATAAAAAATGTTGTGAAATTACAACGGAAGAACGGTTAAGAATGGTTAAAACGCTTAAATCTTTTCGCTTGAATTATAATTCGTTAAGACCAATCGAAGAAGCGATTATCACAAGCGGCGGAGTGAGCGTTAAAGAAATAAATCCTAAAACTATGGAAAGCAAACTTGTTAAAAATTTGTTTTTTGCTGGCGAAGTTTTGGACGTAGACGCACTGACGGGCGGTTTTAACCTGCAAACGGCGTTCTGCACCGCATATCTTGCAGGAATAAACGCTTAGGGTATTTACGCTTAAAATATACATCTAAAATTTTTGGTTTTGATAAATATTTCGGTTTTTTATTTGTGGAATCAAAAATTATAAGGCAGAATCAGGATAAAAAAGAAAAAGGTAAAGGCAAACTTATGAAAAATGTAATCAATATCGCACTTGACGGACCGTCCGGTAGCGGAAAAAGCACCATCGCAAAATTTTTATCACAAAAATTAGATATTTTATATCTCGATACGGGTGCCATGTATCGCGCGTGTGCGCTTAAAGCATTATCTCTCGGTATCGATACGTTAGACGAAAAAGGCGTTTCGGGATTTATAAACGACATAAATCTGGAAATCAAATATTCTTGCGGCACACAAAAAACTTTTCTCGACGGACTAGACGTTTCGGAAAAAATTAGGGAGCCGCACGTCTCTATGCAGGCATCTAATATTTCCAGCCTTAAATGCGTAAGACTTAAAATGGTCGATATGCAAAGACAAATCGCAAAATCAATGTCTTGCGTGCTTGACGGCAGAGATATAGGCTCTTTCGTTTTGCCCGACGCTGATTTTAAGTTCTATATAACCGCAAGCGTTCAGGTTCGCGCAAAAAGACGTTACGACGAACTCGTAAAAAAAGGACACGCCGTGGATTTAGACCAATTACAAAAAGAAATAGAGCAACGCGATTATAACGATATGCACAGAGATTTTGCGCCGCTTACTTGTTGTGCGGACGCAATAAAAATCGACACTTCCGATATGAATATCGAAGAAGTTGTTAATTGCGTATACGGATATATTAAAAAACCAAACGAATAAAAAGGTTATTAAGGGGTTTTTATGGACGGATTCGGAAAATTTTGCCTTAAATGTTTTAATTTGTTTTATCATTATAAAATCTACGGCAAAGAAAATTTACCGCAAGGGAAAGCAATTATCGTTTGCAATCATTTCAGGGGAATAGACCCCGGATTTATTGCGGACTTATATAGCGACGATATATATTTTCTGGCAAAAAAAGAATTATTTAAAAATAAACTTTTCGGCAAAATCATAACTAAATTCGGAGCAAATTCGATTGACAGAAACAAATTCGATTTGCGCTCGCTTCAAAAATGTATAAAGGTTTTAAACGAAGGGCATAAACTTGCCATTTTCCCCGAAGGAACGCGAAACAAAACGGGCACAACAGAACTTCAAGAAATAAAAGAAGGCACAGCGTTTTTATCGGTAAAAACGAAAACGCCTATTGTCCCTATAATGCTTTTAGGTAAAGCCAAAATTTTCAGAAAACAAAAAATATACGTCGGCAAATCGTTTGAGTTTTCGGAATACTACGACGTTAAACCCACAACCGAAGATTTTGCAAAAATGAACGGTATCATCAGAGAAAAAATGTTAGAAGCGCAACAAAATCTTTTTGAATTATGCAAGCGCCCCAAAAAGAAAAAATGATAGTTATCAAAAGCAAAAACAGCGGATTTTGTTTCGGAGTTAAGCGCGCGATAAACGCCGCCTATTCGCTTAAAGGCGATAATAATTATATTCTGGGCGAGATTATCCATAACGAAATAGTAAACGAAAAGTTAAAAAATGCAGGCATAAAGACCATAACTTCATTAGATGAAGAAAACCTTTCCTGCGGAGATACTTTGCTTATACGAACGCACGGTGAGCCCGAAGAAACATTTAAAAAGGCGGCGGAAAAAAAACTCAACGTTATAGACTGCACTTGCCCCTTTGTTAAAGATATTCAAAAAATTGTAAAAAAGCATTCGGATAACGGATATAAAATCGTTATTATAGGAAACCCGAATCATCCGGAAGTGAAAGGGATAAACGGGTGGTGCGGCAACGGCGCCTTAATCACGGAAAACGCCGACGATATTTCGATTTTACCCGACGATAAGATATGTATAGTCGTTCAAACGACCTATTCGGAAGAAAAATTTAATTCTATAATAAAAAAAATTAAAAAATCGCCGTCAAAAACAGTTGATATTTTCAAAACAATTTGTTATACTACAACAAAGCGTCAAAAAGAAGCGGATTTTCTTTCCAAAGAGTGCGACGCCGTGATTGTAATAGGCGGCGCAAACAGTAACAATACGCAAAAACTTTTCGATATTTGCAAAAAGAACTGTAAAAACGTATTCAGAATTATTTATCCTAATCTTTTTGATTATGAGAAAATAAAAAAATTTATTAAGGTAGGGGTTGTCTTCGGTGCATCTACGCCGATAGAACAATTCCAAGAGGTCATCCAAGGTATGGAGAAAGTTACAGAAGAAGTTATCACTTCGGAAACCAATGAGAACAATGAAGTCGTAAGCGAAAACGTAGTTGAAGTTGCTTCCGAAAGTGTTCAGGAACAGGCAGCAGTCGCTCCCGAAAAAGGAGAAAAAGTCGAAAAGTCCGAAATGGCAAAAGCGTTTGAAAGCATCAGACCTAACAGAGATTATAAAGTAGGACAGATTGTCGCCGCAACCATTTCTTCGGTTAACGAGACAGGGCTTACCATTTCTCTTAAAAACACTAAAAAAGATTTCGACGTTCCTAACGACGAATTGCTCAGCGCAAACAAAGAAGATTATAAAATCGGCGCAGACATCCGCGTTATGGTTATCGGCAAATCTCCCGTCAGATTCTCCGAAAAGGCAATGCAGAAAGTTCTTGCCGAAGAAGCGGACGTTAAAGAAATTGCAGAAGGCAAAATATTCGAAGTCGTTATAGACGCTACCAACAAAGG
>JAEYEN010000103.1 GCA_023403375.1 Bacillota bacterium
TCTTTCGGCAGCGGGTTTAAGCGTGTGTATACTCTTTGTAACGCCGAAAACGTTTCTTGTTCTTATGAGAAAACCCCGATAGGTTTCTCGTTTATCTTTTTGAGAAATGACCCTAATGCGCTAAAAAGTGTCCCTGAACCGAGGCAAAATGTCTCTGTTGCTTTGTCCAAAACAGAGAAAGCGGTTTATCAGCTATTGAAATTACAACCGAATTTGACGCGAGAAGAACTCTCAATGGAAATTTCTAAAACCGTAAAAACTGTTCAGCGCGCTCTTGACGGATTGAAAGAAAAAGGGCTTATTGCTCGCGTTGGTAATACCCGTACGGGCTACTGGGAAATTTTACAACAATAATATTGATAGGAAGGAAAATTATATGGCTTCAATTATTGATAATAGATCAAAAACGATGTTGGATTCGTTAAAGAATTCTCTAAAGCAAGCTGAAAGCGTTGATATCCTTACCGCGTTTTTCTATTTTTCGGGATTCAATGCATTGGCCGAAGATCTTAAAGACAAAAAAATAAGGATTTTGGTTGGCTGTACGATTGACCCGAACGCAATCGGCGAGCTTTGTAACGCCGTAAAAAACAATCCCGACGAAGAATTAAGTTCTTATTCCATTCGTGGCTATAACAATTTGAACAATTCTCAAAAGAAAAATAACTACATAAACAGTTTTATAGATTTATTTAATAAATCGTCTTTGGCGGACGAATTCGATTCAACAGAAAACCAAGCGATTTTTAAAATGTTTTTAAATAAAATTAAAGACGGAACTTTGGAAATACGTTTAACGGCAAGACAAGATCACAGCAAGTTTTACGTAATTACAAATAAATATGAATATTCATGTTTCGGAGATCAAAAAGGCGTTGTATTTATGGGCTCGTCAAATTTTACTTATAACGGACTTCTCGGTCAGGGCGAGATGAACGAGCGTTTTAGCGACAACATAAAATATGTTGAGTACGAAGAAAAGTTCGAAAGTCTTTGGAACGACAGTAAGTCGATAGATATTTGCGTAAAAGACGGCAATAAAGATTTTGAAACCGATTTAAAGAAAAAACTTTGGATTTTTGCAAAGCCGTCTCCATATCATATTTATACTCGCATATTATACGAACTATATAATTCTATCGACCAAAACAATGTCACTACACCATCGGAAATAACAAACGGGAAGTTCGCAAACTTCAAGTATCAATTAGATGCTATTAAATACGGCGTTGACTGTATAAACAAAAATAACGGCGTAATAATAGCCGACGTCGTAGGTCTTGGAAAGTCGGTTATCGCATCGGCTATTGCATACAATCTCGACATACATAAAACTGTTGTTATCGCTCCGCCGCACCTTGTGGATCAATGGGAAGATTATCAGCAAGATTTCGGACTTCGCGGAGTAAGAGTCTGCAGTAGTGGGAAGTTAGAAGATTTGTATAAAGACTATGCCGACGATCCCGATCCGATACTCTATGTAATAGATGAGGCGCATAGATACCGCAACGAATTAAGCGACAGTTATTTATGGCTCCACCAATTAACCCGTTCTAATGCCGAGAACAAAGTTATTTTGCTGACGGCAACTCCGTATAACAACCGTCCGCAAGACTTGTTTGCTCTTGTAAAACTCTTCCAAACACCAAGTCGATCCACTATAAATTCGGTGGACAATTTAAGCGTACGCTTTCACGAATTGATAGCAAGATATAATAAACTTGAAAAAGAAGGTAAAAAGAATTTTTCCGACGAGATAAAAGTAGAACTTGATAAGTTAAGCGGTGAATTGCGAGTACTGATTGATCCTGTTATAATCCGTCGTAGTCGTCTGGATTTACAGGAAATAAAAGAATATGCCGACGACTTAAAATTACAGAACATTCATTTTCCCGAAGTCGTCGGACCGAAGTTGATAGAATACGATTTAGGGGGAATACGAGAATTATATCTTGAAACGCTTGATAAATTGAGTAATCAATTTATCTGCGCTCGTTATAATCCTTCGGCATACTTAATTGATCCGGAAGCTTTTAATGAAAAATATGGCGAGTTGTTTAATGAAATGAATATTCAGCAATTTCAGGGCAACTTGGCGCAGTTTATAAAAAGATTGCTTGTTATGCGTTTTGAAAGTTCCAAAGCGGCATTTAAGTCAACGCTTAACAGTTTGCTCACGTCTTACGAAAACATAAAAAAATGGTGGGATAAAGGTTACGTACCGATAAAGAAGAGTGGTTACCTGCCTGATCCGGATGAAAATGAAATACAGGAAACTTTTGATGCAATCAATAATATAGCGGACGAGCCCTTAGACGTTGATAAAATTAAGAAAAAGGCAATTCCTTTTGCGAAAAATTTATTTAAGGAAGAATTTATTTCTGCCGTTGAAAACGACGTAAAGTTGCTTCGCGGGATATATAATGAATGGTTTACTTCTGATACCATCGGAGAAGATCCGAAATATAACGAAGTTTGCAGTCAGATTGAAAACAATCTCTCTGATAATTCTTCTCGAAAAATCGTTATTTTCTCGTCATTTGCCGATACTGCGGATTATGTAAAAGCAAGACTTGAAGAAGATGGCTATCGCGTGTTGTTATATACGGGCAAGGCATCTAATATCGACCGTAACGTCGTTAAATCGAATTTCGACGCATCATATAAGGCGGCGGAACAGAAAAACGATTATGATATTATCGTCGCCACAGACGCTTTAAGCGAAGGTTTTAACCTTAACCGAGCCGGAGTTATTATTAACTATGATATTCCGTATAACCCGACGAGAGTCGTTCAAAGAATAGGTCGTATCAATCGTATCAACAAAAAAATGTTTGATAAGATTTATATCTATAATTTTTTTCCGACCGATATAGGCGAGCAGAATACTCTCATTAAGGGCATTTCCACTTTAAAAATGTTCCTTATAAACAACATAGTTGGTAGCGATACGAGAACACTTACCCCCGATGAAACGTTGCAAAGTTATTTCAAAAAACAATACGATGACGTCAACGCCGAAAATAGCGAAAAAAGTTGGGATGTTGATTTCAGAAACGATTATAATGCGATAAAGCATAACGTCAGGTTTATCGATGAAGCTTTAAAAATCCCTGAAAGAGCAAGAATTGTTCGTAAGGATAAACCCGTTCCTTGCGCCATCTCGTTTGCGAAACGCGGCAATAATACGTTGTTTGCTTTGGCAAATCCGTATAGCGAAAAGGCGGAGATTGTTCCGCCTGAAAAAGTGCTTGTATTATTCAAAGCCGAACCGGAAGAAAAGAGTTTTGAGTATGACGAGGCGCTGGATAAGAAATTTGCGATTTTGCGCGACGAAATCCGCAAACCTTATCCCAAAATAAAACTCGATAAACGTAAAGGCGAAGCGATAGAAAATCTTGAAAAGCTTGCCGTCGTTTGCCCTGCTGAAAAAGATTATATCGCGGACTTGCTTGACGTTATCAAAACCTATGACGATTTAAGCGACGGTGAATTAAAGTATTTGGCAAAGCTTACTATAAAAAAGAACGACGCGAACGATATCGTTCGGGAATTAAAAGAAAAAATACCCGTCAACTACATTATTCAGATAAAGCGTAAAGTGGAAAGCATTGATGCGCAGACGGAAATTATTATGTTCACGGAGGACTTAAGAAGTGATAACGCTTGACGAAGCAAAAGAAATACTTGCAAATGAATACCATATTGATAACTTTTTGTATGTAGTCAATGATGTATTGTTACCGGATTTTATTTCAGACAGACATGAAGTTGAATTCAAAAACAATATTTTCGAATCGGTTAATCAATTGGGATATTCCGACAAGTGCGAGGTAACGGTCTTTGAGGTTATACTTAAAACAGGCTCTCATAATCGTCGTGTCACTATTACGCAAGAAATGTTTAAGATTTTACGCGGACTCGGAATAAACAATGCCATAGTTGCTTTTGCAAATGCCGACAAGCTCAATTACCGCTTTTCTCTTTTGATAAGCAAATATGAATTCAACGGCGAAAAGGTCGTAAAAGTATTGTCAAATCCTCGCAGATATTCATACAGCTTGGGCTATGGCACAAAAACAAAAACCGCGTATGATTTCTTAATAGGGAAAGGGAAAGTAAATTCCCTTGACGAACTCATCAATCGTTTTTCTGTCGAAGTTGTAAATAAGCAATTTTACAGCGAAATCGCTGCTTGCTTTACAAGATTGGTTGGTGGTCAACGAGAAGGAAAAACTTTTGATAGAGAACTCGATATATACGGCGTTACTGATCAAAATAAGTATGCCGAATTTGCAGTGCGACTTATCGGTCGTATAGTTTTTTGTTGGTTTCTGAAAGAAAAGAAGAGCGAAAACGGAGTTTCTCTTATCCCTGAAACACTGCTCAACACCAAAGATATTAAAATTGCCGGCAATTACTATCACGATGTGCTTGAACCTCTGTTTTTTGAATTGCTGAACACGAGTATTCCGCGTCGTAAAGGAAAATTTGCACAAGAACAGTTTTATTCTCAAATACCTTATTTGAACGGTGGACTTTTCAGCCCTCATATTGACGACCATTACAAGTTTTCTCCCGAGTTACAATCCGGGCAATATGGTCTGATAACCATTCCCAACGATTGGTTCGATAGATTTTATACCGTTTTAGGGCAATACAACTTTACAGTTGACGAAAACACGTCTTACGATATCGAACTGTCTATCGACCCCGAAATGCTCGGTAGGATTTTTGAAAACTTACTTGCGGAAATTAACCCGGAAACCGGCGAAAACGCAAAGAAGAGTACCGGCAGTTTTTATACGCCGAGAGATATCGTCGATTATATGGTTGACAGTAGTATCCTTGAGCATCTTAAAACAAAAACGGGGATTTCGGAAGAAAAGTTGAAAGCGCTCATAAGTTACGGCAAGGAAGATGACGAACTTATATCTTTTTCTGAAACAGAAAAGAAAGCAATTGTAAATGCATTATACTCTGTTACGGTGCTCGATCCCGCTTGTGGTTCGGGAGCTTTTCCTATCGGCGTGCTGCAAAAAATAGTCTATATGCTACAAGAAATTGATCCTGATGCAACATTGTGGTTCAACAAAGCAACCGAAAACGTTAGTTTCTTGATTAGAAAAGAATTTGAAAAGAAATTTAATGCCGGCTCTTTGGATTATATTCGTAAACTTACGGTTATTCAAAACTCCATTTTCGGAATTGACATCCAACCTATCGCGGTCGAAATTGCTCGTCTGCGTTGTTTCTTGTCGCTGGTTATCGAAGAAAAGGTTTATGATGACGAACCGAATAGGGGTATAAATCCGCTCCCAAACCTTGATTTTAAGTTTATTGCAGCCAATTCTTTGATCTCGTTGCCAGAAGATAGTGATCATATTAAAGATGTAGCTAAGAATCAACTCTCAATATTTGAAAAAGTAGAACATATAGAACAATTAAAATCGGTTCGTGAAGAATATTTTAGCGCAAATGATGCTGAAACCAAAAACGAGCTAAAATTTGCGTTTAGCGAAATACAAAACGCAATGCGTCAAGCGGCATTGGATAATTGGGGTAATAAAATGGCTTCTGCTAGATATGAAGCATTATTCCAATGGAAACCATTCAACAACACTGTAACAAATTGGTTTGATCCTAACTGGATGTTCGGAATTAAAGATGGATTTGATATCGTTATTGGAAACCCTCCATATATATCCACAAAAGAAATTCCTGCAAAAGACAAAGATATATATGAAAAAATATATGGTTTTTCAGATGATACCTATAATATTTTTACATTTAGGGGGATGCAGTTGGTAAAAGACAACGGTACATTGAATTATATTATTCCGAAAACGTTTTGGACAACACAAACAAAACGTAATATGAGAAATATGCTGTTGTCAAAGGCAATAAAATACATTTATGATACGGCGAATCCTTTTTCTTCGGTTATGGTAGACACATGTATTATACAAGTTCAAAATAAAAAATATAGCGATGACATGTGTTTGACATTTTTAGACGGAAGCAAAAATCTTTTAGTCCCTGAAAGATACAATAATATAAGCCAACGCATTTTTATTGAAATGCCTAATTCTGTAATATTTACGCCTACAGAATACAACACAAAGATTTCTGAAAAATATGGAAAAATTGTCAAATCGTTGCTTGAAAAATGGTGGGACTGTATAAAGACATCAAAAGACATTGAAAAAAACAAATACAAACTTGAGCAATATAGAAATAGTTTGAAGCCTGGCGATATTGCATTATTGGGCTGTTTGACCGAGGGCGGACAAGGTTTGGCGACTGCTAATAATGGAAAGTATATCGCAATTAGAAAAACCTCTAAATGGGCAAACAATGTGCGGGGTGCGAGGTATAAAAAGTTGGATGAAGTAATGAGAAAGCATAATTTTTCTGTCGAATATCTACATCCATATGTTTCAACTAAAGAATTCTTAGACAATGCCTCTGAATTAGAAATAGCAAAACTGTTTGATTTGTTAAAGGAAAAATACGGAAGAGATATCTTTGGTCAGGGTTTTATTTACAGGCTAATAGATGATGCTGAAATTGCAGATATTGATTCTTTATCGGATGATGAAAAAACCGATGGGATAGATACGTCAAAAGCATATTATGTGCCATATGATAAAGGAGATAAAGATGGAAATAGGTGGTTTTTAGAAACACCTTTTGCTATTGCATGGTCCAAAGAAAATGTCCATTTTTTTAAAACAAATTCTGGTAAGAAGGGTGAAGGTATGCCGGTATATCGCAATCCACAGTTTTACTTTAAGGAGGGTTTTTGTTGGAATGATATTAACACTACATACTTAAAATGCAGAATTAAAGGGAAAAGCGTTAATGATGTTAAAAGCATGAGTTTATATGGTATGATAGAAAAGGTGCCAGAATTCTATATGGTAGCTTTGATAAACTCTTCGTTTGTGAGTTACTATGTGGATTCGTTTATTAACAACACGCAAACTTTCCAAATAAACGATGCTCGACAAATCCCGATAATTATTCCTTCTGAAAAAGAACTGCTTGAAATAAGCACAATTTTTAATGAAGCTGTAAAACTAAAGAAAAAAGAATTCAAAACTTCCATTTTACAAATAGAAGAATTGAATTCTTTACAATGTGAATTAGATAAAACTGTTGCTTCAATTTATAAGATAAATTGAGAAAATTAAACGATCTATATTATTTTCGAGTTCATTTAAGGATGCGGGTGCATGTTCATCCGCATCTAATTTTTGAACCAAAATTTTCTTAAACAACTGCACAATACTGGCGATCTCGTTACTTGTAGGTATAACAACTGGCAGTTGCCTTAAATCATTAATTTGAATATTAACTGTGCAATTAATAAATTCTCGATAATAATCGAACATAATATTTGAATTTAATAATGCTACAAAGTAAATATTTGGCAAATCACAGACAGACATTAAAGACATCGATCCCACATCGTTAATCGTTGCATTTTTCAATCTTGCTTTCAGTAATCTTGCTGAAGGATTGAGCACGTTATTCCAACAAAAACCCTCCTTAAAAAAGAACGAATAACCTTGATATCTCGCACGTACATCAGTCTTTAAATAATGGACGTTACTTTAGTCCTCAGTAAAGACAATTCTTAAATAGCGGTATAAAGTG
>JAEYEN010000120.1 GCA_023403375.1 Bacillota bacterium
CTTACGCACGAGTACGTTATAAGCGACGCGCAATGTATCGAATGGGTACTTTCGCAGATAAATATATTCAGAAGTTATTTATAAAACTATAATAAAAAATAAAACGCAATGTTTATAAAAAAACAAATTCTATAAAACACAAAGCGCGCGGCAGATTGCCGTGCGCTTTTACTTATTTAATATTTAACTTGTTTATTATTTTTTATCATTGTACAAAAATACAAATTTAAGATAATCACATAAATTCTTTTCTGGTACTTCTCGAAAAAAGCGTGCCGAAAACTTTCATCGGTTCGCAACCGTCGTAGATTATAGAATACACGGCGTTTGTTATCGGAAGGTCCACGTTAAAACGTTCGCCAAGTTCTTTCATTGCTTTGGCGGTAGAAACGCCTTCGGCAAGTTTTTCAAACTTTTCGCCCTTAACATACATTTCCCCGAATTTTCGGTTATTCGAGTATTCCGAAAAAAGCGTTGTTTCATAATCGCCCAGATGACATAATCCGTATGCCGAAAGTTCGTTGCCGCCCATTGCTTTTATAAGTCTTGCAACTTCTCTTGCGCCCCTTGCCATAAGCGGACCTTTAAGCGTGGTATATCCGCCGCCGTCCAGCATACCTGCGGCAATACCCATAACGTTTTTTGCCGCGGCGCCGATTTCGCTGCCGATAATATCGTCGCCATAATAAAAACGTATCAAGTCGCTTCTGAAACTATCCGCCAAAAACGTTACCAAATCTTTATTATAAGCGTCGATAACCATACAGTTAGGCTGACCTTTAACGAATGCCTGAATATGCCCGGGGCCTACCCAGACTGCAATTTTATCCTTGGAAATACCGCTTTCTATAACCACTTCCGACAGCCGTTTTCCGCTATCGACTTCTATTCCCTTCATACACAGGACAAAAGTCTTTTTAGAAACGTCGTACTGATTAACCCTTTCCATAAAAGAGCGTAATGCCTGCGAACTGATTGATATAACTATAACGTCGGCGTGGTCTATCGCCTTTTTCAAGTCGGGCGTGAGAACAATGCTTTTATCAAGTTCTACGTATTCGTTTCTACCCGTATTTTTAAGAACGTCAAAAGAGTAATCTCCTTCTCTTCCCCATTGATAAACGTCGTTGCCCTGCCGCGCAAGATACCAGCCTATAAAAGACCCCCACCTGCCGCATCCAAGAACGGAAATATTCATTACAGCCTCCTTCGGTTAAAAATACTTTTAATTGAAAATGCCACCGCTTTTGTTAAAAACGCTTTTGTCCGTAACTACATTACTAAAATCGCATTAAAAACGCTCGGTTTACAAATCATAAGTTAAAATTTTAGTTGTTTAGTTATAGCGGTTGTTTTTATCTGATTTTTCTATGATTACAACAAATAAACTTTGTGTTTAGCGATAAAGCAGACGATTATACTTAAATTGTTTTTCTGTCGACAAACGCCCTTGCAAGGCTTACTTCGTCCGCATATTCTATATCCGTGCCTATCGGTATTCCGTGCGCAAGTCTTGTAACCTTTATCCCCAACGGTTTTAATAAATTAGAAACGTACATAGCGGTCGCTTCGCCTTCCACGTCGGGATTCGTCGCCATTATAACTTCTTTAACGTTACCTTCGGATATTCTTCTAAGCAGCCCTTTAATATCGATATCGTCGGGACCTATTCCGTCCAAAGGCGAAATAGTGCCGTGCAGAACGTGATACACGCCGCCGAATTCGTTAAGTTTTTCAATCGCAATAACGTCTTTCGGCTCTTTAACCACGCAAATCACTTCGGAAGAACGGTTTTTACAAATATCGCATACGTCGCTTTCAGAAAAATTTCCGCAGATTTTGCAATACTTAACGTTTCTTTTAACGTTCAAAATCGCTTCGGCAAAATTTTCCGCTTCTTCTTCGCTCATATTTACTATTTTATAAGCGTATCTCTGCGCGGTTTTCATTCCCACGCCGGGCAGTTTGGAAAATTCGTTTATAAGCCTGCCTATCGGTTCAATAAAAACCTTCATAAATTATAAACCCAGTCCGCCGAACGCACCCATTTTGTCCGAATACATTTTATCGGCTTTATCGTATCCGTCGTTTAACGCCGCAATCAATAAATCTTCTAACATTGTAATGTCGTCGGTATCAACCGCGTCGGGCGATATGGTTATCGATTTAACGCATTTTTTGCCGTTCATAACAACCTTTACAAGTCCGCCGCCCGAACTTCCTTCTATTTCCGCGTCGTCAAGTTCAGATTGTGCTTTTTGCATTTCTTCCTGCATTTTTTGTGCCTGACGCATTAAGTTCTGCATTTGATTGCCGCCGCCGAACCCACCGCCAAAGCCGCCTCTGTATCCTGCCATTATAATTCTCCTTAACTAAAACGTATTATTATCCGCTTCGATTTTATTCGTCTTTTATTATTACTATATCTTCGCCGAATAATTTTTTTATTTTATCCGTTTCTTCGTCGAATCGGTTTATCTTTTTTCTTTCTTCGGAAAGTTTAACCTGTATCTCGAAAGGCAAAAATTCCGAAAGCGCTTCTTTTATATATTCTTTATTATCGTTTCTGTCAAGAATAGCCGCGTCCGCCATAACTTCGGTTGATAAAACCAAAACGTTCCCCGAAACTTGAATATTTACCGACTGCAATAAATTCCAAAGCATTTCGTGATTGTTTTTCCTTAAATTAGAAAGCAATATGCCCGAAACGTTTTCTTTATCGTCCGCAATAGCTTTTTTTCCGACGTTGCCGCGCCAAGATGCTACCGCGTTATTATAATTTCCGCTATCGGTAAGATCGTCGCCCTTTTTCTCGTCAATATTCTCATCGGCGCGGGGACTATTCTGCTTCTCGCAAGAATTTACTTTTTCCGCGTATTTCTCGGATTTTAACTGTTCTTCGTCTGTTTTTTCTATATTTTTCTCAATTCCGCCGATTTTTAAATCTGTCGCCGCACCATTATTCATATTTGCGCACGGTTCCGACTGCTTTGAAAGACTTAAAGAAGAAATTTTATCTTCTAACGTTTTAATTCTTCCCAAAAGCGCGTCTATATTGTAATCTGAATCGGGGCGAGCGGCTTTTATCGCCGCCTTTTCAAAAATTATTCTCGGTCTGTTAGAATATTTAAGCATATTTTCCGCGTCTGTAAATATATCGAGAGCGCGCAGAATTCTGTCTTTATTCGTTTTATCCGCGATAGTTTTTATAGTGACAAACTTATCGGACGGCAGACTTAAAATACTTGCCGCGTCGTCGCAAAGGCTTGCTATAAGAACGTTCCTTAACAAAACGGTTACGTCTTTTAATAAAACGCCCATACTTTTACCGAGCATAGACAATTTTTCTATTATATCCATCACTTTTCCGTCGTCGGAAGATATAACCGCGTCCACAAAAGAAGTGAGCAATTCGAAATTCGTAGAACCAAGAATATCCGTAACGTCGTTATATGTCAGCGTACCGCTTCCGTAAGACAGCGCAATGTCCGCAATAGAAAGCGCGTCCCTTATACTGCCTTCGCCTGCCTGAGCAATTAAATTTACCGCTTCGCTTTCGTACTTTTTACCCGCTTCGTCATAAATCTCCTCTATTAACGCTGCAATTTTATCTGTCGGAATCAACTTAAAATCAAACCGCATACAGCGCGACAATATGGTTGCGGGTATCTTCTGAACTTCGGTAGTCGCCAGAATAAATACCGCGTGTTTTGGCGGTTCTTCCAGCGTTTTCAAAAGAGCGTTGAACGCCGCGCCCGAAAGCATATGAACTTCGTCTATGATATAGACTTTGTATTTGCAGGAAACGGGCGGATATTGAACCTTTTCCCTTAAATCTCTGATTTCGTTTACGCCGTTATTAGACGCGGCGTCGATTTCTATAACGTCTATATTGGACGGGTCCGAAAGTGCCTTGCAACATTCGCACTCTCCGCACGGCGAACCGTTAATCGGGTTAAGACAGTTTATCGCTTTTGAAAAGATTTTAGCGCAGGAAGTTTTACCCGTTCCGCGCGTGCCAGTAAATAAATAAGCATGACCTAAACGCCCTGTTTCTATCTGATTAGTCAGGGTTTTTACTATACTGTCCTGTCCGATTAGTTTATCGAACGTCGTAGGACGATATCTTCTGTATAACGCAAGATAAGCCATTTAGCACCTTTTACTTTTCGGAATATTCGGCAGCAACTTTTTTTCTTATACGTTGCACCGCGTTATCCACAGACTTTTCGTTTTTATTCAATTTGCACGCTATCTCCGAATAAGAATACCCTTCTACGTACAAACAAAATATTTTATATTCCAACTTGCTGAGTATTTTCTCTACTTGTTCCAAAAACTCAGACTTTTCTTCGAGCGCGATAAAGTTCTCTTCGGGGTCGGCTTCGCCCGTCGCCATATATTCGGCTTTATCCGAATCCCCTTCTCCCATACCGCTGAGCGATATAAAATTATTAAGCGGTTTATTTTTGTCGGAATTATATTTTCTTATAAGCGAAAGTATTCCGCTTTTAACGCACAGGTAAACGTAACTTTTAAAACTCGATTTACCGTTAAAAGTTTCTATCGCCTTGAAAACGCCCAAAAGCCCTTCCTGCATCAGGTCTTCGCTATCGCCGCCGACCAGAAAATAAGGTCTTATGACTATTTTGACGAAACTTTTATATCTTTCAAAAATTTCCGTAACGGCTTTTGTGTCTTTATCCTGAGCAAGCGTTACAAGTTTTTCGTCCGACAACGCTTTATAATCCATAAATCTACTTTCCGCTCTTTTCGGTTCTTTGTCTTACCGCTTCGTAAACGGCAACGCCGCACGCAACCGACGCGTTAAGCGAATTTACTTTCCCGAACATCGGTATAGATATAATTCCGTCGCATTTTGACTTGGTAAGTTTTTTAACGCCGGAATCTTCGCCGCCTATTACCAGACAGATTTTGCCCGTAAGGTCGGTTTTATAGATATTTCCACCGCCCGTTTCGGCGCCGTATACCCAAAAACCGTTTTCTTTAAGTTTATCGATAGAAGTGTTTATGTTTGTAACGCGCGCTATCTTAACGTGGTTTAACGCACCTTCCGATATGCGCATAACGGTATCGGAAACGCTTGCGCATCTGTCTTTCCCTATTATAAGCCCGTCAACGCCGGCACATTCGCACACTCTTATAATACTGCCGAGATTGTGCGGGTCTAAAATTTCGTTCAATACGACGACGAATCCGTCTTTATCTTTACAATCGTCGATAATATCTTCCAAATCGAAGTATTTGTAGTCCGAAACAAAAGCAATAAACCCCTGACTATGCTTATCTTCGCTTTCTTTATCTAAAACGTACTTGTCCACAAGTTGCACTTTCACTCTGTGCGAACGGATAACGTTTATAAGTCTTTTGCTCGCTTCGTCTTTTAAATCTTTCTGTACTAAAACTTTGTCTATTTCTTTATCTGTTTTAAGTAATTCATAAACCGAATTTCTGCCTTCTACTTTCAATTTTCTATTCCTTTGTTTAAAATAAAATTTAATCTGTCTATATCGCCCGTGATATACAAAAATCCAAGCACCGCTTCAAATCCCGTAGAAGCGTTATAGTCTGCAACGCTTGCGCTTTTTGCACGCGTCGTTTTTTTAGCGTTTCTTGCCCTTTTAAAAACGGATAATTCTTCTTCGGTTAAAAGCGGCATAACGTCCCTTATAAATTTCGCCTGTGCAGAAGCGTTTACTTCCGCAACGGTTTTCTTGTTTAACTCGCCGGTCTTAAAATCTCCGCTGAACACAAGCCGCTCTCTTACAAAAAGAGAATAAACCGCGTCGCCCACAAAAGCCAGAACTATCGGACTTATATTTAACGCTTTTTCCCGTTCCTTGATTTCTCCTAACCTGAACAATTCCGCTCCCTTTTCTGCCGCCGTTATTTTTGCCGACAAAGTATCAGCAAAACTTTCGGCAAAAACTTCCGAGATTACTACTTATATCAGTATAACATAAACAAAGCGAAAAAACAATAAAAAAGCCGAGATTATGCTCTCGGCTTTAAATAATTTTATTTATATAATTTAGAACGTTATTTATATAATTTATACAGAACGCGTCCTGTCGGTAAAAATCACACGTTACAAAACGTTGTGGTTTCCTGTGCGAGATAATCCACCACGCCCTTAAAAATAGCGTATGCCAAATCGTCCTGATATTCGTCTGTTATTAAAAGCGCTTCGTCCTCGGGGTTGGACAGAAAACCGCATTCCGCTATAACGGAAGGTATTTCGGAACAATTTAATATATAATAATCGCCGGTCAGCGGATTACAAGTTCTTGCCGCCTGTTCCATACTGTTAAAAGAATTTTGAACGCAATTTGCAAGCGTTTTCGCCCGTTCGTCGCTTTTCTTATAGAAAACCTGCGCACCCCTTCTCGACGGAGATGAATACTTGTTCATATGCACGCTCACGACAACGACAGGTTCGCTTTCGTTTATTATTTCCTTTCTCTTTAACATATCTTTCTTTTTCAAAGATTTACTTGCCAAACCGTACAAACCCGCTTCGGAAGTTCTGGTTAACACAACGTTAAATCCTGCCCCCGAAAAATATTTTTCAAGTTTTTTTACTACTTTAAGGTTTATGTCGCTTTCTTTAACGCCGCTGTTTACGCCCACCACGCCGCCATCTATTCCGCCGTGCCCTGCGTCCAAAACAATTTTGGGTCCGATTATGTCCATACTTCCCGCCGGATTAGATTTTAACGCCGTAAAACAAAAAATAAACGTTATTGCGGTAATTATTAAAACCGAAACGATTACAAGACTTCTTCTTTTAACGACAAACATTTTACCACCGCAAAAACCCGAAGGTTATTAACATTTTTTATAGTTATCAACACTCCGCTGTGGATAACTTACAAAAACATTCTATTAAAAAATCCTTGCAAATATGCAAAGATTTTAATTAAAAACAGCTGTTGCTTTTTTGTTGTCGATTTTTGATAAACTCAATTATTTAAGTTCCAAAACGCAAAGCGTTTCGACGTGTTTTGTCTGCGGAAACATATCGAAAGGTTTTATGCTCTCTATTTTGTATTTTCCGTCCTTTTCTTCGCCACGCTTTAACACGCCGTCTTTTAATGAAAGCGTGCCTGTAAGAACACCCACGTCGCGCGCAAGGCTTTGCGGAAGGCAGGAAACATAAACCACTCTGTCCGCGCCGCTATTTAAAACCGCTTGCAAAACTTTAATATCGCAACCTTTTCTCGGCGGGTCCAGAACAACCGAAACTTTGTCGCCGTTCTGTTTCAGTTTTTTTATTAAATCGGGCAAAACTTCTTCACATTTGCCGCAAATATTAGTAATTTTGTTTTGCAAACCGTTGTTTTCGGCAAGTTTGTCGGCAATATCTACCGCTTCTTTTATTATCTCGATACCCACTGCGCGCGCGGCGCCCAAAGCAAGCAACGCCGTCATAAGCCCCGCTCCGCTATATGCGTCTATAACCGTCGTATTTTCGTTCGCATTAAGACTTTTTTTGACTTCCGAATAAAGTTTTTCGCACACTTCGGAGTTCACCTGCATAAAACTTCTGACGCCCGCCGTGTAAGAAATCCCAAGCATACTTGCGCCGTATTCGCTTTTGCCGTGTAAAAGATAAAACTTTTCGCCGTAAATAACGTTTGTTCTGGAAGAATTTACGTTCAGAAAAAGAGAAAAATCACAATCGAGATTGTTTTTCAAAATTTCTATAAGACTTTCTTTATGCGGTAAATTCTTTTCCGTACAAACTACGGCGATTATCAGCGCGCCGCAAACGTCTTTTACGGTAATTTCTCTTATCAGTCCGCAATTTTGCTTTTCGTCGTATCCTTTTACATTGAATTTTTGTATGTATTCGCTGAAAGAACGAATGATTTTTTCAGTCCACTCGGGATTTATAAGGCAATCGGTTATAGGAATTACCCTATGCGAGTTAGGCGCGTAAAAACCGATAACGGTTTTTGCGCCGTCGTAACTTACGGGCAATTGCAATTTATTCCTGTATCTATAATTATTTTTGCCGCAAACGACTTTTTCTACCAAAACATTTGTAAAAGCAATTTTCTTAAAACAACGCGCTATATTTTCACGCTTTATATCGAGTTGCTTTTCATAATTTAAATGTTGGAGAGAACAACCGCCACATTTATAAAAATACTCGCAAGGCGGAGTTACTCTCTCTTTTGCCGGCATAATCACCGAAACAACTTTGCCGTAACTTAAATTTTTGGTCGCTTTAAGCACTTTATATTTTATTTTTTCGCCCGAAATTGAAAAAGGCACAAACACAACGTCTTCTCCCCGTCTGATTACGCCTTCTCCTTCATAACCGAAATCGCTTACAATATCGGTATATTCTTTATTTTTCTCTAACATTTTTATCCTATTTTATAATTTTACCAAGGTACTTATTTACCAGAATTCTTGCCGCGAAAACATATCTGTCGAATATCGCGAACAATATAAGACCGAACGGTGTGATAAAATACAACACGTTATCTATAATTAATTCGGGTAACCCCATTAAAATCTGCTCGCCTATTACTCCGATATAGTAAAAATATACCCCGTAACACATCGCAACGCACCATATCGACGATATAATATAAAACAGTATTTTACTGAAATTTTTATCGTAGCTTAGGCACATAACAATGGGATATACGCCGAAAAACGCTAAAAACGACGGAAAAACAACGCTGTAAATATTAAAACCGCTGAATATAAAGCCTAAAACCGAGCCTGCGATATAAGCGAGAAAACAACCGATATAAGATTTAAAATATATCGGCAAAAGCACAAAAATCGAAGATAAAACAACCACAATCAAATCGACAAAACTCACATACGCGCCAAGCGTAAGCAAAATCGATATAAATGCGGCCGCAATTGCCGATACCGCTATAATTTTACTTTTCATTATCTGCAACAACCGTTACAAAGAATTTCCAAACAACACCAGGTAGCGCAACAGTCTGCCATATTACCGCAAGCGTCGCCCCCCATTTGTTTTTCTTTCGTATCGCCCGTAGAGTAATTTGCATTACCGGAATGGAACTGCCTTTCCGCAAAATCCATTTTTGCTTTCAACTTTTCGTAAGATTTTTTATATTTAACGTTGTTCGGGTCCATATTGAGAGCGATTTCCAACTGTTTTTTACTCTCGTTCGTCCAGTTCTTTTTATAAAAAATTACAGATTGAAGATAATGCCATTCGGCGTCCCTTTCGGAAAAAGCGTCTAACTTATCCTGCGCCGAGTCGAATTTTCCGTCTTTTATAAGATTGCTTACTTCTTTATAAGCGGAGTTATCGCTACCGCTCGAAAAGGTGCGTTCTTCCTTTATATCGGAATAAGCGGCTTCGAGTTTGGTAAGATTTTTTGCCGCAACGTTGCCCGCTTCACCTTCCAAAAACCTGTCCTGCATATATTTGGCTTTAAGTTCGTTATAAGCCTTTTCGATTTCTTCGTTTGTGGCGTTTTCGCTTACTCCCAGAATTTTGTAACTCTCGTTCATTTTTTGTTCTCCATAACCTTTTTTGTTTGTTCCTTAATACCGCAAATTAATATATTATCGCTCAAATCGTGATTAAAATTATATTTGATTTTCTCGGAACAGGCTTTTATGTCAGACAAAATCGTGGTAAAAATATACTTTATTTCACTTCCGTTTTTGTCAATCAATTCTTTTTTCGAGTTCACTTTATAGCACAAAGTAAAAACATTATAATTCTTTTTCTTTACGTCTTTATCTATATCGTCAAGTGCGTCTATTAAATATATCCATTTTCCAAGATTATAGGATAATCTTTCCAAATCTTCCGAATTATTATCCCCTGCAAGGCAAGTTACAATTTGCCTTATCATTTTTCCGAACGGATCCGCGCTAATATCAACGCTGTCGCAACCGCAATTTTCAAGTTTTACAAGCTGCTTATAATTAGTTTTAATAATCACGTCAAGTTGCGGTTCTTTCTTTTTCGCTTTTTTGAACGCCCTGCCGAAAAATTTATCTTTCAGTCCGCCCTTATGTTCGTCGGTTATATCGTCTTTGATTTTATAGTAGGCGAGCAAAACGTTAAGCGCGGCTATGCGTTCGGTAAGTTCATCTCTCTGCGCAACCGGTCTTTTTGTCAGCCAGTGTACGGCACAACGTTCTTTTTTTATAACCACGTCGCTGTTTATAACGTTATGTAAAAGCAAAGACAGAAAAGTCAGGTCGTAACTCAATAAAAATCTGGACTTACATCCGCACGTATGCCCTAAACTTTTACATAGTCCGCAATACATTGCTTTATAAAGCACCGTATCTTTTACATACATATTCGGCACGTCTGTTTTAATATATCCGAACATTTAGCCCCTTTTTCTCGGCAACAAACCGACCTTTTTATAAACTTTGCCAAGCGTTTTATATGCGATTTTAGAAGCACGTTCGGCACCGTCGTTCAAAACGCCGTTGATATAATCTTTATCTGCAAGAATTTTGTTCTTTTCGTTTCTTATCGGTTCAATTTTTGCAGCAACCGCTTCACCCACTTTAAGTTTGAATTCGCCATAACCCCTACCTTCGAATTCCTTTTCAGCCGCTTCAACGGTCGTATCCGCAAATGCGGCGTAAATATTGAGAAGGTTTGTTATGCCCTGCTTATCTTCCGCACATACGATTCTGTTATCGCTATCGGTTACGGCACGTTTGAACTTTCTTATAATCGTATCCGTATCGTCGTCCATAGAGATAAAAGCGTTTAAGTTGGCGTCGGACTTGCTCATTTTTTTATTAGGTTCCGCCAGACTCATAACTCTCGTACAGGTGCTCCCGAAATATCCTTCGGGAACGACAAACGTTTCTCCGTATCTGTTGTTGAACCTTATAGCCAAATCCCTCGTAATTTCCAGATGCTGTTTCTGATCTGCGCCGATAGGCACCAAATCCGCCTTATAAAGCAAAATGTCGGCAGCCATAAGCACGGGATAATCCATAAGCCCCATATTTATATTGTCTTCGTGCTTCAAACTTTTGTCCTTGAACTGCGTCATCCTTGAAAGTTCGCCGGGATATGTAATCGTATTTAAAATCCACGTTAATTCCGCGTGTGCGGGGACGTGGGATTGAGCGAAAAGCACAGACTTTTCGGGGTCAATACCGCAAGCCATATAGAGTGCCGCAAGTTCGTAAGAATTTTTTCTGAGAACGGCGGGGTCCTGTTTTACGGTAAGCGTATGTAAGTCTGCCAACGCAAAAATACCGTTATAATCGTCCTGCAATTTTTTGAAGTTTCTTAACGCGCCGAGATAATTTCCTATCGTAAGAATACCGCTCGGTTGTATCGCGCTGAACAGAGTTTTTTTATCCTCCATTATTTTACCATTCCTTTATTGAATAATTATTTAAAATCAGCCTAAAAAATCAAATACCGCGTTAACGGTCTGTTCTTTTTCTATAACTTTATCGAACCTTTTTTCTTTCGTTTTCAATTCCGCAATTTGTTTCGGAACTTTAAGCAACGTTTCGGCGGCAAGTTTTTCGCCTGCAACAAATGCGTCCGAAACTCGTTTTCCGCTTATAGCCTGATAGACGTCTTGCGGGAATTTGAAAGGACTTGCGGTAGACAAAACGACTACGGGCGTTTCAGACTCCGTATCGGACGTGTATCTGCTTGCAACGCAAACGGCGTCGCTCGTGTGCGGGTCTAACAAATACATATAATAGTCGTAGAAAACCTGAATGGTTTCGCTACATTCTTCTTCGTCGCTATATTCGGCATAGAAAGATTCGCTGAGTTTTTCTCTTTCTTCTTTTGTTATCGTATATTCGCCCGTTTCTTTAAGACTTTTCATTCTTTCAGCGGTAAGACTTGCGTTTCTTCCGCTTATTTCAAACAAAAGTCTTTCGAGATTGCTGGATATAAGTATGTCCATAGACGGAGAAATCGTCTTGAAAAATTCTCTGTTTGCGTTATAATCTCCGCTTGCGAAAAATTCGGTTAAAACGTTATTGGAGTTGGAAGCGCAAACGAGTTTTCTAATAGGAAGTCCCATTTGTTTAGCGTAATAACCTGCAAGAATGTTGCCGAAGTTGCCCGTAGGAACTACGAAATCTATTTCGTCACCGAGATTTATTTCGCCTGAAATAACAAGGTCGGTATAGGTTGAAAAGTAATATGCAATCTGCGGTGCAAGTCTTCCGAAGTTAATGGAATTCGCGCTGCTTAAAACCACGTTCTTCTCTTTCAACTGCGCTTCGAGTTTTTTATCTGAAAAAATCTTTTTAACGGCGGTCTGGCAATCGTCGAAATTACCTTTGAGTGCGACAACGTTTACGTTGTCCCCTTCCTGCGTGCACATTTGAAGTTTCTGCATATCCGAAACGCCTTCGCTCGGATAAAAAACCATAATTTTTATGCCTTTTGCGTTTTTAAATCCTTCTAACGCCGCCTTGCCCGTGTCGCCGCTTGTCGCAACGAGAATTAAAATATCTTCTTTTATTCCGCAAATATCGCTGCCCGTCCTCAAAAGATAAGGAAGCAAAGTCAGCGCCACGTCTTTAAACGCAAGCGTGGGACCGTGGAAAAGTTCTGTTATAAAAAACTTATCGGCAAGTTTCACTACCGGTGCGGGTTCGTTATTGTCGAATTTGGAATATGCGCTTTCGCACGCTTTCAGAAGTTCCGCTTTATCGTATTCTTCTAAAAACTGTCCCAAAACAAACGCCGCCGT
The DNA here is from genome assembly GCA_023403375.1 of Bacillota bacterium. GTDB lineage: Bacteria > Bacillota > Clostridia > Christensenellales > Borkfalkiaceae > UBA1259. The sequence continues at coordinate 12,738 of JAEYEN010000120.1, forward strand.
TTCGGCATAGGACATTTTAAGCATATCGTCTAATTTGTCGCCTATAAAAGGAAACTTTTCGGGCACGAAAAGTCCGCCGTCGTCGGCAAGACCTTTAACTATCGCTTCCGCCGCGTTTTCTGCAACCGCGCCGCCTCTGGTACTTAAAAATTTCATATTTATTCTCCGATAATAACAAATAAAAGTCGGAATAATATTCCGACTTTTATTTTACACTATTTTCATTAAAAAAATCAACTAATCGATATACTTTAATACAAATTCGGGCAAATCTTCTTTCGCCGCGCTGCAAGTTACGATAAATTTTACGCCGAAATCTTTTTCGAGTTTATCCATAGCCTGAAAAATATTTTCAAGTTCGGACAAAGGCTTTCCTGCAATCCTTGCGATTCCGTCCAAATAAATGTATTCGTTATCGCCGTTTGCAGCAACAATGCCTTTCAAAAACCCGCGAAGTCCGTCTTCGCCCTGAATTGCAAACTGAGTTACGTCCAAAAATCTTATCTGATATTTAAGGTCGTATGTATATCTGTTTGTGTCGGTAACGAAAACTACATGCCCTTTTGCGGTATCGAGCGCAGCGTTCGCGCTGTCGATAATTGCCTTAGTTTTGCCGGAGCCTTTTGGTCCGTAAATTATTTTCATTGTTGTTGGTTCCTCCGAAAATTTATTTT
>JAEYEN010000035.1 GCA_023403375.1 Bacillota bacterium
CCTTTCGGCAGCAAGATGGCGGCGGAATTTTTTTGGCTTTCCGCTTTTTCGTCTTTTTTATTGCTTTTAAAAATTTTCTTAAAAAAATCCAACATTTCACACTTCCTTCAAAAAATGCGATAAATCCCCTTTTTTCAACCAAAAAACATAAAATTTTTATGTTAAACTTTTTTTGGAGAAAAAATATGAATAATTTATTGTCGTCCGTTCTCGGCGGATTTTGCTGTTTAGCGGCACTCTTTCTTATCTGTCTGATTTTTGTGGTAGGCGTAAAAGTAATTTACCTGTCCGTAAAAAAATACATATCCGCAGGTAAACCCGCGCCCGCGCCGCAGGTTAGAAAACCCAAAGCGCCGCCAAAACCAAGAAAACCTATAAGAAGTATAGAAATCAATCCCGAAGAAGTGGACAGAATCTACGTCAAAAAAATATCCTGACCGTTTTCCGATTTTTTGTTTTTTAATATTTTACGGTATTTTTATCGTCGCCCCAAAGGTTTTCCAAATGATATAAAAGCCTTGTTTCGTCGTTAAATATATGCACCAGAACGTCGCCGTAATCTAAAACCGCCCATCTGCCTTCCGTAAGCCCTTCTTTTCTTATGGGCGCAAAGCCTAATTTATCCATCTCTTCTTCCACGTGGTCTATAAGCGAACGGGTATGCGTTTTACTTCTTCCGCTCGCCACAACGAAATAATCGGCAACGTCGGTTTTCCCCGTAACGTTTATCGACAAAACGTCTTCCGCCTTGTGGTCTTTTAGTACTTTGCAAACGTTTTCCTGAAATGTTTTAGAGTCCAAAATTTTATCCTTCCTTTATATTTTTATCTGTCTTTAATTTTTTCGTCTTTTTCTTTTAATTGTCGGCGCCTGTTTCTTTATCGTCTTTTATATAATAACGGTATGCCGAAAGCGTAACGCCGTAAATTTTTTCTTTTTTGTTTATGAGATGCAGGGTCTCTTCTTTCAAGCATTCCTTAAAGCACTCTTCAAAGTCTTTTTCGTAAAGTTTTCTAAGGTTTTCCACCCCGTCGTAATCTCTGTTTTCTTCTATCATATCGGCAACGAAAATAAGTTTGCCGAGCGTGGTCATATCGGGTTTTCCCGAAGTGTGGTATCTTATAGCGTCCAGCACTTCTTCGTCCGTAACGCCCAGAACATTTTCGGCAACGTACGCGCCGAGATATTGATGAACGACGGGCGCAGGGACGTCTTTCGGCAGAACAAATTCCTTATAATCGTCGGGCGACAAATATTTTGCACAGTCGTGAAGAACGGCGGCGCACATAACCTTGTTCTGGTCAAGGCACAATTCTTTTGCCTTTTTAAGCGCCGTAACCGCTACGGAAGCCGTATGTATCCGCCTTTTAAGCGGCATATGCGCGGTAACGAAAGCAACGTATTTGTCGGCAGGATAGACGTTGTTGTCTTTAATATATTCCGCCACGGCAGGGATACAAATCCCGTCAAGCCCCAGCGAAAACGCGGCGTAAAGCCTGATTTTAGTGGAACTGCATTTTTTCCCTACGTAAGACAGCCTTTTAAAAGTTTTGCCGAAACGCGCTTTAAAATATTCTTCTTCTTTCCGATAATCGGTAAAATAATCTTCTCTCCCGAAAACGCAAAGCGTACACGCGCCGACGATTATTTCGGGATTTTTCCACGTTCTGAAATCGTTTAACATATCGCCGCCGATTATTAAAAACAACTCGTCGTGCGGATAGCGATTTTTAAATTCCGTAACTGTTAAATATGTGTAACTTTTTCCCTTTTTATCCGTTTCGTAAGTGCTTATCTCCGCTTCGGGAACGCCCGAAAACGCAATTTTAAGCATATTTATTCTGTCTTCCGCGCTTGCCGCCATAAGCGTTTTATGCGGCGAAGAAAAGGTGGGCATTATAAAAAGTTTATCTAAATTAAGTTCTTTAAGCGCGCGTTTTGCCGTTTCGACGTGTTCCGCGTGCACGGGGTTAAACGTTCCCCCGAAAATTCCGATTCTCATTATACCCGTATTATCGCACATTTTATAAATAAAATCAATATTTTTCGGTATATTTACCGCCCTTTACGGCAATAAACGTAACGGTGAATTTATGAAAAAATTTTACGTTCCGCTGACGATAGACGTGATATTCTCCGCCGCCGCGCTTTTTATCTTTAATTTTTTAATACTTAACTATTTTGTAAAAAGACCTTACTCTTTTATTTACGCGGGGCTGTTGTGCGCGCTTTTCGTTCCGTTTGCGGCAAGGGGACTTTACAGGCGATACTCAAAAAAATCCAACCTTTCCGAAAGCAAAAAAAACGACGAAGACCTTTTGCTTAAACTTTCTTTTATGACGAAAGAAGAACTCAACAAACTTTTTTGCGCCGCGCTTGATAAAAGCGGCACGCCATATAAACTTGTACGCGGCACAATTGTTATAGAAAAAGAAAACGCCTGCGTTTTCTACCGTTTTTCTCCCGACGGGCTAAAAAAATCCGACGTGCTTTCGGCTTATAACTCTTTGGGCAAAAACAAAACCGCGCTTATTTTATGTTCTTTTTGTCCG
>JAEYEN010000065.1 GCA_023403375.1 Bacillota bacterium
GTCTTGAAAAAGCGGCGGTTTTTAACGACGAATTATATTTTAACCCGTCCGCTTTGTACAGGGGCGGACTTTCTTGCGCAAAAGAAATTAAAAGCGCGAAAGACGCTATATTAAAATGTATAGGCGCAACGCCGTCCGAATATGAAGTTATATTTACGTCTTGCGGAACGGAAGCGGATAATTACGCCATTTTCTGTTCTGTAAGGCGGGGCGGTTTTGTAACGGACAAGGGCGAACATTCCGCCGTTTATAAAAGTTTTTGCGAACTTAAAAATAAAGGGCAGACCGTTCATTTTGTAGATTTAAATAAAGACGGTTCGGTAAATACCGACGCGTTATACGAATATTGTAAAAACAACGTTGTTGATTTTGTTTCGATTATGCACGTAAATAATGAAACGGGCGCGATAAACGATGTAAACGGCATTGCTAAAAACTTAAAAGCCATAAACCCCAAAATAATTTTCCATTCGGACGGAGTTCAGGCATTTGATAAAATTGCATATAAAATTAGTCCGTACGTGGATATGTATTCCGTAAGCGCACACAAAATAAACGCGCTTAAAGGTGTTGGGGCGTTAATTAAAAGGAAAAAGGTTAATCTTGCGCCTTACATAATCGGTGGCGGACAGGAAAACGGACTGAGAAGCGGAACGGAAAACGTATTCGGTATTAAAGTGTTTCAGTACTCTGCCGAAAAGCATTTTGAAAACTTATCTCAGAATGCGGCAAAGGTTTTATCGCTTAAAGAGTATATGATAAAAAATTTAAGCGAAGATTTTACGATTTTATCGGGTGAAAACTCTTCGCCGTATATTCTTGCGGTGGCGGTTAAAGGCGTGCGTGGCGAAATAATGATGCACGCTTTGGAAGAAAAAGGAATTTACGTGGGGAACGGTTCGGCTTGTTCGTCTAAAAACAGGTTCAGCAGGGTTATAGAAGCGTGCGGGTATAAAAACGACGTTCTGGACGGAGTTGTGAGAATTAGTTTTTGTGCCGAGAACACTATGGACGAAATAGTTTCGGCGACAAAAACTCTTAATTTATGTGCTTGCGAGTTAAAAAGGAGAATGAACTAATGGAAAACGCTATTATTATCAGATACTGCGAGATTCACCTTAAAGGTAAAAACAGGGGATATTTTGAAAAAATGTTGAAAGACAATATCAAAAATTCTCTTAAAGGTATAAAATTTACGTTTGCGCCCATGCATAGCAGGTATCTTATAGAAAACTTTAACGAAGAAGATTTTGACCTGATTACCGAAAAACTTCATAAAATTGCGGGAATTCATACTTACAGCAGAGCGCTTGTCGTAAACAACGACCTGTCGCAGATGGAAGAAGCATGCAAGATTTTATTAAAAGACAAAACGGGCACGTTTAAAATAATAACTAACCGTGCGGATAAAACGTTTTGCCATAACTCTATGGAAACTTCTATGTTACTTGGCGGTAGAATGCTGGAAACTTATCCCAAAAATCTCAAAGTGGACGTTAAAAACCCGCAACATTCAGTTTACGTTGATATAAGAGAAGACGGAAAAACTTTTGTGTATTCGGAAATCGTTCATTGTATGAGCGGTATGCCCGTTGGTTCTGCGGGGAAGGGCTTGCTTCTTATTTCGGGCGGAATAGATAGTCCCGTTGCGGGATATATGATGTGCAAACGCGGAATGAAACTTAACTGTCTGCATTTCCACTCGTTCCCGTATACCGGAGAAGCGGCGAAAGAAAAAGTTATAGAACTTACTAAAAAAATAGGCGAATATAACGGCGGAATACACCTGCACGTCGTTTCGTTTACCCATATTCAGGAAGAAATTCATAAACATTGCCCCGAAGAGTATATGATTACGCTTATGAGAAGATTTATGATGAGAATTGCAGAACGTTTTGCCAAAGAATACGGCGACCAGGCGATTATAACGGGGGAAAGTCTGGGACAGGTTGCAAGTCAGACGATTGAAAGTATAACTTCTTCTAATTCCGTAGTTACAATGCCTGTTTTAAGACCTTTAATCGCCTTTGATAAATTAGATATTATTGAAATTTCTAAAAAAATCGATACTTACGACACTTCGATTTTGCCATATGAAGACTGTTGCACGGTGTTTTTGCCAAAATATCCGTCAATCAAACCTAATTTAGAAAGAGTTAAAAAGGCGGAAAGCCGCTTGGACGTTGAAGCGTTGATTGACGAAGCAATAGAGAAAACAGAACATTATAGTTTTTAGTTTATAAAATTTTATCGATTTATAATTAAATATCAATCAGGTGATAACCACCAGTCTGTACCCGAATTTTTTTCGGGTACTTTTATTGTTCCGAGAGTTATTTCATCTCCGCATATATTATCGTTTTGGTAAACGTAGGGGATGGCGTAATAAGTGTATTTTTTACCGCATAAAACGTTTTGGTCCAAATATTCGTTTCCTTTTTCCGCCGTGTCAAATAAAAGAGTTTTTTTACCGTTATTTTCTTTATATATGCGTGCTTTATAATATTCTGTTAGACATAATTCAATTAAAATTCCATTGTTATTTATTGACAAATTCTTATTTTCAATTTTTGGGGATGAAAATCTTTTGGACACGCTTTTAGGAAGGTCTGATTTCTTAAAATAATATTCCGAAACATACCTTTCTGGCGCATTTTCGTCTGCTAATTCAACAGTGTTATCGTCTAAACCGATTCTGTCGATTTTGGCTTTACAAACGCTATCGGGGGCAGTGAACCATTGCGGCTCGCTTGTTTTATTATAAATATTTTTCCAGATTTCTGCGGAGAGCGAGGCGGGTAGTCCGCCGCCCGTTATATTGTTTGGCATATAGGCAGAATTCTCGTTGCCGAGCCAAACGCCGACGCAATATTCCGGATTATAAGAAACCGTATATGCGTCCGTATTGCCGTTTTCGTTTCCGACAGTGCCCGTTTTTGCACAAAGTTTAACGTTTGAAAATTTCAATTTTTTTGCCGTTCCGTCTTCCGCCACTTCGTTTAACATATCGTTCATTATAAAAGCGGTATCCTGACCTATAACTTTATGCGGTTTTTCGGCGTTTGATTTTAATACGTTTCCGTATTTATCGGTTATTTGCGATATGCACTTTGGAGAAAGATAATTTCCGTTATCGGTAAATATATTGTATGCCGCGGTCAGTTCTTTAAGCGTTGCGCCTTTTTCGCTTACGCCGAGCGCCATATTAAGACCGTTGTCGTTCTCGGTTAATTGAATATCGGTTTTCGCCAGATATTCTTTGGCTTTTTTTATTGTAACGGTATCAAGTATTTTTACTGCGGGAACATTTTTGCTTTGTTTTAATGCGTCTTTTACGGTGATGTAACCGTTATAATTGTCGTTGTAATTTTTGGGTTTGTAACCTCCGAAATCGGTATATTCGTCTAAAATTTTAGTACATTCGTAAGCGGCTCCGCAGTCTATCGCGGGCGCATAAACTAAAAGCGGCTTTATTAAAGAGCCTGCTTGTCTTCTTAATTCTCCGCACGTGGAACAATATGCTTTGATATGATTGTTGTTATCTAAAACAATTATGGAACTGTCGGAATTTTTGCCGTTAAAATCAGAACATTCTTCGATGTTTTTTTGTAAATCTTTATCAAAATAAGTGTAAATCTTGTATTTGTTTGAAAAATTTTTATTTTGCTCTATAAAAGCGTCGCTTTCTTTTCTCACGAGATACATATAATCGTAAAACTTATTTTCATTTTTTACGACCGTAACGGATTGGTTTTTTGCGGTTTCGTAATCGTCGTTGTTTATATAGCCCTGATTTCTCATTTCGGAAAGAACAACGTTTCTTCGCGCGGTGCATTTTTCGGGATTAGCCGTCGGAGCATAGGTTGACGGCGCTTTGATGAGTCCGGCTAAAACCGCGCTTTCGGAAACTGAGAGTTTTTGCGGCGTTTTTGAAAAGTAAAAGTCTGCCGCTTTTGTTATACCGAAACAATTGTTGCCGAAGTAAATAGTGTTAAGATACATTTCGAGAATCTGGTCTTTATCGTATTTTTTTTCTAACTGTTTTGCTAATTTGCTTTCGATAAGTTTTCTTTTTAACGTTTTTTCGTTTGTTAGGTGCGTGTTTTTTATAAGTTGTTGCGTTATGGTAGACGCGCCTTCCTTAAAAGAAAAACTTTTAAGGTTGTTTATAAAGGCTCTCGCCATCGCTTTTTTGTCTATTCCGTTATGCTCGTAAAAACGTTTATCTTCAATGGCGACAAAAGCGTTTTTTACGTAAGACGGAATATTTTTCAGGTCCGTAACGACGTTTTTGTTGCTTTCTTCTGAAATTATCTTGCCGTACGCGTCGTAATAAGTTACCGTATTTTCCATGTTTATCAGTTTAGATTCGTCTAATTTTGCGTCTTTTGTAAGGATGACACAGTAAAGCGAAACGCCGCCGATTATTATCATAATCGATAACAAAACGAAAAAAAGAATTTTCAGGGCTTTTTTCATACAAAAACAGTATGGGTTTCGGCAATGTTTTTATTCTCGAAACCTTTATAAAAATTGACAAAAAT
>JAEYEN010000069.1 GCA_023403375.1 Bacillota bacterium
CATTTTTTTCTTGTACTTAGTCTATTTTTTGCTCTTTGCCTTAATGTACTTTAATTAAAAGTCTTTCTCGATTGATATACTTCTATATCTCTCTTTCTACTTTCGTCTATGCAGTTGTCAATCTACTATGTCCGACGACGGTCGGCTTTGAGTTTACAGAAAACTCATAAAAAAGGCTATCTCTTAAATCGATAGCCTAAACATATTAACATTTATAGATTTTTAAGTCAAGCGAATAATCGAACTTTTTGAGATTTTTTAAAATTTTTTTATCTTTTTTGAAATATTAGTTTTCAACATAATTTTATTAAACATTATTTATATAACAAATTAGCAAAAATAAGTATAGAACAATAGTTTTTAATTAGAAATCTCAATAAAAAACAAACGCCGCAGAAACGATACCGTTTTGATACGGCAATGTTTTTGCGGCGATATTTATGACGTTTTACAAAAACTTTTGTAAAGTTCAAAAGTTTTAATACTTAACCTTGATATATGATTTAATACCGATATAAATTTAATACTTCACGCTATATAATATATCGTTATAAGTGGGGAACGGCAGAAACTGTTTGCCTATAACGAGTTCCGCTTCGTCCGCATACTTTCTGAGCGTTTCCATATCGGGGATAATCACGCTCTTGCAGTATTCCGCTTTGTCGTAAGAGCCGACGACGGACGAATATTTATCGGTATCTTTTATAAGTTTATCTATGCTTGCCGAGAATTTATCCCCAAGTCTTGATATTTTATCGATAAGGTTATCTTCGAGTTTAGAGCAAAGTCCTGCGTCGTAACTCTTTTTTGCGTTTAACTCTTTAAGCAGGAACGCTTCGTACCCTATTATCGCAGGGGTGATTTCCTTTCTCGCCATATCGATAGCGGTAAGCGCTTCTATGTGAACGATATTTGCATAATTTTCAAGCAGAATTTCCATTCTCGAATGAATTTCGTTCATAGATAAAACTTTATGTTTTTCAAAAAGTTTAATATTCTTTTCCGCCATATAGTGCGGAAGCGCGTCTACCGTAGTTTTAAGATTGAGAAGACCGCGCGCTTTCGCTTCTTCTTCCCACGCTTTGGAATAGTTGTTTCCGCTGAACAATATGCGTTTATGGTTTTTAACCGTTTCTTTTATAAGTTGGTTGAGCGCGAGCGTAAAATCGTCCGCCTTTTCGAGCACGTCTGCGAACTCGGAAAGTTCTTCCGCAACGATAGTGTTAAGGATAAAGTTAGGACAAGCGATATTTTCGGACGAGCCAACCATACGGAACTCGAATTTATTGCCCGTAAAAGCAAAAGGCGACGTTCTGTTTCTGTCGGTAGAATCCTTCGGAATAGGCGGCAGAACGGACACGCCTATTTTTAATTCCGACTTCTTTTTTGCGCTGTATTCTTCGCCCTTTTCTATGGAAGAAAGAATTGCGTCCAACTCTTCGCCGAGATAAATAGAAATAATCGCGGGCGGCGCTTCGTCCGCGCCGAGTCTGTGGTCGTTACCCGCGCCTGCAACGGATATGCGGAGCAGGTCCTGATACTCGTCAACCGCTTTTATAACCGCGGTAAGGAAAAGCAAGAATCTTGCGTTGTTTTGCGGCGTATCGCCGGGGGACAAAAGGTTTTCGCCCGTGTCCGTCGTCAGCGACCAGTTATCGTGCTTGCCGCTGCCGTTTACGCTTGCAAAAGGCTTTTCGTGAAGCAGACAAATCATTCCGTGGCGGTTGGCGACGCTTTTCATTATTTCCATAGTAAGTTGGTTCTGGTCGCTTGCTATGTTTGCCGAAACGTATACGGGCGCAAGTTCGTGCTGAGAAGGCGCGACTTCGTTATGCTTGGTTTTAGCGTAAACTCCAAGTTTCCACAACTCTTCGTCAAGGTCTTTCATAAACGCCGAAACTCTCGATTTGATAGCGCCGTAGTAATGGTCTTCGAGTTCCTGACCCTTAGACGGACGCGCGCCGAAAAGCGTTCTGCCGCAATGAATTAAATCCATACGTTTTTCATAAACGTTTTTATCTATTAAAAAATATTCCTGTTCGGAACCCACCGTGGGGAAAACTCTTTTAACTTTTTCGTCGCCGAAAAGACGCATAATTCTGAGCGCCTGTTTGTTAAGCGTTTCCATCGACCTTAAAAGCGGCGTTTTTTTGTCCAGCGCTTCTCCGCCGTAAGAACAAAAAGCGGTGGGAATATAAAGGCTGCCGTCTTTAACGAAAGCATAAGACGTGGGGTCCCACGCCGTGTATCCCCTTGCTTCAAAGGTGGCTCTCAGTCCGCCGGACGGGAAAGAAGAAGCGTCCGATTCGCCTTTAACCAAAGACTTTTCGGAAAATTTCATAATAACTTCGCCGTCGCCCGTGGGTTCGATAAAACTATCGTGTTTTTCGGCTGTAATGCCCGTCATCGGCTGGAACCAGTGCGTAAAATGAGTGGCGCCTTTTTCTATCGCCCACTCTTTCATCGCGTCGGCAACGCATTTTGCGTATTCGTGTGTTAGCGGCGTGCCGTCTTCCGTAGCCCTTTTTACCGCAGCGTAAGCCGCCTTGGGCAACCTTTCACGCATTACCTTATCGTTAAAAACCATTGACCCGAACATTTCGGGAACGCTGACGCCCATATTCGCTCCTTAAATAAAAACTTTTTAATTTCTTCGTTATCGTATTAAACGTTCGTATTATTTCCGTCCGATATTGTTCGGGCGCTATTTAAAATATTATTTTGTTTTGCGTTAATCAAAAATTCATCGTGATTTTTCCGTAAATAAATACTACGTAACGCTCTACGAAAAAAATAATACTATAAATCTATAAAATAATACTATACAATAGCAGTTTAACATTAAAGTTAAAAAATGTCAATTCTTTGTTTTCTTTTTGAACGCATAATCCTTATAGTCCGCGATAGTCCGCATATTTGCACACCATAATTTTCGTATTTGCGTGCCATAGCCTGCTTATTCCCGCGCGCCACAGACTTTCCGCTTGCCGCCATATTTTGGCCGCCGCATTGATTATTTTCAACAATAGCTATATCCTTCCCCGTTTTTAGACAAAACATTTGATATTGTGAAGAAAATTGCGTATTGACTTTTAATAATTTATAATTTATAATAATTGTTAGACTAAACGGGGCATCTCCCCGAAAAACTAAAAGTGAGATGGAAAAATGTTCAAAATTTTAGAAAAAGAAAAACTTAATCCCACGGTAACGCGTATGTCTTTTTACGCGCCGAGAGTGGCTAAAAAAGCGCTTCCCGGTCAGTTCGTTATTCTGCGCGTTAACGAAGAAGGCGAAAGAATTCCGCTGACCATTGCCGACTACGACGCAAAAAGCGGCGCCGTTACGGTTATATACCAGATTGTCGGCGCGACAACCGAATTACTCGATTCGCTTAACGTCGGCGACAGCATTTCGGACTTTGTAGGGCCTTTGGGCAACCCCACCGAAACGGAAGGGCTTAAAAAAGTGGCTGTTATCGGCGGCGGCGTGGGTTCCGCGATTGCGTACCCCGTTGCAAAAAGACTTCACTCGGAAGGCGCTACCGTACACTGCGTGGTAGGTTTCAGGAATAAGGACTTGGTTATTCTCGAAAAAGAATTCGCGAACGTTTCGGATAAATTTTTGAAAATGAGCGACGACGGAAGTTGGGGCGAAAAAGGTCTTGTAACCGACGCGCTTAAAAGACTTATAGAAAGCGGCGAAAACTACGACGAAGTTATTGCGATAGGTCCCGTTATAATGATGAAATTCGTTTGCGCGCTTACTAAACAATACGGCGTTAAAACGGTTGTCAGCATGAACCCTATTATGATAGACGGAACGGGTATGTGCGGCGGTTGCCGTCTTACCGTTGGCGGACAAGTCAAGTTCGCCTGTGTTGACGGACCCGACTTCGACGGTCATCAGGTAGACTTTGACGAAGCGATGAAACGTTCTTCTATGTATAAGCCGTTTGAGAAGAAAGCGAGAGAAGAAACCTGTATGCTTTTAAGAAAGGGGGAAAACAACAATGCCTAATATGTCAATGGTAAAAAATCCGATGCCCGCGCAGGAGCCGGACGTCAGAAACAAAAATTTTAAGGAAGTTGCTCTGGGATACGACGAAGCGACCGCGATAGACGAAGCGAAGCGTTGCTTAAACTGTAAAACCAAACCTTGCGTAGGCGGTTGCCCCGTAAGAGTTAAAATTCCCGATTTCATTGCGAAAGTTGCGGAAGGCGATTTTGAAGAAGCCTATAAAATAATAACCGAAGACAATACCCTGCCCGCCGTTTGCGGAAGGGTTTGCCCGCAGGAAACGCAGTGCGAAAGCAAATGCGTAAGGGGCATTAAGGGCGAAAGCGTCGCTATCGGCAGACTTGAACGTTTTGTTGCGGACTATCACAGAACGCACGAAAAAGAAGAAAACGCCGACATTAAGAAAAACGGTCATAAAGTGGCTGTTATCGGTTCGGGTCCGTCCGGTCTTGCGTGCGCCGGTTATCTCGGCAAAAACGGATACGACGTTACCGTGTTTGAAGCGTTTCACACGGCAGGCGGCGTACTCTCCTACGGAATTCCCGAATTCAGACTTCCCAAAGATATCGTCCGCGCCGAAACCGATAAACTTAAAACGCTTGGCGTAAAAATAGAACTCGACACGGTTATCGGCAAAACCATTACGATAGAAGAACTTATCGAAGACGAAGGATACGAAGCGATATTCATAGGTTCGGGCGCAGGACTTCCGAGATTTTTAGGAATAGAAGGCGAAAACGCAAACGGCGTTTATTCCGCGAACGAATTCTTAACCAGAATTAACCTAATGAAAGCCTATAAAGAAAACAGTTCCACCCCCGTTATGCGCGCTAAAAACACCGTTGTTTTCGGCGGCGGAAACGTTGCCATGGACGCGGCGAGATGCGCTAAACGTCTGGGCTCTGAGGTTACGATTGTTTACAGGCGTACAGAAAACGAACTCCCTGCGAGAAAGGAAGAAGTAGAACACGCCAAAGAAGAAGGAATTATTTTCAGACTTTTATCTAACCCGAAAGCCATTATCAAAGACGAGAACGGCTGGATAAATAGCGTTATATGCGACGAAATGGAACTCGGCGAACCCGACGCTTCCGGCAGAAGACGCCCTGTGGTAAAACCGAACAGCGAATTCACGATAGAAGCCGACTGCGCGATAGTCGCTATCGGCACTTCCCCTAACCCGCTTATTAAGAACACCACAAAAGGTTTGGCAACTGAAAAACACGGCTGCATTATTGCCGACGAAAACACGGGTCTTACGTCGTTAGAAGGCGTTTACGCCGGCGGAGACGCGGTTACCGGCGCGGCAACCGTTATTCTGGCAATGGGTGCAGGTAAAAACGCCGCTATCGCAATCGATAAGTATATCACCGAGAAAAATCAATAGTTAAAGCCGTCCATAAATTTTGGATTTATTAAAACAAGCAAAATTATCGGTTCAAATTATCTGTTTGAATTACTGATAGCCTAAAAACCACTTAAAAACAAATATGCGCGTAAATATACGCGCATATTTTTTATTATATAAAAGTAAAAAGTCATTTTTTCCCTATCCTTTCCCTTTATGCTTCCCACCTGTCTTTCTTCTTATTTTATTTAATATCATATAATTAATATCATATAATTAAAATAATTAAAGCCGCTATTTAGTAG
>JAEYEN010000090.1 GCA_023403375.1 Bacillota bacterium
TAGCGCGCATTTGCCGCTTATAGAAGCGTCCGATTCGGAAGAAGCCAAAGAATTTATAAAGTTCGCTTACGATTTATCTGAAAAATACGATACTCCCGTAATATTCAGAACCACCACTAAACTTGCTCATTCGCAGGGCGTTGTGTCCTTGTCGGAAAGAAAAGAAGTAGCGGATAAAGTTTACGAAAGAGACGTTAAAAAATACGTAATGATGCCCGCTTCCGCAATAGGCAGACACGTTGTAGTGGAAGAAAGGGAAAATAAAATGGAAAAAGACGCTTCGTCTTTTCCGATAAACAAGGTGGAATATCTCGATAAAAAAATAGGTTTTATAACTTCGGGTATTCCTTATCAATACGTTAAAGAAGCGGCGCCGAACGCCAGCGTTCTGAAACTCGGAATAATCAATCCGTTGCCTAAAAAACTTATAGAAGATTTTATAAATTCGGTTGAAACCGTTTACGTTTTTGAAGAATTAGAACCGGTTATAGAAGAACAGATAAAGAGTTGGGGTTACAGCGTTAAAGGCAAAGCGCTTTTCACTAAACAGGGCGAATACAGCGCGAATATGCTAAAAAAAGAATTGTACGGCGACAGCGACTTGTATTTCGATAAAAAAGAAGTGCCTATGCGTCCGCCGATACTTTGCTCCGGCTGTCCGCACAGAAGCGTGTTTTCCGTTCTGAACAAACTTAAACTTCACGCTTCGGGCGATATCGGTTGCTATACTTTGGGCGCGGTTGCTCCGCTTAGCGTTATAGACACCACTATTTGTATGGGCGCAAGCATTTCCGCTCTCCACGGAATGGAGAAAGCAAAAGGCAAAGACTATATCAAAAATTGGGTTGCGGTAATAGGCGATTCCACGTTCCTGCATACGGGCGTTAATTCGCTTATAAATATGGTGTATAATAAATCTACCGCCACCGTTATGATACTCGATAACAGAACGACGGGTATGACGGGACATCAGGACCATGCGGCGACGGGTAAAACCCTTAAAGGCGAAGAAACTTATGCAATCGATTTGGCAGAACTGTGCAAGGCGATAGGCGTGCCCGAAGTCGTTACGGTAAACGCATTCGACGTGCCGCTGTTAGAAAAAACGATAAAAGAAAGCGTTTTAAACGACCGTTTAACGGTGATTATAGCAAAAGCGCCGTGCGCACTTTTAAAAGGACAAAAATTTCCCAACATTTGCGTCGCACAGCCTGAAAAATGTAAAAAGTGCGGAATGTGCTTAAAAACAGGCTGTCCCGCGCTTACCAAAAACCCCGACGGCACGGTTAAAACAAACCTTACTATGTGCAACGGATGCGGACTTTGCAGAAGTTTTTGTAAGTTCGGCGCATTAGAGTTAAAGGAGAGAGCATAATGAAAAACTTAAACATAATGATAGTCGGCGTTGGCGGACAAGGAACTCTTTTAACAAGCAGAATAATAGGAAAGACCGCGCTGTATAACGGGTGCGACGTAAAACTTTCGGAAGTTCACGGAATGGCTCAACGCGGCGGAAGCGTGGTAACTTTCGTGAGAATAGGCGAAAAGATAAACGAGCCTGTCGTGGAGGAAGGAGACGCGGACGTTTTAATCGCGTTTGAAAGATTAGAAGCGATGAGATATGCGCACTTTTTGAAAAAGGACGGCGTTTTGATTGTCAACGATTGCAGAATAGACCCGATGACCGTCGTTATAGGCGCAAAACAATACCCCGAAAATATTATAGAAGACCTTAAAAAAGAACATAAAGTTTATGTGATAGACGGCGGAAAAATCGCGGCGGAATTGGGCAACAACAAAGTGCTTAATTCGGTGGTTTTGGGTTTGTCGGCAAAACTTATAGGGTTTCACAAAGAAGACTGGATAAAAATTATAGAAAAAACCGTTCCGCAAAAAACGATAGAATTAAACGAAAAAGCGTTTATCCGCGGATATGAAAGTCAGGAGATATTATGATTTGGAACGAAACCAAAGAATGTATGAGCAGGGACGAACTTACCGTTCTGCAAAGCGCAAGACTGAGAAAAATTGTAGATTACGTTTATCATAACGTAGAGTTTTACAGAAAGAAGATGCAGGCGGCGGGGCTTTTGCCGTGCGACATAAAAGGTATTGAGGATATTTCCAAACTTCCTTTTACCACAAAAGACGATTTAAGGGATAATTATCCTTTCGGACTTTTCGCAGTGCCTAATTCCGAAATCGTGAGAGTGCACGCTTCCAGCGGAACTACCGGCAAAGCGACTGTCGTAGGATATACAAGACACGACCTGGACGTATGGGCTGAATGCGTTGCCAGATGTTTTACCATGAGCGGAATAGGCAGAGACGATGTTATACAAATCGCTTACGGCTACGGCTTGTTTACGGGCGGACTCGGCGCGCACGGCGGCGCGGAGAAAATCGGCGCGATGGTTGTTCCTATGAGTACCGGAAACTCTAAAAAACTTACCACGATGATGGTGGATTTCGGCGTTACGGCTATTGCCTGCACGCCTTCTTATCTGCTCCATATTGCGGAAGTTTTAGAACAGGAAAAACTTTTGGACAAGACAAAACTTAAAACCGCGGTTTGCGGCGCCGAACCTTGGACCGAACAAATGCGTAAAGAGATAGAAAAAAGGCTTAATATCGAAGCGCACGATATTTACGGTCTTTCGGAAGTTATGGGCCCCGGCGTTGCTTGCGATTGCTCTTTCCATCGCGGACTTCACGTGTGCGAAGACCATTTCTATCCCGAAGTGGTAAGTTCCGAAACGTTAAAACCCGTTGCGGACGGAACGCTCGGCGAACTTGTGTTTACCACGTTCACCAAAGAAGGACTGCCGCTTATAAGATACAGAACCAAGGATTTAACGAGTATAGACCATTCTAAATGCGAATGCGGAAGAACGAGCGCAAGAATAAGCAAGTTTAAAGGAAGAGTGGACGATATGCTTATTATCAGGGGCGTAAACGTGTTCCCCAGCCAGATAGAATCGGCCCTTCTGGAAGTAAAAGAACTTACTCCTCACTATATGATGATTGTGGACAGAGTAAATAATCTCGACACGCTTGAAATTCAGGTAGAAGTGGACGAAAAATATTTTACCGACGAAATCAAGGGACTTGAATCTCTCACTAATAAAATAGCGCACGTCATCAATCAGGCGATAGGACTAAACGCAAAAATAAGAATAGTAGAACCTAAATCTTTGCAAAGATTTGAAGGTAAATCCGTTCACGTTATAGACAAGCGTAAACTGTATTAGTAACTATCGTTTCTAAATCAGTATGTGATTTCGGAACTGTATAAGAATAATAACGTAACTAAAAAACATCTTAAAACAATATAAGTAAAAGGAATATAAGTATAAGGAGAAAAATTATGTTGGCTAAACAATTATCCGTGTTTATTGAAAACAGAAAGGGAAGACTTGGCGAAGTTTTGTCGGTATTAAAAAATAACGACGTAAATATTTTATCGCTTTCTCTTGCCGACACTACCGAATACGGTCTTTTAAGGCTTATCGTAAACAATCCCATGCTCGGCAAAAATAAACTTTCCGAAGCGGGCTTTTCCACAATGCTTACCGACGTTCTGGTTATTAAAATAGAGCATAGAGCGGGAAGTTTGCAGGAACTCGTTAACACTCTTTCTGTTAAAGGCGTTAACGTTGAATATATGTACGGCTTATCCACGGCGAAAGAAAAAGCGTTCGTAGTTATGAAAACTTCCGACGTGAACCTTGCTAAATCCGTGCTGGACGAGTGCGGCGTGTCCACTCTTTCTTCCGAAGAAATCGCTAACCTGTAAAAGGGAAAGGGACGAAAGGCGTTTTATGGAAATAAACGTTGCGTAAAAAAGCTGTATAATTTTTGCATCGGCAAAATGTGCAAATATTATCAGAGTTGTTATAAAAACGATTTGTTTGACGATTTATCTGACTTGTTTTTTGTTCAACGTTTATGAATGAAAAACCGCATAATTAAAAGCCAAAGACTTAAAAATAAAAACGTAAAGGACGAAGCATTATGATAATAGACTTTCATACACACGTTTTTCCCGAAAAAAACGCAAAAAAGACCATAGATTCTCTTGCTGCAAATTCCGATACGACCGCAAGTACGGACGGCACGATAGACGGGCTTATAAAACAGATGATAAAAGGCGGAGTAGAGATTTCCGTTTGCCTTCCCGTTTTGACAAAGCCTTCTCAATTTGACAGCGTTGCGAGATTTACGGCGGAACTTAATTCCGAATACGCAAAGGCGGACAAAAACGGCAAACGTCTTATATCTTTCGGCGGAATACATCCCGCTTGCGAAGATATAAAGGGCAAAATGAAGTTTTTAAAAGAGAACGGATTCAAAGGGGTGAAAATTCATCCCGATTATCAGAACACCTTTATAGACGATGACGGGTATATAGAGATTTTAAAAAGCGCGAAAGACCTTGATATGATTGTCGTAACCCACGCAGGGGTAGACAACGGGTATATAGGCGAGCCGGTAAAGTGCCCGCCCGAACTGAGCGCAAAAGTTATAGAAAAGACGGGCAACCCCAAGTTTGTTCTGGCGCATTACGGCGGACACGCTATGTGGGAAGACGTGCTTAAATATCTGTGCGGAAAAGACGTTTACTTTGACACGGCTTTCACTCTGCACGAGATAGACGAAAAAACGTTTAAGGATATATTGACAAAACACGGCGAAGATAAGATTTTGTTCGCAACGGACTGCCCGTGGCAGGATATGAAGACCGATATAGATATTTTAAAATCTTATAAACTTAATAAACAAACGGAAGATAAAATATTTTATCGTAACGCCTTAAAATTATTGAATATCGAGGAATAAATTATGAGCATAAACGAAAAAATGCTTGCTTTGGGCAGCAAACGTTCGATAATAAGAGAAATTTTTGAATACAGTAAAATTCGCGCGGCGGAAATCGGCAAAGAGAACGTTTTCGATTTCAGTTTGGGTAACCCCAGCGTATGTCCGCCCGAAGAAGTGAGTAAAACTATAATAAGCCTTGTTCAAAGCGAAAATCCCACTTCTCTTCACGGATACACTTCCGCACAGGGCGACGCTAATACGAGAAAAGTTATTGCGGACGGCATAAATAAGCGTTTTGCCGCAGATGTTTCGGCAGATAATATTTATATGACGTGCGGCGCCGCCGCTTCGCTTACCATTTCGCTGAAAGCGATTTTGAACCGCGGCGAAGAAGTTGTTGTTTTCGCTCCTTTTTTCACCGAATACAGAGTTTTCGTTGAAAATGCGGACGGCGTGCTTATAATATCCCGGCCGGAAGAGAAAACTTTTCAGATAGATTTAGAAGACTTTGAAAGTAAAATAAGCGAAAAAACCAGAGCGGTAATTATAAATTCGCCAAACAACCCAAGCGGCGTGGTGTATACCGAAGAAAAATTAAAAGCGGTTTCGGATATTTTAAGAAAGAAGTCGGTTGAATACGGGAACCCGATATATATGATTGCCGACGAGCCGTACAGGGTTCTGGTTTACGACGATATTAAAGTGCCGTATTTAATGAACTATTACGATGACTGTCTTGTTTGCTATTCTTATTCAAAAGCGTTATCGCTCCCCGGCGAACGTATAGGGTATATCGCGGTAAACCCCAAAGCGGAAAACAGTAAAGAACTTTACGCGGCGGTTTGCGGCGCAGGGCGGTCGTTAGGATACGTTTGCGCGCCAAGTCTGTTCCAGAAAGTTATAGCAAAGTGCGCAGACTGCGAGTGCAACGTCAAAGCGTATAAAGAAAACAGAGATTTATTATTTAACGCTTTAACTTCTTTCGGCTACGAATGTGTAAAACCCGACGGCGCGTTTTATCTTTTTGTAAAGGCTTTGGAACAAGACGCATATAAGTTTTTTGAACGCGCAAAATCGCACGAATTACTCGTTGTTCCCTGCGACGATTTCGGCGTTAAAGGGTATGTGAGAATCGCTTATTGCGTGGATAAAAAGACGATAGAAAACTCGCTTCCCGCATTTGAAAAACTTAAACGGGAATACGACGAAAATAAATAAAATATTTAAAAGTATTATAATCTAAAAAAGTATTATAAACTAAAAGATAAGTCTAAATTAAAAGCAAAAATC